>NZ_CP071383.1:941181-1254908 GCF_017348915.1 Leclercia pneumoniae | reverse complement strand
GTGAGCATCTCTATATCCGAGGCGCTGTAGAGCAAAATGGTGTTCTCGGCGCTCTGGAGTTTGACCCGCAGCACGCGGTTGGTCTGCACCGTTTCGCCGGTTTTCACTACCCGCCATACGCCGTACAGTTGATTATGGCTGTAGAGCGTCAGCTGATTAGAGAAATGGGTCAGCAGCGCTTTCCCGCGCGTTTCGATATGGGTGATCGTCTGCCCCAGCAGCCGGGACTCATAGGGCTTTAATTGCGGGAAGGCAAACCACGCTCCGGTGAGGGGTTTGCCTTTGATCGCCGCCTCCAGGTTATCCGCCGCACGGCGGATCTCCGGGCCTTCTGGCATAATATCGTCCTTAGTTAATGTGTCGCACCGCCGGTAATTTTACTGTCAACCTGCTGGCGAATAGCCACCGCAATGGCAACCTCAAGGCCTCGCTGTACCGTGTGTGCCGCCATGCTCGGAGCCCCTATATGGGCGGCGGCCTGTTCCGGCAGATAAGGGATGTGGATAAACCCGCCCTTCACGCCTGGCCGCTTAGCGATAGTATTCAGCAGGCCATACATCACATGATTACAGACGAAAGTGCCTGCCGTCTGGGAAACCGAAGCAGGAACGCCTGCCTCACGCAAGGCAGCCACCATCGCTTTGATTGGCAGAGAACTAAACCATGCCGCCGGGCCGTCTGGCACAATCGCCACGTCAACGGGCTGCTGACCTTTATTATCCGGAATGCGCGCGTCATCGACATTGATCGCCACCCGTTCTACGGTAATGTCCACGCGGCCGCCCGCCTGCCCTATCGCCAGGATCACCGACGGTTGCAGTTCATCAATGGCCGCATTCAGCACCGCCAGCGACTCGCCAAACACGCACGGCAACTGCCGCGTCACCACGCGACAGTGCTCAATGGTCATCCCTTCAAGCTGTTTTACCACTTCCCAGGAAGGATTTACGGTCTCGCCGCCAAAGGGTTCGAAACCGGTCACTAATACGGTTTGCATCGTCTCTCCTTACAAGAACATCAGGAAGTAGAGTAAGAAAACGTTGGCAATCAACAGCAGCACGCCTGTCGGCACCTGCGCCTTAATCACCGCATTTTTATCTGGCAACTCCAGCAGCGCCGCCGGCACGATATTGAAGTTTGCCGCCATCGGCGTCATCAGAGTGCCGCAGTAGCCAGAGAACATCCCGATCGCCGCCATCACCGCCGGGTTACCGCCGTGCTGCAGTACCAGGATCGGAATACCAATCCCTGCCGTCACGATCGGGAAGGCGGCAAAGGCGTTGCCCATGACCATGGTCAGCAGCGCCATCCCAATGGCGTAGACCGCCACGGCGATAAAGCGGCTATCGACAGCCAGATAGGTCTGGGTGAGCCAGGAGATCCCCTCCCCGACGCCCGCCGCGGTGAACAACAGCCCCAGCGTGGCGAGGATTTGCGGCAGAATAAAGGCCCAGCCGATGGAGTCCAGCAGACGGCGCGCCTCCTGAATCGGCTGATGCACCTTCTCATGGGTCATTTTAACCGCCATGCCCAGGCCAATCAGCGAACCGACGGTCATCGAGAAGAGCGTCACCAGCGTGGAGTGGTTGCCAGGCCCGAACAGCGCTTCCTGAAGGCCCGGAATATGGTTAAACATCAGCACGCCTACCACCGTCACCACCGGGATCGCCAGTGCCGGATAGAAGAGCCGGTTGCCGAGTCGTTTGGCGCTGGCTTCACGCTCTTCCGGTTTACGCTGATGATAGCTTCCCAGACGCACGCCCCCGAAGCCGGCAATCAGCGCCAGCGCCACCACCGCTGCCCCCACGGCAATGTGCACCGTGCGTTTGTCGCCCACCAGCTGATAGGTCCAGTCACCGAGCAGGAACATCAGGCCATAGATGCCCCAGAACAGCCCGGTAGTGATACGGCGTGGGTTGGCTTTATCGCGAAATGACATCAAGGCGACGATAATCAGCACCAGGCCGGCAAGCCAGTAAAGATAGCTTTGCTGGAAATTCATTCGGCACCTCCCGGCGTGCGGAGGGTTTTCGCCAGCTCGCGCTCAAGGTGTTTATCCAGGCGCCACAGACGGGTAGCATGGATCACAAAGGCGCAGATCGCGGTCGGGATCCCCCACAAGGCAATGTGCAGCGGCTCGGTCTGAATCCCTCCGGACTCCAGCATAAAGTTGTGCATAAAGATGATGGCCCCGAAGGCGACAAAAATGTCTTCTCCGAAGAACAGCCCGACGTTGTCAGTCGCGGCCGACATGGCGCGCAGACGATAACGCACGGCACCCGGCAGCTCGCCGTACTTCTGCTCAGCCGCCCCTTCCGCCATCGGCGCCAGCAGCGGTCGCACCATTTGTGGATGACCGCCAAGGCTGGTCAATCCCATCGCGGCAGAGGCTTCGCGCACAAAGAGGTAGACGATCAGCAGGCGGCCCGAGGTGGCGCTGCGGATCTTCGCGATCCACGCCTGGGCGCGCTCTTTCAGCCCGTGACGCTCAAGCAGGCCGATCACCGCCAGCGGGATCAGCAGGATATAAGGCAGGTTTCGGGTATTGAGAAACCCTTCGCCCAATTTTTCGAGGATGGTTGCAATCGGCATCTGCGCCGCCAGCCCCGTCACGATCCCGGCGACAATGACCACCAGCACCGGGTTAAAGCGTAAAAGAAATCCGACCACAATCACCGCGATACCGATGAGTGGCCAGAGGTTTAGCGTCTCTGCCATGATGACGTTCCTGTTGGTTGTGTTGTGTTTTAAGTGCGCTACGCGCTAATTTTTATCTGTTGTGCGGCAAATTCACTGCGCAGGCGTCGGGCAAATTCCAGGGCATGTTCACCGTCACCGTGAATGCACACGCTTTGCGCCTTCACCGTCGCCCACTCGCCGGTAATACTTTTCACCCGACCGTGTTGCACCATCTCCAGGGTCTGCGCCAGCGACTGCTGCTCGTCGACGACCAGTGCGCCTGGCTGACCTCGCGGCACCAGGCTACCGTCCGCCTGATATCCCCTGTCGGCAAAGACCTCTTCCCGCGTCACCAGGCCGTAACGCTCCCCGGCACGGATCAGCTCGCTCCCGGCCAGACCGACAAGGATCAGCGCGGGATCGGCGGCGTGCACCGCACGGGCGATAGCGTCAGCCAGCATCGGCTCTTTGGCCGCCTGGTTATAGAGCATACCGTGGGGTTTGACGTGGCGTAGCTGCCCCCCTTCTGCGCGTACCATCCCCGCCAGGGCACCAATCTGATACAACACCTGGGCGTAGACGGTCTCCGGCGGCAGGGTCATTGCCGTGCGGCCAAAATTTTCCCGATCCGGGAAGCTGGGATGCGCCCCGATGGCTACGCCATTTTTCAGCGCTTCACGCACGCAGGTGAGCATGGTTTCGGCATCCCCGGCGTGAAAACCGCAGGCGATATTGGCGGACGAAACGAGCTGCAGCAGGGCGGCATCGCTGCCGCACCCCTCGCCTAAATCGGCATTTAAATCAATCACGTTCATGTAACCTCCATGCCAGCTGTTCGAGATACTGCTTCTGTACACGTCGCGCTTCCAGCGCCTCTTCCAGGGTGCAGGGCACAAAGTGAATCGGTTGTCCCAGCGGGATCTGCGCCAGATGATACATATCCGCTTCAATAATGCAGGCGATGCGTGGATAACCGCCGGTGGTCTGGGCATCGTTCATCAGTATGATCGGCTGACCGTTATGCGGCACCTGGATCACCCCCGGCAGCAGGCCATGCGACACCATTTCACGGTCGGTGGTGCGCTGCAGTTTCTGCCCCTGCAGGCGGTAGCCCATACGGTTACTTTGCGGACTGAGCTGCCAGGGCAAGCGCCAGAGCGCATCCTGCGAGGCCTGATCGAATTCATGATATTCCGGGCCAGGCAACGCGCGCACACGGTTATTCCAGAGCAGTTGTTTTACCCCCTGCGCCTCCATAAATGGGTGGCCGCCCGGGCAAATGGGCAGGCAATCGCCATCTTTTAGCAGCCGGCCTTCAAAACCGCCCATACCAATTTTGAGATCGGTACTGTAGGAGTCCATCACCTGCGGCACGTCGATGCCCCCGGCAATGGCCAGATAGCTGCGCATACCGTGTACAGGGCGCTTCAGGGTCAACCGCTGCCCGGCTTTCACCGGCAGACGCCATCCCGTCCAGACCGCCGCGTCGTCGAGCTTCGCATCACAGCCTGCCCCCGTCAGGGCAAACCAGCCGTCCTGTTCAAATTCAAAACAGCACTGGCCGAGCGTGATCTCCAGCGCGGCGGCGTCGGGTGCGTTGCCCACCAGCAGGTTGGCAATCTGCAATGCCGGTTTGTCCAGCGCGCCACAATAACTAATGCCCGACTGGCGTAAGCCAATCCGCCCGCCATCCTGCACGGAGGTGTATAGCCCGGCACGAATAACCTTTAACATACCCCCTCCTTTTGCGGGACAAAGCGCACGGTATCGCCAGGACGCAGCAGGACCGGCTCATCCAGACGCGGATCAAACAGCGGCAACGAGGTATGCCCAATCAGTTGCCAGCCGCCGGGGGACGCGAGCGGATAAATTCCCGTCTGCGCGCCGCCAATGCCCACGGAACCGGCAGGCACCTGCAGACGGGGTTCGTCGCGACGTGGCGTGGTCAGCTTTTCTGGCAAACCTCCCAGATAGGGGAATCCCGGCTGGAAGCCCAGGAACCAGACCACGTAATCGACTGATGCGTGAAGCTCGACAACCTGTTTCTCCGACAACCCCGCATGACGGGCCACTTCACCGAGATCGGGCCCGGCGCTTTTGCCGTAGACCACCGGGATCTCGATGGCGCGCGACTCAGGCTCCAGCGCCTCGCTCTCTTCCCACCAGCGTTGCAGCCGTTCAATGGCGTCCAGCGCCACCGAGTGTGGGTTGCGTAATACCACGGTGATGTTATTCATGCCGGGGATCGCTTCCACCACCTCCGGAATTTCCCCGAGCCGCTGGGTTAAACGCCAGATCCTTTTTTGCGTCGCCAGGGTGACGGGAGGTTCCAGCTCCAGCACCACGGCGGTCTCGCCTAACAGATAACAACGCGCTCGCTGCACTTAAGCACCTCTCATCAGGCTGGATTAGGGATATCAATAAAAGTGACATCCAGGTCAGTATTTTCAGTCAGCCACTCGCTGAGCGCACGGATACCGCCGCGTTCGGTGGCGTGGTGTCCTGCGGCATAAAAATGCAGCCCCTGCTCGCGGGCGGAGTGGATAGTCTGCTCCGAAACTTCACCGGTGATAAACGCATCCACCCCGAAACGGGCCGCGTTGTCGATAAAGCCCTGTCCGCCGCCGGTGCACCAGGCGACGCGTTTCACCAGATCCGGTCCGGTATCACCACTCCAGAGCGGGCGACGTCCCAGACGCGCTTCAATCCAGGAGGCCAACTCCAGACCCGGTACCGGCATCGCCAGCTCGCCCCACGGCAGCAGCTCTTCAATTTCGCCCATCACCGTAATGCCCAGTAGCTGAGCCAGCTGGACGTTGTTGCCCAGCTCCGGGTGGGCATCGAGCGGCAGGTGCCAGCCGTACAGGTTGATATCGTTGGCCAGCAGCGTTTTTAAACGGTTACGCTTCATGCCGCGGATAATCGGCGCTTCGTTTTTCCAGAAATAACCATGATGCACGATCACCGCATCCGCATTCTGGCGCACGGCCTCATCCAGCAGCGCCTGGCTGGCGGTCACGCCGGTAATAATTTTCTGTACCTGCTCGCGCCCTTCGACCTGCAGACCATTAGGGCCGTAGTCGCTAAATTTGGCGCTGTTGAGTTTGTCGTTAATCAGGCTTTCCAGTTCGCTATTCTTCATCATCACTCTCTTACGCTTTACGGGCAGCTTCATAGGCTGCCAGGGTGGCGGCGCGCGCCTGTTTATGGTCGACAACCGGACGCGGATAGTTGAGGGTCACCCCTTGTTTATCCGCCCAGATCCACGGGTCGTGAATCGCCTTGTCTGGCAAACTTGCCAGCTCCGGCAGCCAACGGCGGATAAACGCGCCGTCGGCATCAAACTTCTGCCCCTGGGTTGTCGGGTTAAAAATGCGAAAATAGGGAGCCGCATCGGTGCCGGTTGAGGCGGCCCACTGCCAGCCGCCGTTATTGGCGGCCAGATCGCCATCAATCAACTGAGACATAAAATAACGCTCCCCAATACGCCAGTCGATAAGCAGATCCTTTACCAGAAAACTGGCGGTAATCATGCGCAGACGGTTGTGCATCCAGCCCGTTTCATTGAGCTGACGCATGGCCGCATCGACGATGGGATAGCCGGTTTGCCCCTGTTGCCAGGCATGAAGCTGCTTTTCATCGTGCTGCCAGGCGACCTGTTCTGTCCAGCGGATGAATGGCCGATGTTTACATAAATCAGGGTGATACGTCATCAGATGACGATAAAATTCACGCCAGATAAGTTCATTGAGCCAGACCGCACCCGGTCCCCCCTCCAGCGCCCTGGGTTGTTCGGCCACCAGGCGATGCAGACACTGGCGCGGCGATAACACCCCGAGGGCCAGGCAAGCGGAAAGACGGCTGGTTCCTTCGATGGCCGGGAAATCGCGCTGAGCTTCATACTCCCCTGCCCCCTCCTTGCAAAAATGGCGCAGATGGGCAATAGCCTCTTTTTCCGTGGGGGGGAAGAGCCCGGCATCAAAGGGCTGTTGAGGATAATCGAAATCGAGCGGCGAGGCGTGCGCAGGCACCGCTTCCTCTCCCCGCGGGGTGGGTGCCGATGCGCACTCCGGCATGCCCTCCTTCAGGCGACGTAGCCAGGCGTTTTTGAACGGCGTAAAGACTTTGTACATCTCATGATTGCCCGTCATCACGCTGCCGGGTGGCAGGATCACGCTGTCATCAAAACCCTGACACGTTACCTGCTGCAGCGATCGCTCAAGCGCCCGATCGCGCTGCTGCTCGTTCACTTCGTACTGATAATTGTAAAAAAGATCCGTTACCTCATGTTCGGCACAGATTTGCGCCACTTTTTCAGCCTGGGCGGCAAAGTCATCAACCTCATCATAAAGAAGCGGAATGCCTTTTTCGGCCAGTTGTTGACGCAGATTATTTAAATGCGCATGAAGGTAAGCCGCCTGGCGCGGCGCCATAAGGTGGCGCTGCCATTGACCGGGTGTCGCCAGGAAGAGCGCCAGTACGCGTGCATTTTTGTTCCGACAGGCGGCGGCAAGCGCCAGGTTGTCATGGATGCGCAGATCGGCGCGAAACCAGACCAGATGGATGGGCATAAAACTCCAGAGTGTTCGTCCGTAACAGAGTTGAGCGATTCAGAATACTTCGCATTAACAATTGTAGCCATTCTGAAATGAAGCGATCTTCTCTGGTTGCCCATCCTGCGGACAAAAAAAACCGCCACATTGCTGTGGCGGCGGGTTTATTGCTGTGTATCGTCTTTCTTATTAGTAAAAATCGCAGGTGGCTTTTTCCGCCTGCGCCATCCAGACCGGTTTATCGCTGGTTTTAGCCCAGACGCGGTGCAGATAGCTGTAAAAACGGGCACGATCTTTCCAGAACAACATCACCGGCAGCGCCAGGATGCCAGCCACCACGGCGAAAGCGCGGCGTAATAATACGATATGTGCCGGAAACTCTTTGTAGTGATCCATTATTCTCTCCCCTAAGTTGGCCGGAAACATGCTCCGGAAAAAGTTAAACAGGTTATCTGGGTAAAATAGTACCGCGTTGACTGAAAGTTTACTACTCATCCGACCACTCTTTTTTATTCATTTAGTGAATATTTACACTTCCTTCGTAAGCGAGTTACAAAAAAGTTAAATTAATACTAATCATTAGTTAAATTGTGGTTTTTGATATTTTTATACTTTTTTTACACCCTGCCCCCCGCTTTTTTACGAAATCTTTGCGCCGGAAATCCTACCTTTTTCATCAATTTCAACGTCACCCGGAGGTGAATTGTGACTGCAGGTGTGATTACCGGCATCGTGCTGGTGTTCCTGTTACTGGCGTACCTGGTTTATGCCCTGATTAATGCGGAGGCATTCTGATGGCCGCGCAAGGATTTCTGCTGATTGCCAGCTTTCTGCTGGTCCTGTTCGTGCTGGCAAAACCGCTGGGTTCGCTACTTGCCCGCATGATTACCGGCACCCCGCTGCCAGCTATCGCGCGGCTGGATAGCGCCCTGCTGCGCGGCTTAGATATTGCCTGTGAGGAGATGAGCTGGCGGCGCTATCTGGCGGCAATTCTGCTGCTGAACCTGGTGGGATTGGTCGTGTTGTTTGCCATGCTGATGCTACAGGGCGCCCTGCCGTTTAACCCTCAGCAGTTGCCCGGCCTCTCCTGGCATCTGGCGCTGAATACGGCGGTGAGCTTCGTCAGTAACACCAACTGGCAGTCGTATGCCGGGGAGTCAACGCTGAGCTACTTCAGCCAGATGGCTGGCCTGACGGTGCAAAACTTCCTCTCTGCCGCCAGCGGCATTGCGGTCATTTTCGCCCTGACCCGCGCCTTTGCCCGTCAAAGCGTGTCGACGCTGGGCAACGCCTGGGTGGATCTCACCCGGATTACGCTGTGGGTGCTGTTGCCGATCTCGCTGTTGTTGGCGCTGTTCTTTATCCAGCAAGGGACGCTGCAAAACCTGCACGCTTACCAGCATTACACCTCGCTGGAAGGGGCAAAACAGCTGCTGCCAATGGGACCGGTTGCCTCTCAGGAGGCGATAAAAATGCTGGGCACCAACGGCGGCGGTTTCTTTAACGCAAACTCATCACATCCTTTCGAGAACCCCACCGCGCTAACCAATTTCGCCCAGATGCTGGCGATCTTTTTAATTCCGACTGCGCTGTGCTTTGCCTTTGGTGAGGCCGTTCGCGATCGCCGTCAGGGTCAGGCGATCCTGTGGGCGATGTCGGCGATCTTCGTGGTGTGCGCCGGGCTGGTCATGTGGGCCGAGTGGCAGGGCAACAGCCACTTCCTGGCTCTCGGCGCGGATAGCGCAATCAACATGGAGGGCAAAGAGAGCCGCTTCGGTATTCTGGCCAGCAGCCTGTACGCGGTGGTAACCACGGCGGCCTCCTGCGGGGCGGTGAATGCCATGCACGACTCCTTTACCGCGCTGGGCGGGATGATCCCGCTGTGGCTGATGCAGATTGGGGAAGTGGTCTTCGGCGGGGTGGGTTCTGGTCTGTACGGCATGCTGTTGTTCGTCCTGCTGGCAGTATTTATCGCCGGGCTGATGATTGGCCGCACGCCGGAATATCTGGGTAAGAAAATTGACGTGCGCGAAATGAAGCTGACCGCACTGGCTATTCTGGTCACCCCCGCGCTGGTGCTGCTCGGTACCGCCCTGGCGCTAATAACCGACGCAGGACGCAGCGGCATCTTTAATCCCGGCATCCACGGTTTTAGCGAGGTGCTCTACGCGGTCTCTTCCGCGGCCAATAACAACGGTAGCGCCTTTGCCGGTTTAAGTGCGAACACGCCATTCTGGAACTGCCTGCTGGCGGCCTGCATGTTGCTGGGACGCTTTGGGGTGATTATTCCGGTGATGGCGATTGCCGGGGCTCTGGTTAACAAAAAAATCCAGCCTGCCTCTACCGGTACGCTGCCCACCAGCGGCCCGCTGTTTATCGGCCTGCTGATCGGCACGGTACTGCTGGTGGGTGCGCTGACCTTTATTCCCGCCCTCGCATTAGGCCCGGTCGCGGAACATCTCTCTTTACGCTGATTTTGCGGAGTATTAGTCATGAGTCGTAAGCAACTGGCCCTGCTCGAACCCTCGCTGGTTCGCCAGGCGCTGCTGGATGCGGTAAAAAAACTGAGTCCGCGCGTGCAGTGGCACAACCCGGTGATGTTTATCGTCTGGATTGGCAGCCTGCTCACTACCCTGCTTGCCATCGCGATGGCGGGGGGAAAACTGCCGGGCAATGCGCTGTTCACCGCAGCCATCAGCCTGTGGCTGTGGTTTACCGTCCTGTTTGCCAACTTTGCCGAAGCGCTGGCCGAAGGGCGGAGTAAAGCCCAGGCCAATAGCCTGAAGGGGGTAAAGAAAACCTCCTTTGCCCGCAAACTGCGTGAGCCGAAGTACGGCGCCGCCAGCGATAAGGTTCCGGCAGAGACCCTGCGCAAAGGGGATATTGTTCTGGTGGAAGCCGGCGATATCATTCCGTGCGATGGGGAGGTGATCGAAGGCGGCGCCTCGGTGGACGAGAGCGCCATCACCGGTGAATCGGCCCCGGTGATCCGTGAATCCGGCGGGGATTTTGCCTCCGTAACGGGCGGCACGCGTATTCTCTCGGACTGGCTGGTGATTCAGTGCAGCGTTAACCCTGGTGAAACCTTTCTTGATCGGATGATCGCCATGGTCGAAGGGGCCCAGCGCCGCAAGACGCCTAACGAAATTGCCCTGACCATTCTGCTGGTGGCCCTGACGTTGGTCTTCCTGCTGGCGACAGCCACCCTGTGGCCGTTCTCGGCTTACGGCGGCACGCCTGTGAGCGTGACGGTGCTGGTGGCGTTGCTGGTCTGCCTGATCCCCACCACCATCGGCGGGCTGCTCTCCGCCATCGGCGTAGCGGGGATGAGCCGGATGCTGGGGGCCAACGTTATCGCCACCAGCGGCCGCGCGGTCGAAGCGGCGGGCGACGTGGACGTATTACTGCTGGATAAAACCGGCACTATTACGCTGGGTAATCGCCAGGCGTCTGACTTTCTGCCCGCACCTGGCGTTGAGGAGAAGACCCTGGCCGACGCAGCGCAGCTCGCCTCGCTGGCGGATGAGACGCCAGAAGGCCGCAGCATCGTGGTACTGGCGAAACAGCGCTTTAATCTGCGTCAGCGCGATGTACAGAGCCTGCAGGCTACCTTCGTGCCTTTCACCGCGCAGACCCGGATGAGCGGCATCAACATTCAGGATCGCCTGATCCGTAAAGGGTCAGTGGATGCCATTCGCCGCCATATCGCGGCCAATAACGGCCACTTTCCTGCTGAAGTCGATGCGCTGGTAGAGCGCGTCGCCAGGGAGGGTGCTACCCCGCTGGTGGTGGCCGAAGGCGCCAGCGTGCTGGGGGTCATCGCCCTGAAGGACATCGTTAAAGGCGGCATCAAAGAGCGCTTTGCTCAGTTGCGTAAGATGGGCATCAAAACGGTGATGATCACGGGTGATAACCGTCTGACCGCAGCGGCCATCGCGGCTGAAGCCGGGGTGGATGATTTTCTCTCTGAAGCCACCCCCGAGGCGAAGCTGGCGTTGATCCGCCAGTATCAGGCCGAAGGTTGGCTGGTGGCAATGACCGGCGATGGCACCAACGATGCGCCAGCGCTGGCCCAGGCGGACGTGGCGGTCGCCATGAACTCAGGTACCCAGGCGGCGAAAGAGGCGGGCAACATGGTCGATCTGGACTCAAACCCGACCAAGCTGATTGAAGTGGTACACATCGGTAAACAGATGCTGATGACCCGGGGCTCGCTTACTACCTTCAGTATTGCCAACGACGTGGCGAAATATTTTGCCATTATCCCGGCGGCCTTTGCGGTGACCTATCCGCAGCTCAACGCCCTGAATGTGATGCAGTTGCACTCCCCCGCATCGGCGATCCTCAGCGCGGTGATTTTTAACGCGCTGATCATCGTCTTCCTGATCCCGCTTGCGCTGAAAGGGGTGAGTTACAAGCCGCTCACCGCCGCCGCCATGCTACGTCGTAATTTATGGATCTACGGTCTGGGTGGACTACTGGTGCCCTTTATCGGCATTAAAGCGATCGACCTGCTGCTGACCGTGTTCGGACTGGTTTAAGAGGTAATTCAAATGGCTATGTTACGTCCCGCTATACTTTTGTTTATCTTGCTGGCCGCCATTACCGGCGGGCTCTACCCGCTGGTGACCACCGCGCTGGGGCAGTGGCTGTTTCATGATCGGGCCAACGGCTCTTTGATTATGCAGGGGAGTGAGGTTCGCGGTTCGCGGCTGATTGGGCAGAACTTTACCGGCGCGGGTTACTTCCAGGGGCGGCCTTCCGCCACGGCAGAAAGCCCGTATAATCCTATGGCCTCCGGGGGCAGTAATCTGGCCGGCAGTAACCCGGCGCTGGACAGCGCAGTAACAGAGCGGGTGACGGCCCTGCGGGCCGCCAATCCACAAGCGACGGCGGCGGTACCGGTTGAGTTGATTACCGCCTCGGCCAGCGGACTGGATTACAGCCTCACCCCCGGCGCAGTCGCCTGGCAGATCCCCCGTGTCGCGCAGGCCCGCGGGCTAACCCCTGCCCAGGTCAGTGAACTGGTGGCAAAGCATACCCAAAAACCGCTGGTCGGCTTCCTGGGCATGCCGATAGTGAATATCGTTGAAGTAAACCTGGCGCTGGACGCACTAAGGAACCCTTAATATGACCGACGAGCCCCTGCGCCCGGATCCGGATCGTTTGCTGGAACAGACCGCTGCGCCCCACCGCGGTAAGCTAAAAATCTTCTTTGGCGCCTGCGCGGGGGTAGGAAAAACCTTCGCCATGCTGGCGGAAGCGCAGCGTTTACGCGCCCAGGGGCTCGATATCCTGATCGGCGTGGTTGAAACCCATGGCCGTCAGGAGACCGCCGCACTGCTTACCGGGCTGGCGACACAGCCACCCCGGCATTTCACGCACCGTGGCCGTACGGTCACGGAGTTTGACCTTGATGCCGCCCTCGCCCGCCGCCCGGCGCTGATCCTGATGGACGAACTGGCCCACAGCAATGTGCCCGGATCCCGCCATCCCAAGCGCTGGCAGGATGTGGAAGAGCTGCTGGAAGCGGGCATCGATGTGTTTACCACCGTCAACGTGCAACATCTCGAAAGCCTCAATGACGTGGTGAGCGGCGTCACCGGCATTCAGGTGCGTGAGACGGTCCCCGACCCCTTCTTCGACGCCGCCGACGAGGTTGTGCTGGTGGATCTGCCGCCGGACGATCTGCGTCAGCGCCTGCATGAGGGCAAAGTCTATATTGCCGGCCAGGCCGAGCGCGCCATCGAACATTTCTTCCGTAAAGGTAATCTTATCGCCCTGCGCGAACTGGCGCTGCGTCGCACCGCCGACAGGGTGGACGATCAGATGCGAGCCTGGCGCGACCGCCAGGGAGAAGAGAAGGTCTGGCACACCCGCGACGCCATCCTGCTGTGCATTGGGCATAGCCGGGGTAATGAGAAGCTGGTACGTACCGCCGCGCGACTGGCGGCGAAGCTTGGCAGCGTCTGGCACGCGGTCTACGTCGAAACCCCGCAGCTACATCGCCTGCCGGAGCAGCAACGGCGCGCCATTCTCAGTGCCTTGCACCTGGCCCAGGAGCTCGGGGCCGAGACCGCCACGCTCACCGACCCGGCGGAAGATAAGGCCATTGTGCGCTATGCCCGGGAACATAACCTCGGCAAAATCGTGCTCGGACGTCGCAATCGCCGTCGCTGGTTCGATCGCAGCAGCTTCGCCGACAAGCTGGCCCAGCGCGCACCGGAGCTGGATCTGGTGGTGGTGGCGCTGGATGATACCCCTGCCCCGCTACTGGTCAAAACGCCCGATAATCGCACTTTTAACGAGAAGTGGCGCATCCAGCTGCGCGGTTGTCTGGTGGCTGTGCTGCTTTGCGCCCTCATTACCTTTATCACCAGTCAATGGCTGCCCGGTTTTGATGCGGCCAACCTGGTCATGATCTATCTGCTGGGAGTCGTGGTGGTGGCGCTGTTTTTCGGGCGCTGGCCGTCGGTCCTGGCGACGGTGATTAATGTCATCAGCTTTGACCTGTTCTTTATTGCGCCACGCGGCACGCTGGCGGTTTCAGACGTGCAGTATGTGCTCACCTTCGCGGTAATGCTCGCCGTGGGATTGCTCATCGGTAACCTCACCGCCGGAGTACGCTACCAGGCGCGGATTGCCCGCTATCGTGAACAGCGCACCCGCCACCTGTATGAGATGTCGAAAGCGCTGGCAGTGGGCCGCACCCCGCTGGAGATCGTCCAGACCAGCCAGCAATTTATTCACTCCACCTTTCATGCCCACAGCCTGATTCTGCTGCCGGACGCCGAAGGCAAGCTCGGCCCGCTCACCCCCGCCACCGGCATGACGCCCTGGGACGAGGCGATAGCGCGCTGGAGCTTTGATAAAGGCTTACCGGCGGGTGCCGGCACGGATACCCTGCCCGGCGTGCCGTATCAAATTTTACCATTACGCAGCGCAGCCAATATTCAGGGGCTGGCCATTGTTGAGCCGACAAATCTGCGCCAGCTGATGATCCCCGAGCAGCAACGGCTACTGGAAACCTTTACCCTGCTGGTCGCCAGTGCGCTGGAACGGCTGGCACTCACCACCAGCGAAGAGCAGGCAAGGCTTGCCAGCGAGCGGGAGAGTATTCGTAATTCACTGCTCGCCGCCCTGTCGCACGATCTCCGCACGCCGCTGACGGTGCTGTTTGGCCAGTCAGAAATTCTGACCCTCGACCTGGCGGCTGAGGGGTCGCCGCATGCTACGCAGGCCAGTGAGATCCGCCAGCATGTCCTGAATACCACCCGACTGGTCAACAATCTGCTGGATATGGCGCGCATCCAGTCTGGCGGCTTTAACCTGAAAAAAGAGTGGCTGACGCTGGAAGAGGTAGTCGGCAGCGCCCTGAAAACGCTGGAGCCGGGCTCGGGTGGGCGGCATATCGCGCTGGATCTGCCTGAGCCCCTGGCGCTGATCCACGTCGATGGCCCGCTGTTTGAACGGGTCCTCATCAATCTGCTGGAGAATGCGGTGAAATATGCCGGCCCGAAAGCCGATATCGGTATTCAGGCCCGGACAGCCGAAAACCGGTTTACGCTGACGGTGTGGGATAACGGACCGGGCATTCCTGACGGGCAAGAGCGCGCTATCTTTGATAAGTTTGCTCGCGGGAACAAAGAGTCGGCCATTCCTGGCGTCGGGCTGGGGCTGGCTATCTGCCAGGCGATAGTCGAGGTGCATGGCGGGACAATTACGGCGCAAAACCGCCCCGAGGGAGGGGCCCGTTTTTGTGTTACACTCCCGCTCGAACCGCCCCCTGAACTCAATGACTTACCCGAGGATATGTGATTAACGTCCTGATAATCGAAGACGAACTGGCTATCAGCCGCTTTCTGCGCACCGCTCTGGAAGCCGACGGTCTGCGCGTCTACGAAGCGGGAACACTGCAGCGCGGTCTGCTGGAAGCGGCGACGCGCAAACCCGATCTGGTGATCCTCGATCTCGGCCTGCCGGATGGCGACGGTCTGGATTTTATTCGCGACGTGCGCCAGTGGAGCCAGATGCCGATTATCGTCTTGTCGGCGCGGGTAGAAGAGGATGACAAGATTGCCGCGCTGGATGCCGGTGCAGACGATTATCTCAGCAAGCCGTTCGGCATTGGCGAACTGCAGGCGCGCCTGCGTGTGGCGCTGCGTCGTCATGGGAGTACGGCCTCTCCAGATCCCGTTTATCGCTTCTCGGATATCACCGTTGATCTGGCGGCGCGCCGTATTGTGCGTGGCGTAGAGGAGATCCACCTCACCCCTATTGAATTTCGCCTGCTGGCGATACTGCTTAACAATCATGGCAAGGTGCTGACCCAGCGCCAGCTGCTGAATCAGGTCTGGGGGCCGAACGCGGTAGAGCACAGCCACTACCTGCGCATTTATATGGGCCACTTGCGCCAGAAGCTGGAAGCCGATCCCGCGCGCCCGCGCCATCTGTTAACTGAAACCGGGGTCGGGTATCGCTTTTTGCTCTGATCGCAGGCCATAAAAAAACCCGGTGGCGCGACCGCCTACCGGGTATGTTTTCCGCCTTCCGCTATCAGGCGTTTTTCAGCACTTCGCTCACGATCTCTACCGCTTCTTTCTCAATCAGCTTACGGTGTTCGTCGCCGAGGAAGCTTTCGCAGTAAATTTTATACGCATCTTCCGTGCCGGACGGACGCGCCGCGAACCAGCCGTTTTCCGTCATCACCTTCAGGCCGCCAATAGAGGCGCCGTTGCCCGGGGCCGCAGTCAGACGGGCGGTGATCGGGTCACCCGCCAGGGTATCTGCGCTCACCTGCTCCGGAGAGAGTTTAGAGAGCGCCGCTTTCTGGGCAGAGGTTGCGCTCGCCTGGATGCGGTTATAGCTCGGTGCGCCAAAGCGTGCCGCCAGTTCGTTATAGTGCTCCTGCGGGTTTTTACCGGTAACCGCGGTAATTTCGGCAGCCAGCAGGCACATGATGATGCCGTCTTTATCGGTCGACCACGGGGTGCCATCGAAACGCAGGAAAGAGGCCCCTGCGCTCTCTTCGCCACCGAAGCCGAAGCTACCGTCATGCAGACCATCCACGAACCATTTGAAGCCTACCGGAACTTCGACCAGGTTGCGGCCGAGGTCGTTCACCACCCGGTCGATCATGGCGGAGGAGACCAGCGTCTTACCAACGGCGACCTCTTTGCCCCACTGTGGACGGTGCTGGAACAGGTAGTTAATCGCCACCGCCAGGTAGTGGTTCGGATTCATCAGCCCAGCCGGGGTGACGATGCCGTGGCGGTCATAATCCGGGTCGTTAGCGAAGGCCAGAGCGAACTTGTCGCGCAGCGCCAGCAGCCCCGCCATCGCACACTCCGATGAGCAGTCCATACGGATTGCGCCGTCTTTATCCAGGTGCATAAAGCGGAAGGTTTGATCGACCTGATCGTTAACCAGGGTCAGATCCAGCTTGTAAAACTCGGCGATACGTTTCCAGTATTCAATACCGGAGCCGCCGAGCGGATCGACGCCCAGCTTCAGGCCCGCTTTCTGGATAGCCGCCATATCGAGGATATCCGCCAGCCCTTCAACGAAGGGTTGCACCAGATCCTGCTCTTTCACGTGGCCAGAGGCCATCGCCGCGTCCAGAGAGATACGCTTCACGCCTTTCAGACCATCGGCCAGCAGCGCGTTAGCACGATCTTCCACCACTTTGGTGACGTTGGTGTCAGCCGGGCCACCATTAGGTGGGTTATATTTGATACCGCCATCTTCCGGCGGGTTATGCGACGGGGTGATGACGATACCATCGGCCTGCGCCCCGCCCTTTTTGTTATGCACCAGAATGGCGTTGGAGACGGCAGGGGTCGGCGTATAGCCGTTATTTTCCTGCACGATCACGTCTACGCCGTTGGCAGCCAGCACCTCCAGCACGGAGATAAATGCGGGCTCAGAGAGCGCATGGGTGTCTTTACCCACGTAGCATGGACCGGTTACACCATTTTTGGCGCGCTCTTCCGCGATGGCCTGGGCAATGGCCAGAATGTGTGGTTCGTTAAAACTGTGGCGCGCCGCGCTGCCGCGGTGACCAGACGTACCAAACTTCACTGCGTGTTCTGCGTTGCCCACCTGAGGCTTCAGCACATAGTACTGAGATGTCAGTTGAGCGACGTTAATCAAATCGCTTTGTTGTGCAGGCTGACCCGCACGAGTGTGATTTGCCATTGCCTGATCCTTCCAATGCAAGGGTTAGATTGTACCGCAAACCTTATCAGTCAATTCCGCCGGGAACTGCATGGACTGCATGATATGTTCGATCATGCTGCGCTTGCGTCCCGTGTTGGTATTGGTGATGACCCAGTACGGCGTACCAGGAACATGTTTGGGCTTAGTTTGATTGCCATTCTGCAACAGGGTCTGCTCGTCGCCCGCGAAGTAGACGCGGGTGCGGCCATGCAGAGATTCTGTTGCGTCAGCGAATGCCTTGTTATCCAGTGAATACAGTGTAGACAGCACCAGCATAAAGCGGTTGACGGCTTTCTTTTGTTCCGCGTATTCGTCCGAGAGCAGGAGCTCGCGCATCGCGCGCACTCTGTCTTTTGCCGGGGTATTCGGCTTTTCTTGCGCAGGCGCAGAAGGCAGGCGCACTTCTTTGGTGGCCGGAGCGGCAGACAGGGTGGCATTAGAAACTTTCAGCATGCGCCGTAAAATGTCGGACGCGCTCTCGCCGATATGCCGGGTCTGGCTGGCAATATAGTGATAGAGCTCGTCATCAACTTCGATTGTTTTCATCTTAATCCAGTGCGATATCTTATCTGAATACAAGTCGTTGGGAGTATAAGGTCTAAACCCAACAGCGGATAGCGTCAAACCTGAGTGGCGGCAAAAGTCAGATTAAACTGTTTCCTTGCAGCCGGGCGGCAGAATGGTCAACATAATACCCTAACCTGACATCCGTAAAAAAAGAACTTTGCCATGAAATTAAATACCCGAGCGCAATCTGCACAATCGCCGCACAATAATTCTCCCGTTGTTCTGGTTCACGGTCTGTTTGGTAGCCTGGATAACCTGGGCGTGCTGGCGCGGGATTTAGTCACCGATCACGATATCCTGCAGGTGGATATGCGTAACCACGGTCAGTCGCCTCGTTCCTCTGAAATGACCTACGCCGCGATGGCTCAGGATCTGCTGGACACGCTGGATGCGCACAACATTGAGAAAGCCGTATTGATTGGCCACTCGATGGGCGGCAAAGCGGTGATGGCGCTGACGGCGCTGGCCCCGGAACGCATTGCGGGGCTGGTGGTCATTGATGTGGCGCCGGTTAATTATCAAGTACGTCGTCATGATGAGATCTTTGCTGCTATCAATGCGGTCACGGACGCAGCGGTGACGACACGCCAGCAGGCCGCTGCGATTATGCGCCAGCATCTCGATGAAGAGGGGGTGGTGCAGTTCTTGCTGAAATCCTTTATTGATGGCGCCTGGCGCTTCGATGTTGCTGTGTTGTGGGATCAATATGCCAATATTGTGGGCTGGCAGACCGTTCCGGTCTGGCCGCATCCGACGCTCTTTATTTGCGGTGGCAACTCACCTTACGTTACCGAGGCTTACCGTGAAGCACTTCTGGCGCAATTCCCTCAGGCCCGGGCGCATGTCATTGCGGGGGCAGGACACTGGGTTCATGCTGAAAAACCTGATGCCGTGCTACGTGCCATCCGTCGTTACCTCGCTGAAGGCGAGAATTGATTAAAAAATTGATTAAAAAGAAAGCGACCGGTCGTCTGGGGGCGACCAGTCGTTGGCGTGCTGTTTTCGGTGATGTATGATGGCGCGCTTATCGCCCGGGCTTTAGCAGGGCGTCTTTGTTTCCCCCGAAGTCTCAAAATCATGGCCAAAGAACAAACGGACCGCACGACACTAGATCTGTTCGCGAATGAGCGTCGCCCGGGACGACCGAAAACCAATCCGCTTTCGCGCGATGAACAGCTGCGCATCAATAAGCGCAACCAACTTAAACGCGATAAAAGTCGTGGGCTTAAACGCGTCGAGTTAAAATTGAACGCTGACGCCGTAGATGCCCTGAACGAACTGGCCGCGGCCCGGGAGATGAGCCGTAGCGAACTTATCGAAGAGATGCTGATGCTGCAGCTGGAACAGCTGCACGGCAAAGCCTAAGTCAGAAAAATCCCCTTCTTCTTGTTTTCATGTAGCACAGAGTGCAGTCCTGCGCGATAGCAGTTTCCGCAGGCTTCTCTGTTCTGCTATGATTGCCCTTATCCGTGGACAATTTGCGCCACCATACTATTAAGTTTCAAGAGGTTATTTTACTCATGGCTATCATCGGCATTTTTTTCGGCAGCGACACCGGTAACACGGAAAACATCGCAAAAAACATTCAAAAACAGTTGGGTAAAGACGTTGCCGATGTTCATGACATAGCTAAAAGCAGCAAAGAAGATCTGGAAGGCTACGATATTCTGCTGCTGGGCATCCCGACCTGGTACTACGGCGAAGCGCAGTGTGACTGGGATGACTTCTTCCCGTCCCTCGAAGAGGTAGACTTCACCGGTAAGCTGGTTGCCCTCTTCGGCTGTGGGGATCAGGAAGACTACGCAGAGTACTTCTGCGATGCCCTGGGTACGATTCGCGACATCATCGAACCACGCGGCGCCGTGATCGTGGGTCACTGGCCAACGGCGGGCTATCACTTCGAAGCCTCTAAAGGTCTGGCGGATGATAATAACTTTGTGGGCCTGGCCATCGATGAAGATCGTCAGCCAGAGCTGACCGCAGAGCGCGTTGATAAATGGGTTAAGCAGATTCGTGAAGAGCTGCAGCTCGACGCCATTATCAATGCCTGATTGCAATACAGCGCAGCGATGACGCTGCGCTGTATTGATAGGTAATATCAATCAAAATAATTGCTACAAATTTTTAACTTTTGCTTTCATACCTGTACAATGATCCAGGTCAAACGGGGTAGCTTGATAACAACTTTGTTGGCAGCACCACGTTTTTATAAGCATACTTTGCTTGAGGCTTGCAGTTTTCATTTAAGCATGGCAGTTCTATAATGAGACGCATTATCTCAACTGCATTTTCTGTCACTTCTCTGTTTGAAGTGAATCGTTTAGCAACAGGACAGATTCCGCATGACTGACAACAATACCGCATTAAAGAAGGCCGGGCTGAAAGTCACGCTTCCTCGTCTTAAAATTTTGGAAGTACTTCAGGAACCGGTAAACCATCATGTCAGTGCGGAAGACTTATATAAACGTCTTATCGACATGGGCGAAGAGATTGGTCTGGCTACCGTTTATCGTGTTCTGAACCAGTTTGATGACGCCGGCATTGTAACCCGTCACAATTTCGAAGGCGGCAAGTCTGTTTTCGAACTGACTCAGCAGCACCATCACGATCACCTGATTTGCCTGGATTGCGGCAAAGTGATCGAATTCAGTGATGATTCCATCGAATTACGTCAGCGCGAAATCGCCGCTCGTCATGGCATTCGTCTGACCAACCACAGCCTCTACCTGTATGGTCACTGTGCTGAAGGCGATTGCCGCGAAGACGATCACGCGCACGACGCCCGTTAATCACTTCTCGTACTCTGAGCCAACCTGACGGTTGGCTTTTTTTTGCCCATCAGAAGGCAAAAAAAACCGGTGCCGCAGATGAATGCGCCACCGGGTATGATAACAACCACTTACTGTGCGTTGTTGTTACGTATTTCCTGCCAGATTTTATCGCAGCGTTTTGCCACTTCCTGATCGTTACCTGTTTTACGCGCCTGTATACAGGCCTGATAATCCATTACGCGAACGTTCTCCTGCGTAGCAAACTGTTCATGTGCTTTCTCTTTCCTTAGCACGTTCAGCACGCTCTGGCAGGCCTCCAGTTTTTCCGGGGAGCCTTGCGCCGTATTAATACAGGCGCTGTAAGCCTCTTTCAGGCGTGAATCCTCTTTCTGTGCCGGAGAGTGGGCGCAAGCCGCCAGCCCCGAGGCCAGCACGGCCACAAGAACCATTTTTTTCAACATACTCTTTGCTCCAGTCTGCGCGATGCGCATCAGAAAATGGTGAACGGTGCGATAACCATAAACTTCACGTCACGCTCATCCTGGAAGATGTTGCCATAGCCACCAGCGTAGCTCGGAATGTCGGAGTGGTTGTCGTACTGGGTGAAGTGCAGCTTAAACATGGTGCCTTTCGCACGCCCATCCTGCAGGGTATAAATCGCGTCCAGACTGTAAGCAGACTCTTTCAGACGGTAGTTAGGATCGTAATAGGCGTCTGGGGTCGCCATATCGCCCGGTTTTACATCCCAGGCGTAAGCATAAGATGCTCCCACCGCCCAGCCTGGCAGGTTCCAGTTTTTCAGATCATACATAGCGCCAAAGAAGATTGCTTTTTCGCCATCGGCGTTGAAGTCAGAACGGTTATCCCACCATACGTCCAGTCGACCATTAGAGGAGGCGTAGGTTGGCGTCATACGTTGCAGGAAGTAACCCTGCTGCCCGTCGGCCTTCACATAGGTCCCTTCGAGGCGTAAATCCACCTGCCCTACCTTGTAGCCGAAGGTAAGCGCCTGCAGCCATGCGGTGCCATCATAAATATCGTTAACGCTGCCGTCGCTGACTTTATCGCGCGTACCGTAGAACTGATAAGTGGTGGTCAGTGGGCCGCCGATAATATCCAGTTTGTAGCTGGCTTTGGCGAAGTACTGATCGATATAGCCTTCCGCCTGGCCAAATGCCGCTTCCAGCACCAGGTTATTTTTGAAGTCATATTTCGCGCCGAAGGAGTGAAGATAATCCACTTTGGTGGTTTTATCATTTTGATAAAACTTATCCATTTCGATGTGCCACGGCGATTTATATTCGTTCGTCCACATGTAAGAGAAGCTCAACGCACCGGCATCACCGTAATCAAAGTTGGCTCCGGCCTCGGCACCCTGATAGGTACCGGGCATAAAACTCCAGTGCGGGGCTAATAGTGTCTGACCGGTTGGCTGAATATAACCGCCACGCGCCCAGACCGGGCCATATTTAAATTTCGCCGCGGCTTTATAGAGGCTGATCCCGCTCTTATCGCCGGACCAGTCTTCAGAATAGGCTTTATTACTTTTTGAGAAGGCAATTTCGTTTGGATGGGCGCTGTCGCCATTCTCTGCCATTTCAATAGCGGTGAACGCTGCAATATCCAGACCAAACATATCGGCCGCATAACCCGACTGGAAATCGAGATTGGCGTTCCAGGTCGAATGAGAAAGGTTGGTTTTATATTTATCCGCATCGGTAACATCTTTACGGTCGCGCTCGCGCTGCCAGTAATAGATGCCGCCCGTCAGAGTAGAGTCATCGATAAAACCGGCGGCCTGCACCTGAGGGGCGACCACAAAACCTGACATGGCTGTGATACCGGCGATAGCCAGCGACAGCGCACTACGTTTGCCATTAAACGTACGCATAATGTATTCCTCATTGACGATTTAAAAACGCCTTAAGCGGCGTAAAAATAAAAAAGACCTGCGGTCACGGTGGCTGGAAATATCCCCGAAATTGCCACCGCCTTTAGACTATTTTTCGCGACGCGAATTATCAATGCTTTTAAGAGAGGAAAATGCAGGATTATGACGAAGTGCACATAATCAGTAGTGTTTTGAAACATTCAACAGAAGCCAGATATTTTCATAATAAATTCAAGTAAAAATCGATAGTTAAGAATAATTATTATCTTTAATCTTTCTAAAAGTACATTTTTTAGGGAATGAGTAAGTTTATTTTATAAAAAAAGTAGCAGCTCATTGACCACTAATTTCGCGAGGGGTTAAAGCGGCTAATAAATAAAATCCTGATCGATAAGCAAAAAAAAACGCCGCAGAAGCGGCGTTTGTTTGTGGTTGACCTGATTACTCGCCGATTTTGGCCCAGGTATCACGCAGCCCCACGGTACGGTTAAAGACCAAATGGTCTGCCGTTGCGTAGCGGCTGTCGAGGCAGAAGTAACCTTCACGCTCGAACTGGTAGGCTTTGCCAGCTTCAGCATTCGCCAGAGAAGGCTCCGCATAACCCTGTCTGATGACCAGCGATTCCGGGTTGATGGTTGCCAGGAAGTCATCCGCAGCGCCTGGGTTAGGTACGCTGAACAGACGGTCATAAAGGCGAATTTCTACCGGCAGTGCATGAGCAGCGCTCACCCAGTGGATAACACCCTTCACTTTACGGCCATCGGCAGGATCCTTGCTCAGGGTCTCTGCATCGTAGCTGCAGTAAATGGTGGTAATGGTACCCTGTTCGTCTTTCTCAACGCGTTCTGCTTTGATTACGTAGGCGTTACGCAGGCGCACTTCTTTACCCAGCACCAGGCGTTTGTACTGCTTGTTCGCTTCTTCACGGAAATCTGCACGATCGATCCAGATCTCAGCGCTGAACGGCACATCACGGCTGCCCATCTCAGGTTTGTTTGGATGGTTAGGCATGGTGACCTGCTCGCTCTCACCCTGCGGGTAGTTTTCGATCACCAGCTTCACGGGATCGATAACGGCCATTGCGCGCGGTGCGTTGTCGTTAAGATCTTCACGAATACAGGACTCCAGAGAGGCCATCTCAATGGTGTTGTCCTGCTTAGTTACCCCAATGCGTTTACAGAATTCGCGAATAGAAGCCGCGGTATAACCACGACGACGTAGACCGGAAATGGTCGGCATACGTGGGTCATCCCAGCCTTCAACATGCTTGTCGGTAACCAGCAGGTTCAGTTTACGCTTGGACATCACGGTGTATTCCAGATTCAGACGAGAGAACTCGTACTGACGCGGATGCACAGGGATGGTGATGTTATCCAGCACCCAGTCATACAGACGACGGTTGTCCTGGAACTCCAGCGTACACAGGGAGTGCGTAATACCTTCCAGCGCATCGCTGATGCAGTGGGTGAAGTCGTACATCGGGTAGATGCACCACTTGTTCCCGGTCTGGTGGTGTTCCGCGAACTTAATGCGGTACAGCACCGGGTCACGCATGACGATAAACGGCGAGGCCATATCGATTTTGGCACGCAGACAGGCTTTACCCTCTTCGAAGCCACCGGCGCGCATTTTTTCAAACAGGGCCAGGTTCTCTTCCACGCTACGATCGCGGAACGGGCTGTTTTTACCCGGAGCGGTCAGGGAGCCACGGTATTCGCGGATTTCGTCAGCAGAGAGTTCGTCAACGTAGGCGAGGCCTTTATTGATCAGCTCAACCGCGTAGGCGTAAAGCTGATCAAAATAGTTAGAGGAGTAGCAGATGTCGCCAGACCAGTTGAAGCCCAACCATTGTACGTCGTTCTTAATGGATTCTACGTACTCGATATCTTCTTTCGCCGGGTTGGTGTCATCGAAACGCAGATTGCATTGACCCTGATAGTCTTGCGCGATGCCAAAGTTCAGGCAGATAGATTTCGCATGACCAATATGCAGGTAGCCGTTCGGCTCCGGCGGGAAACGGGTGTGAACAGTGGTGTGCTTACCAGTAGCCAGATCTTCATCAATGATCTGACGAATAAAGTTACTCGGGCGGGCTTCAGCCTCACTCATCGTGGATTCCTCAAAGCGTAAACGACATATAACGGCGTATGATCTTATAAGCTGGTCGCAGTGACAACCTCTAAAAACGCCCTGGATGTAAATAATGGGGGCGAGTGCTGCAAAAAAAAGCGGCGGGGATATCCCCGCCGCTCAGGCATCAACGCTAACTCAGGAGCACTTACTTGCCTTTAATTTCATACAGTGGGGTTTGACCGGCAACCACCTGACCCTGCGCCTGAATAACCAGACCGCTGAAGTCGTCGATGTTGCTACAAACCACCGGGCTGATCATCGAGCGTGCGTTGGCGTTCAGGAAATCCAGATCCATTTCCAGAATCGGCTGGCCTGCAACCACTTCAGCCCCCTCTTCGACCAGGCGAGTGAAGCCCTGGCCGCCCAGCGCAACGGTATCAATACCCATGTGGACAACGATTTCCGCGCCTTTATCGGTTTCGAGGCAGAACGCGTGGTTGGTATTAAAGATTTTCACCACGGTACCGGCTGCTGGAGAAACCACGGTTTTTTCAGTGGGTTTCACGGCAACGCCGTCGCCTACCGCTTTGCTGGCAAAGGCTTCGTCAGGCACCTGCTCCAGCGCTACCACTTCGCCGGTAACCGGAGAGACCAGCGCCGCGATGGTGACGGCGTTAGGTACAGCCTGCGGTTTTGCAACCGGTGCGGCTGTTGGCGCCGGCGCGGTTTCTGCCGCTGCTACCGGGCCTGTGGTTTTCATCGCGTTAGCAATTTTCTCAGCCACAAAGCCAACGATAATCTGCACGCTGGTTTTGTTCAGGCGAATAACGCCAGAGGCACCCAGACGTTTTGCCAGCGCTTCATTCACCAGCGAGGAGTCTTTCACGTTCAGGCGCAGACGGGTGATGCAGGCATCGATACCGGTCAGGTTGTCAGAACCGCCGACTGCGGCGATGTACTGACGCGCCAGACCTGCAACGTCCTGGTCTTTATCTGCGCTAACATTCACATCTTCACCATCTGCTTCGCTACCGGCAACGGCCAGCTCACGGCCCGGCGTCATCAGATTGAATTTGGTGATAGTGAAACGGAACACCACGTAGTAGATAGCGAAGAACACCAGACCCTGCAGGATCAGCATGTACCAGTGAACCGCCAGCGGGTTACGGGAGGAGAGCACCATATCCACCAGACCGGCACTGAAACCGAAGCCTGCAATCCACTGCATACTGGCAGCGATAAAGACAGAGATACCGGTCAGCACCGCGTGGATCACATACAGTACCGGTGCTACGAACATGAAGGAGAACTCCAGCGGCTCGGTGATACCAGTGAAGAAGGCTGCGAACGCCCCCGCCATCATGATACCCAGCACTTTTGCTTTGTTCTCTGGACGCGCGCAATGGTAGATAGCCAGCGCCGCACCCGGCAGACCGAACATCATAATCGGGAAGAAGCCCGCCTGATAACGACCAGTGATACCCACGACCGCTTTACCGGCTTCGATGGACTGTGCGCCGCCGAGGAAGTTAGGAATATCGTTAATGCCTGCCACGTCAAACCAGAACACGGAGTTCAGAGCGTGGTGCAGCCCCACCGGGATCAGCAGACGGTTGAAGAACGCATAGACGCCCGCACCGACGGAACCCAGCTTCTGGATATGTTCACCAAAGTTCACCAGGCCATCGAAGATCACCGGCCAGATGTACATCATGATGAAGGCAACCACGATCATCACGAAGGAGGTCAGGATCGGTACCAGACGACGGCCGCTGAAGAAGGAGAGCGCTTTCGGCAGCTCTACGCCGCTGAAGCGGTTGTACAGCTCAGCAGAGATGATACCCACCAGAATACCCACGAACTGGTTGCTAATCTTACCGAACGCCGCCGGAACCTGTTCCGCCGGGATTTTCTGAATCATTGCAACCGCAGCAGGCGAGCAGAGCGTGGTCAGCACCAGGAAGCCCACAAAACCGGTTAGTGCCGCAGCACCGTCTTTATCTTTGGACATGCCGTACGCCACGCCGATGGCGAACAGAACGGACATATTATCGATGATGGCAGAACCGGATTTAATGAAGAACGCCGCTACCGCGCTGTCTCCACCCCAACCCACCGGGTCAATCCAGTAACCGACACCCATTAATATCGCTGCGGCTGGCAGCGTGGCGACCGGTACCATTAAGGCACGGCCAACCTTTTGTAAATAACCTAGAATACTCACTTTCTTCCCCCTATGAGACCCCGTTAAGGCGCGTTCTCAGCTGTGTTTTTATTGTGTCACTAACTTATAAATACAGTTGATGATTCACTGGCTGATTGAGTGTGTGAAAAATTAATTCGTATCGCAAATTAAACGCGTACTTTTTGTGATTTTTGTCACCAAATATCGTTAATTACTCCTCCCTGCACTGGCAAACAGCGAAAACTTATTTTATGATTCAAAAAATCAAGACGAATTGACCCCTCACGGCAAGAACCAGGTTAGGCTTAGATCGTGCCCAGGCGCTCAATCCGCCAACTTTTTATTTTCAAACTCAGAGGTGAATAATGAGACTGATCCCCCTGGCTTCAGCAGAACAGGTCGGTAAATGGGCTGCACGCCACATCGTAAACCGTATCAACGCGTTCAAACCTACCGCCGATCGTCCTTTTGTACTCGGTCTGCCGACCGGAGGCACGCCTCTTACTGCGTATAAAGCTCTGGTTGAGATGCACAAAGCGGGCCAGGTCAGCTTCAAGCATGTGGTGACCTTCAACATGGATGAATACGTTGGCCTGCCGAAGGAGCATCCGGAAAGCTACCATAGCTTTATGCACCGTAATTTCTTTGACCACGTTGATATCCCGACTGAAAACATCAACCTGCTGGATGGCAACGCGCCTGATATTGACGCAGAGTGCCGCCAATACGAAGAAAAAATCCGTGCTTACGGTAAAATTCACCTGTTTATGGGTGGCGTGGGCAACGATGGCCATATCGCGTTTAACGAGCCCGCCTCTTCCCTGGCCTCACGCACCCGTATTAAAACCCTGACCCATGACACCCGCGTGGCAAACTCCCGTTTCTTTGACGGCGACGTTAATCAGGTACCAAAATACGCCCTGACCGTTGGCGTGGGTACGCTGCTGGATGCAGAAGAGGTAATGATTCTGGTGCTGGGCAACGTGAAAGCGCAGGCGCTGCAGGCGGCCGTTGAAGGCAACGTTAATCATATGTGGACCATCAGCTGTCTGCAGCTGCATCCGAAGGCCGTTGTGGTGTGTGATGAGCCATCTACGATGGAACTGAAAGTCAAAACGCTGAAATACTTCAACGAGTTAGAAGCAGAAAACATCAAAGGTCTGTAATATAGCCCCGCCTCTTTCATTTGGGGCGGGCAGTTTTTTTAATACCGGGGGTCGTTATGTACGCTTTAACCCACGGTCGGATTTATACCGGCCATGAAATTCTGGATGACCATGCGATTGTTGTCGCAAATGGCCTGATTGAACGTATCTGCCCGCTGAGCGAACTGCCAGCGGACATCGAGCAACGCGCGCTGAATGGTGCCATCATCTCCCCCGGTTTTATCGACGTGCAGCTTAACGGCTGCGGCGGCGTGCAGTTTAACGACACGGCTGAAGCGGTCACGGTAGAAACGCTGGAGATCATGCAGAAAGCGAATGAGAAATCCGGCTGCACCAGCTATTTACCGACGCTGATTACCACCAGCGATGAGCTGATGAAACAGGGTATTGCGGTCATGCGCGACTACCTGAGCCAACACCCAAATCAGGCTCTGGGTCTGCATCTTGAAGGGCCGTGGCTCAATATCGTTAAAAAAGGCACCCATAACCCGGACTACGTACGTAAACCGGATAACGAACTGGTGGATTACCTGTGCGCTAACGCCGACGTGATTACTAAAGTGACCCTGGCACCTGAAATGGCCGGGCCTGAGGTCATCAGCAAATTGTCTGCCGCGGGTATCGTGGTCTCTGCGGGCCACTCCAACGCTACCCTCAAAGAAGCCAAAATCGGTTTCCGCGCGGGCATTACTTTTGCGACGCATCTCTATAACGCAATGCCCTATATTACCGGGCGTGAACCAGGGCTGGTTGGTGCGATTTTCGATGAGCCAGACGTTTATTGCGGCATCATCGCGGATGGTCTGCACGTAGATTATGCCAATATCCGCAATGCCAAACGCATCAAAGGCGACAAGCTCTGTCTGGTTACAGATGCGACCGCGCCCGCAGGTGCAAATATTGAGCAGTTCATTTTTGCTGGTAAAACAATATACTACCGGAATGGACTGTGCGTGGATGAGAACGGCACCCTCAGCGGCTCTGCGCTGACGATGATCGAAGGTGTCCGCAATCTGGTTGAACACTGTGGTATTGCGCTGGATGAAGCCCTGCGTATGGCAACGCTCTACCCGGCGCGCGCGATGGGCGTCGCGACCAGGCTGGGCAGCATTGCGCCAGGCATGGTGGCAAACCTGACCGCATTCACGCACGATTTTAAAATCATCAAGACCATCGTTAACGGTAACGAGGTCGTCACTGAGTAAGTAAAAGTATGACATCAGGCGGACAAGCTCAAATTGGTAATGTTGATCTCGTAAAACAGCTGAACAGTGCGGCGGTTTACCGCCTGATTGACCAGCATGGGCCCATCTCCCGAATTCAGATCGCGGAACAGAGCCAGCTTGCCCCCGCCAGCGTCACGAAAATTACCCGCCAGTTGATTGAGCGCGGCCTGATCAAAGAAGTGGATCAGCAGGCCTCCACCGGAGGCCGTCGCGCCATCTCGATCATTACCGAAACCCGTCATTTCCATGCCATCGGGGTGCGTCTGGGTCGCCACGACACTACGCTGACCCTGTATGACATGAGCAGTAAAGCCGTTGCCGAAGAGCACTATCCCCTACCAGAACGGACTCAGGAGACGCTGGAACATGCCCTGCTGAATACCATCGCCCTCTTTATTGAGACCCACCAGCGTAAAATTCGCGAACTGATTGCCATCTCCGTGATTCTGCCCGGCCTTGTCGACCCGGAAAGCGGCGTGATTCGCTACATGCCTCATATTCAGGTTGAAAACTGGGGACTGGTTAAGGCGCTGGAAAAACGTTTTAACGTCACCTGCTTTGTCGGCCACGATATTCGCAGCCTGGCGCTGGCTGAGCACTACTTTGGTGCGAGTCAGGATTGTGAAGACTCAATACTGGTGCGTGTTCACCGCGGAACGGGGGCCGGGATCATCTCGAATGGTCGCATTTTTATCGGCCGTAATGGCAACGTGGGCGAAATTGGCCATATTCAGGTAGAGCCGCTGGGCGAGCGCTGTCACTGCGGCAACTTTGGCTGCCTGGAAACCATCGCCGCCAATGCCGCAATAGAACAGCGGGTGCGCCACCTGCTCGAACAGGGCTACCAGAGCCGCCTGACCCTAGAAGAGTGTAAAATTGGCGCGATTTGCAAAGCCGCCAACAAAGGCGATGCGCTGGCCTGTGAAGTGATTGAGCAGGTTGGACGCCACCTGGGTAAGACCATCGCCATCGCCATTAACCTGTTCAACCCGCAGAAAGTGGTGATTGCCGGTGAGATCACTGAAGCCGAAAAGGTGCTGTTACCGGCCGTTGAAGGCTGCATTAATACCCAGGCGTTAAAAGCATTTCGCCAGAACCTGCCGGTAGTGCGCTCGACGCTGGATCACCGCTCTGCCATTGGTGCCTTTGCGCTGGTGAAACGCGCCATGCTTAACGGGATCCTGCTGCAACGTTTGCTGGAAAGCTAACGGGGTTTTATAGTGACGCCTTCTTTTTCAGATGTCGGACAGTCCATGACCATTAAGAATGTAATTTGTGATATCGACGGCGTGCTGATGCACGACAACGTTGCCGTGCCGGGCGCAGCGGAATTTCTTAACGCCATCATGGAAAAAGGGATGCCGCTGGTACTGCTGACCAATTTTCCGTCGCAGACCGGGCAAGATCTGGCGAACCGTTTTGCCACCGCCGGCGTAGATGTGCCAGAGAGCGTGTTTTATACCTCTGCCATGGCCACCGCCGATTTCCTGAAGCGTCAGGAGGGTAAGAAAGCCTATGTGGTGGGCGAAGGTGCGCTAATTCATGAACTCTATAAAGCCGGCTTCACTATTACTGATGTGAATCCGGATTTTGTCATCGTGGGTGAAACCCGCTCCTATAACTGGGAGATGATGCACAAAGCCGCTTATTTCGTGGCAAACGGCGCTCGCTTCATCGCCACCAATCCCGATACCCACGGTCGCGGTTTCTACCCGGCTTGCGGCGCACTCTGCGCGGGCATTGAGAAAATTTCGGGCCGCACGCCATTCTATGTGGGCAAACCCAGCCCCTGGATTATTCGCGCGGCGCTCAACAAGATGCAGGCCCATTCCGAAGATACGGTGATTGTGGGCGATAACCTGCGTACCGATATTCTCGCCGGCTTCCAGGCGGGGCTGGAGACTATCCTTGTGCTCTCTGGCGTTTCGACCCTCGACGATATTGACTCCATGCCGTTCCGTCCGAGCTGGATTTACCCCTCGGTCGCCGAAATCGATGTTCTGTAAGCTGAAACCACGTCATCCGACGTGGTTTTTTCATTTCATTGCCAGTAAAAAGTTATTACATCTAATAAAAACCCCTCTTTACTAAAAATCCATCAAAGAATAAGGTTAAGACATACGCATTTTTCAACATTCTGCAATGACCATTGCATTATTTTCGTTTTAGCCGGCGAAACCCTTGCCGCCCCTCACCTTTTGCGGCATTTTCATAAGCAAGCAACATCACACTGCAACAGGGTTAACGGAGAAGGTTATGTGTTCAATTTTTGGCGTACTGGATATCAAAACTGACGCGGGCGAGCTGCGTAAAAAAGCACTGGAACTCTCTCGTCTGATGCGCCATCGCGGCCCGGACTGGTCCGGTGTCTATGCCAGCGACAAGGCCATCCTGGCCCATGAACGTCTGTCGATTGTCGACGTCAACGCGGGCGCCCAGCCGCTGTATAACGAGAAAAAAACCCACGCGCTGGCCGTTAACGGTGAAATCTACAACCATCAGGCGCTGCGTGCTGAGTACAGTGACCGTTACACCTTCCAGACCGGCTCTGACTGCGAAGTCATTCTGGCGCTGTATCAGGAGAAAGGACCTGAATTCCTCGACGACCTGCAGGGGATGTTTGCCTTTGCCCTGTACGACAGCGAAAAAGATGCGTACCTGATTGGCCGTGACCACCTCGGTATTATCCCGCTGTACATGGGGCACGATGAGCACGGCAACTTCTATGTCGCCTCTGAAATGAAAGCCCTGGTACCAGTTTGCCGCACCATTAAAGAGTTCCCGGCGGGCAGCTACCTGTGGAGCCAGGACGGTGAGATCCGCCCGTACTACCAACGCGACTGGTTTGATTACGACGCCGTTAAGGACAACGTTACCGACAAAGCCGAGCTGCGTCAGGCGCTGGAAGAGTCCGTAAAAAGCCATCTGATGTCAGACGTGCCCTATGGCGTACTGCTCTCCGGCGGGCTGGACTCCTCGGTGATCTCTGCAATCACCAAGAAATTTGCCGCGCGTCGTGTAGAAGATCAGGAACGTTCAGAGGCCTGGTGGCCGCAGCTGCACTCCTTCGCCGTGGGTCTGGAAGGGGCGCCGGATCTGAAAGCCGCCCAGGAAGTGGCAAACCATCTTGGCACCGTACACCATGAAATTCATTTCACCGTGCAGGAAGGTCTGGATGCGATCCGCGATGTGATCTACCACATTGAAACCTACGATGTGACCACCATTCGCGCCTCCACGCCGATGTACTTGATGTCGCGTAAGATCAAAGCGATGGGCATCAAAATGGTGCTCTCTGGCGAGGGTTCTGACGAAGTCTTTGGTGGTTACCTTTACTTCCATAAAGCGCCAAACGCCAAAGAGCTGCACGAAGAGACCGTGCGTAAACTTCAGGCGCTGCACATGTTTGACTGCGCACGAGCCAACAAAGCGATGTCGGCCTGGGGCGTGGAAGCGCGCGTGCCGTTCCTTGATAAAAAGTTCCTCGATGTGGCGATGCGCATCAACCCGCAGGACAAGATGTGCGGCAACGGCAAAATGGAAAAACATATCCTGCGTGAATGTTTTGAATCCTATCTGCCGGCGAGCGTGGCATGGCGTCAGAAAGAGCAGTTCTCTGATGGCGTAGGTTACAGCTGGATCGACACCCTGAAAGAGGTGGCGGCAAAACAGATTTCCGATCAACAACTGGAGACCGCCAGCTTCCGTTTCCCGTACAACACGCCAGGCTCGAAAGAGGCGTATCTGTATCGTGAAATCTTTGAAGAGCTCTTCCCTGTGCCAAGCGCCGCAGAGTGTGTACCGGGTGGTCCATCCGTAGCGTGTTCCTCTGCGAAAGCCATTGAATGGGATGAATCGTTCAAATCCATGAACGATCCGTCAGGGCGTGCGGTAGGCGTTCACCAGTCTGCTTATCAATAATCTGAGCGACCGATCTGCACGATCGAAAAAGGCCCTCTGGGGCTTTTTTTTATTCTGAATTAAAGGCTGTAAAATCGATTAATAACCAATAATTGCCGAATATTCGGCCACGCTGTTCGCAACCTAACCAAACAGTCACATTCCGGCCATTTTCGTTGAAAAAGGTGTTGACGCTGCAAGGGTCTATACGCATAATGCGCCCCGCAACGCCGATAAGGTAACGCGAAAAAAAGATGGCTACGTAGCTCAGTTGGTTAGAGCACATCACTCATAATGATGGGGTCACAGGTTCGAATCCCGTCGTAGCCACCATCTTTTTTGCGGGAGTGGCGAAATTGGTAGACGCACCAGATTTAGGTTCTGGCGCCGCAAGGTGTGCGAGTTCAAGTCTCGCCTCCCGCACCATTCCCAGGTAAGCGTTGCACGGATGGGGTATCGCCAAGCGGTAAGGCACCGGTTTTTGATACCGGCATTCCCTGGTTCGAATCCAGGTACCCCAGCCATATTTCTTCGATTTGCGGTTCTCCGCGGTATTGGGGTATCGCCAAGCGGTAAGGCACCGGTTTTTGATACCGGCATTCCCTGGTTCGAATCCAGGTACCCCAGCCATCGAAGATTGCAGTACTGGCTACGTAGCTCAGTTGGTTAGAGCACATCACTCATAATGATGGGGTCACAGGTTCGAATCCCGTCGTAGCCACCAAATTAGTCATCTGTCGATTTATTCGGTAGACTAGAAAAAATTGTTGGGGTATCGCCAAGCGGTAAGGCTCTGGTTTCTGATACCAGCATTCCGAGGTTCGAATCCTCGTACCCCAGCCATTTTAAAAAGTCGTTAAGCGGTTTGTTTAACGCAATTGGGGTGTCGCCAAGCGGTAAGGCACTGGTTTCTGATACCAGCATTCCGGGGTTCGAATCCCTGCACCCCAGCCATTTAAAAACAAATAAGCCCGCTCTGCGGGCTTTTTTGTTTTTGTCTTCAGCGCGGTCTGAGCCCCCACCCACAGGGGTGAGGGAATCGTCAGTGTAATGCTTACAGACCTAACGCATATTTCAGGGCTTGACGTTTCAGGCCACCGGCGCGTTCCGCCGCCATCAAACCAATATTGCGCAGGATCCGCACCGGCCCCAGGTCGTTACTGAACCCGGCATAAAAGAGATCCATCCCTGACTGCATGATGAAGTTATCCGCCATACGTCGCATCTGGTAACGCTTCAATACCTGCTGGCTCGCCCAGGCTTCGCCGTGAGCGCGCGCATTACCCACTACGTCCAGTAAGGCTTCAACATCACGGTATCCCAGGTTCACGCCCTGCCCCGCCAGCGGATGGATGGTATGCGCCGCATCGCCCACCAACGCTAATCCTTCGCGCGCATAGTCCAGCGCATGACGCCGGGCCAGCGGGAAGGCACCCGCTGCCACTGGCGTGACCTTGCCGAGGCGCTGCGGGAAATGGTGCGCAATTTCACGCCCCAGCTGTTCCATCGTCATCCCTTGCAACTGACGAATGCGTGCGGGCGTGTCGTACCACACCAGCGAGGCCCAGTTGTCGAACAACGGCAGAAAAGCATGGGGCCCCGTCGGCGTAAAGTGTTGCCAGGTGCAATCACCCGGTTCGCTCTCGCATTGCACTGTAATCAGCATGCAGGATTGCGGATACGCCCACGCATGAATGCCAATTCCGGCCATCTCCCGGACCCTGGAATTCGCTCCGTCCGCGCCAATCACCAGTTTTACCGCCAGCTCGTCACCTTCGCTCAACGCCAGCACATGATGATCGTTATGGCGATGGAGAGCCTTTATCGACGCCGGCACCCGCAGGGTCACGCCGGGATGCGCTTCCAGCGCCTGCCAGAGCGCCTGCTGTAGAACCGTATTTTCAACCATATAGCCCAGCAGGGGCAGCTTAAGTTCTGCTGCATCAAACTGGACGCGGGCAGTTTCCCACTCCCATGTTTCAAGGCGACGCCAGGGATGAGCGCGCATGGCCAGCACCGCCTCCCATACGCCCAGCCCGCGCAGCAGATCCACCGAGGCGGCGCTAATCGCAGAGATACGCACGTCCGGCTTCCCGGCGGCGTCAAATGCAGGCGGCGCAGCCTGTTCAATTACAGTAACGTCGAACCCGTGTTGCGCCAGCCCCAGCGCCAGCGCCCCGCCGACCATACCGCCGCCGACGACGGCGACTCCGGCTTGTTGGATAGTCATGGTCATTTGTCCTTATTGGAGAATCCCTTAAGTTTACCGGATTTTTTTCCCCATGAGGCCGACAACCTTCATACTGGTCACAACCGGACCAAAGCATTACAATACGCGCCCTGCAATCCTGAGCATGAGCATGTCGATGACTAAAAAACTCCATATAAAAACCTGGGGCTGTCAGATGAACGAGTACGATTCATCAAAGATGGCCGATCTGCTGGATGCTACCCACGGATACCAGCTGACTGAAAATGCGAAAGAAGCCGATGTGCTGCTGCTGAATACCTGTTCAATTCGTGAAAAAGCGCAGGAAAAAGTCTTTCACCTGTTAGGTCGCTGGAAGCTTCTGAAACGAAAAAATCCGGAGCTGATTATCGGCGTGGGCGGCTGCGTTGCGTCGCAGGAAGGGAAATTGATTCGCCAGCGAGCCCCCTACGTGGATATCGTCTTTGGCCCTCAGACCCTGCACCGCCTGCCGGAGATGATTAATAAGGTTCGCGGCGATCGTAGCCCGGTCGTCGATGTCAGCTTCCCGGAAATCGAAAAATTTGACCGTCTGCCGGAACCGCGCGCAGATGGCCCGACAGCCTTTGTCTCCATTATGGAAGGCTGCAATAAATATTGTACCTACTGCGTGGTGCCTTATACCCGCGGCGAAGAAGTGAGCCGTCCGTGCGATGACATCCTGTATGAGATCGCCCAACTGGCGGCCCAGGGCGTACGTGAAGTGAACCTGCTCGGCCAGAACGTGAACGCCTGGCGCGGCGAGAATTTTGACGGCAGCACCGGCAGCTTTGCTGAACTGCTGCGTCTGGTGGCGGCCATTGACGGTATCGACCGTATCCGCTTTACCACCAGCCATCCGATTGAATTCACCGATGACATCATTGATGTCTATCGCGATACGCCTGAGCTGGTGAGCTTCCTGCACCTGCCGATTCAATGTGGTTCTGACCGCGTACTGAATCTGATGGGCCGTACCCACACCGCGCTGGAGTATAAAGCGATTATCCGCAAACTGCGTGAAGCGCGCCCGGACATTCAAATCAGTTCTGACTTTATCGTCGGTTTCCCTGGCGAAACCAATGAAGACTTTGAACGGACGATGAAGGTGATCGGCGATGTGAATTTCGACGTGAGTTATAGCTTCATCTTCTCTGCCCGTCCGGGTACGCCAGCCGCCGACATGGTGGACGACGTGCCAGAAGAGGTGAAGAAGCAGCGTCTTTATATCCTGCAAGAGCGTATTAACCAGCAGGCCAACGCCTGGAGCCGTCGTATGATCGGCACCGTTCAGCGCGTACTGGTTGAAGGCACTTCACGTAAGAGCATCATGCAGTTATCCGGTCGTACCGAGAACAACCGCGTGGTGAACTTCGAAGGTACGCCAGATATGATCGGCAAGTTCGTGGATATCGAAATTCAGGAAGTGCTGACGAACTCCCTGCGCGGCAGAGTGGTACGGACTGAAGATGAGATGGGTCTGCGCGTAGCGCAAACGCCTGAGTCCGTAATGGCACGTACCCGTAAAGAGAACGACCTGGGCGTAGGTGTTTATCAGCCCTGACCTCAACAGGCCTGCCAATTCTGGCAGGCCTTGTATTTCCTGCTTCCGCCCCCAATATCCTTCGCAATGCTTGCGCCTTTATTCTGTGGCGTAAATAATTCCATCAAAGCCCCCTTTTTCGGGGATGCGAGACATCAAGAGGAACGGTTTGAATATAGATACGCGTGAAATTACCCTTGAGCCTGCAGACAACGCTCGCCTGCTGAGCCTCTGTGGGCCGTTTGATGACAACATCAAACAACTGGAGCGACGTCTGGGTATCGAGATCAATCGTCGCGATAATCACTTCAAACTCACCGGCCGCACCCTTTGCGTTAATGCCGCTGCGGATATTCTGCACACGCTTTATGTCGACACCGCGCCGATGCGCGGTCAAACGCAGGATATCGAACCTGAACAGATTCATCTGGCCATTAAAGAAGCCCGCGTGCTGGAACAGAGCGCCGAAAGCGTGCCGGACTATGGCAAAGCTATCCATATCAAGACCAAACGGGGTGTGATTAAGCCGCGTACGCCTAACCAGGCACAGTATATCGCGAACATCCTTGATCATGACATCACCTTCGGCGTCGGCCCGGCAGGTACGGGTAAAACCTATCTGGCGGTGGCTGCTGCGGTAGATGCCCTGGAGCGTCAGGAGATCCGCCGTATTCTGCTTACCCGTCCTGCTGTGGAAGCCGGTGAAAAACTAGGCTTCCTGCCGGGCGATTTAAGCCAGAAGGTCGACCCCTATCTGCGTCCTCTTTACGATGCCCTGTTCGAGATGCTCGGCTTTGAAAAGGTCGAGAAGCTAATTGAACGTAACGTGATTGAAGTTGCCCCGCTGGCCTATATGCGCGGCCGCACGCTGAACGATGCGTTTATCATTCTTGATGAAAGCCAGAACACCACCATCGAACAGATGAAGATGTTCCTGACGCGTATCGGCTTTAACTCGAAAGCCGTCATCACAGGGGACATCACGCAGATTGACCTGCCGCGCAGCACTAAATCTGGCCTGCGCCACGCCATCGAAGTGCTGGCAGAAGTCGATGAAATCAGTTTTAACTTCTTCCACAGTGAAGACGTGGTGCGCCACCCGGTGGTTGCCCGCATCGTTAACGCTTATGAGGCCTGGGAAGAGGCCGATCAGAAGCGCAAGGCCGAACTGGCCGCAGAACGTAAGCGCGAAGCGCAGGAGCAAGAACATAAATGAGTCAGGTGATCCTCGATTTACAGCTGGCCTGTGAAGATAATTCCGGCATGCCAGAAGAGGCACAATTTCAGAAATGGCTGGATGCCGTTGTCCCTCAGTTTCAGGAAGAATCAGAAGTGACGATTCGCCTGGTGGATGAAGCAGAAAGCCATGAGCTTAACCTGACCTACCGCGGGAAAGATAAGCCGACTAACGTGCTCTCTTTCCCCTTCGAAGCCCCTCCGGGTATTGAAATGCCGCTGCTGGGCGATCTGATCATCTGCCGTCAGGTGGTTGAGCAGGAAGCACAAGAGCAGCAGAAGCCGCTCGAGGCCCACTGGGCCCATATGGTGGTGCACGGCAGCCTGCATCTGCTGGGGTACGATCATATTGAAGATGAGGAAGCGGAAGAGATGGAGTCCCTCGAGACAGAGATAATGCTTGCTCTGGGCTATGAGGATCCGTACATTGCCGAGAAAGAGTAGTCGGTCACAGACTGACTATCATGCCGCCGCGTAAGGAGATAGCGCGGCGGTTATTATTTAACTAACAAGAGAACCCTTAACAAACGCCATGAGCGACGACAATTCACACAGTAGCGACACGACAAACAGCAAAAAGGGATTTTTCTCCCTTATTCTGAGCCAGCTGTTCCACGGCGAACCCAAAAACCGTGATGAACTTCTGGAGCTGATCCGTGATTCCGGGCAGAACGACCTTATCGACGAAGATACGCGCGAAATGCTCGAAGGGGTAATGGACATCGCCGACCAGCGCGTTCGCGATATTATGATCCCCCGCTCGCAGATGATTACCCTGAAACGCAACCAGCCTCTGGACGAGTGCCTCGATGTGATCATCGAATCGGCACACTCGCGCTTCCCGGTCATCAGCGAGGACAAAGATCACATCGAAGGGATTTTGATGGCGAAAGATCTGCTGCCGTTTATGCGCAGCGATGCCGAAGCCTTTAGCATGGATAAAGTGTTACGTCAGGCGGTGGTTGTTCCGGAGAGTAAGCGGGTTGACCGCATGCTGAAAGAGTTCCGCTCTCAGCGTTACCACATGGCGATTGTTATCGATGAATTTGGCGGCGTGTCTGGCCTGGTGACCATTGAAGATATTCTGGAGCTTATCGTCGGCGAAATCGAAGACGAGTATGACGAAGAAGAGGATATCGATTTCCGTCAGCTGAGCCGCCACACCTGGACCGTCCGCGCGCTGGCGCCAATCGAAGACTTTAACGATACCTTCGGCACGCGTTTCAGTGATGAAGAGGTGGATACCATCGGCGGTCTGGTGATGCAGGCGTTTGGCCATCTCCCGGCTCGCGGTGAGACGGTTGAAATAGACGGTTACCAGTTTAAGGTCGCCATGGCCGACAGTCGTCGTATTATTCAGGTTCATGTCAGAATGCCGGACGATGCTCCGCAACCCACAATGGAAGAATGATTTAAATGGCATTTGCCCCATTGCTTGAACGCCAGCGCGTACGTCTGCTGCTGGCGCTAATTCTCGGAGCCAGCGGAACGCTGGCTTTTTCTCCTTATGACATCTGGCCCGCGGCCCTGCTCTCTTTGATGGGGCTACAGGGGCTTACCCTGAACCGACGTCCGGTACAGGCCGCAGCCATTGGCTACGCCTGGGGCATGGGGCTATTTGGCACCGGTATAAACTGGGTATATGTCAGTATCGCCACCTTTGGCGGCATGCCTGGCCCGGTCAACGTTTTCCTGGTTGTGTTGCTGGCCGCGTATTTGTCGCTCTATACCGGCCTGTTTGCCGGGGTGCTGGCGCGCCTGTGGCCAAAGGCCAACGTATGGCGCGTGGCGATTGCGGCTCCGGTCGTCTGGCAACTGACCGAGTTCTTACGCGGCTGGGTGCTGACGGGCTTCCCATGGCTGCAGTTTGGCTATAGCCAGATTGACGGCCCGTTAAAGGGGCTGGCACCGGTGATGGGCGTTGAGGCCATCAACTTCCTGCTGATGGTAGTAAGCGGCCTGCTGGTGCTGGCGATGGTGCAGCGCAACTGGCGCCCGCTGGCTGCCGCCGTGGTGTTATTCGCGCTCCCCTTCCCGCTACGTTTTATTCAGTGGTTTACCCCCGAGCCCGAGCGCACCATGCAGGTCTCTATGGTGCAGGGTGATATTCCCCAGGCACTGAAATGGGATGAAAACCAGCTGCTTAATACCCTCAAGATCTATCTTGAGGCCTCTGAGCCAGAGATGGGCAAATCGCAGCTGATCATCTGGCCAGAATCTGCCATCCCCGATCTGGAGATTAATCAGCAGCAGTTCCTGCGCCGGGTCGATGACCTGATGCGCGAGCATAACAGCACCCTGATCACCGGTATCGTCGATGCGCGACTGAATAAACAGAACCGCTACGACACCTATAACACCATCATCACGCTGGGCAAAGATAACGCCTACAACTACGAATCGGCCAACCGCTACAACAAGAACCATCTGGTGCCGTTTGGTGAGTTCGTGCCGCTGGAGTCAATTTTGCGGCCGCTGGCACCGTTCTTCGATCTGCCGATGTCATCATTCAGCCGTGGCCCGTACGTGCAGCCTCAGTTGAATGCTCACGGCATGTTGCTGACTCCTGCCATCTGCTACGAAATCATCCTGGGCGAACAGGTGCGGGATAATTTCCGTGCAAATACGGATTATCTGCTGACTATCTCTAACGATGCGTGGTTCGGTAAGTCTATCGGCCCGTGGCAGCACTTCCAGATGGCGCGCATGCGCTCGCTGGAGCTGGCCCGCCCGCTTCTGCGTAGCACCAACAATGGCATCACCGCTGTTATTGGCCCGCAGGGCGAGATTCAGGCGATGATCCCGCAGTTTACCCGCCAGGTGCTGACCGCCAGCGTTACGCCAACGACGGGCCTGACGCCGTATGCGCGTACCGGCAACTGGCCGGTATGGATTATCACCGCCCTGTTTGGCTTTGGTGCGGTGCTGATGAGCTTGCGTCAGCGTCGTAAGTAAGCCTGAAGGCCCCTCTCCTCACCGGGGAGAGGGGCTGTTTACGCCCCCCGTTCTCCCCTAGTCTTCGCTATTTATCTCTCTGACCGTAAACCTGCCAATTCTGGCACGGCTATTGCTTTGTTTATTCAAGCAAACGCAATCTGGCTTGATGTACAACCTGGTCGCACCACCGTAGTTCAGCGGTAGCACCGAAACGGTGCAACGAGGGATTTTTGCCTCTGAATGGTGCGGCGCGCTTCGCAAAAATAAACAATAACGCAGCAAAATCTTTACATTAAGCCAGACTAAATGTTAACAAGCTTGCATAACACTGCACTCGCATAGCGCGAGATATAACAACATCACAATGGGTATCAATGCGTCTCTGGCGCTGATAAGAAAGGAGTTGGGTATGCAATTACGTAAACTGGCCACAGCAATGCTGGTGATGGGAATGTCCGCAGGCGTGGTGCACGCTGAAGACGCTGCGCCGGCAGCGGGCAGCACGCTCGACAAGATTGCCAAAAACGGCGTTATCGTGGTCGGCCACCGTGAATCATCTGTCCCGTTCTCATACTACGACAACACGCAAAAAGTCGTGGGTTACTCACAGGACTATTCCAACGCCATCGTTGAAGCGGTGAAGAAGAAGCTGAACAAGCCTGACCTGGCGGTGAAGCTTATTCCAATCACCTCCCAGAACCGTATTCCGCTGCTGCAGAACGGGACTTTCGACTTTGAGTGTGGGTCCACCACCAACAACCTGGAGCGCCAGAAACAAGCCGCCTTCTCTGACACTATTTTTGTCGTAGGTACACGCCTGCTGACCAAAAAAGGCGGTGAGATCAAAGACTTCGCTGACCTGAAAGGTAAAGCGGTTGTCGTGACGTCCGGTACCACGTCCGAAGTTCTGCTGCACAAGCTGAACGACGAGAAAAAAATGGATATGCGTATCATCAGCGCCAAAGACCATGGCGACTCTTTCCGTACGCTGGAGAGCGGCCGCGCGGTGGCGTTCATGATGGATGATGCCCTGCTGGCGGGCGAACGTGCGAAGGCGAAGAAACCAGACAACTGGGAAATCGTCGGCACAGCGCAGTCGAAAGAGGCCTACGGCTGTATGCTGCGCAAAGATGACGCGGACTTTAAGAAACTGATCGATGACACCATCGCTCAGGTGCAGACGTCCGGCGAAGCGGAAAAATGGTTCGATAAGTGGTTCAAGAACCCTATCCCACCAAAAAATCTGAATATGAACTTTGAACTGTCTGACGACATGAAAGCGCTGTTCAAATCACCAAACGACAAGGCTCTTAACTAATTAGAACAACAGGGGCGGGATCTCCTGCCCTCTCGATTGTCGGGAAGCATGGACAGACTATACGTTGAGTGGTCGTTCCCCACTCAGCGCGAAAAATGAGCTTCTCACCAATCTTCGAGGGTAGCGCTGCTACCCTTTTTTTTCTGGAGTTTATTATGTCAATAGACTGGAACTGGGGCATTTTTCTGCAACAAGCCCCGTTCGGCAACACCACCTATCTTGGCTGGCTGTGGAGCGGCTTTCAGGTTACCGTCGCGTTGTCGATTACGGCCTGGATCATCGCTTTCTTCGTCGGCTCCCTGTTCGGTATTTTACGCACCGTACCGAATCGCTTTCTCTCATCAATCGGCACGCTCTACGTGGAGCTGTTCCGAAATGTCCCATTAATCGTTCAGTTCTTTACCTGGTACCTCGTGGTGCCAGAACTGCTGCCGGAAGATATCGGCATGTGGTTCAAGGCGGAACTGGATCCTAACATTCAGTTCTTTGTCTCCTCGATGCTCTGTCTGGGGCTGTTTACCGCTGCGCGCGTGTGCGAGCAGGTACGCGCCGCCATTCAGTCGCTGCCCCGTGGGCAGAAAAACGCCGCGCTGGCGATGGGACTAACGTTGCCGCAAGCGTACCGCTACGTACTGCTGCCGAATGCCTATCGGGTGATTGTTCCACCGATGACCTCGGAGATGATGAACCTGGTGAAAAACTCGGCCATCGCCTCAACCATTGGTCTGGTGGATATGGCGGCACAGGCCGGGAAACTGCTGGATTACTCCGCGCACGCCTGGGAATCCTTCACCGCGATTACGCTGGCCTATGTGCTGATTAACGCCATCATCATGCTGGTGATGAACCTGGTCGAACGTAAAGTACGCCTGCCGGGCAACCTGGGGGGCAAATAATGTACGAGTTTGACTGGAGTTCTATTGTTCCCTCCATGCCCTACCTGCTGGACGGTCTGGTCATTACCCTGAAGATTACCATCACGGCGGTGATCGTCGGGATTATCTGGGGCACCCTGCTGGCAGTCATGCGTCTGTCGAGCTTTAAGCCAGTCGCCTGGTTCGCGACCGCATACGTAAACGTGTTCCGCTCCATTCCGCTGGTGATGGTGCTGCTGTGGTTTTATCTGATCGTTCCAGGATTCTTGCAGGATGTTCTGGGGCTTTCGCCGAAGTCCGATATTCGCCTGATCTCGGCGATGGTGGCCTTCTCAATATTTGAAGCGGCCTACTACTCCGAGATTATCCGCGCCGGGATCCAGAGTATTTCACGCGGGCAGTCCAGTGCGGCATTGGCGTTAGGGATGACCCACTGGCAGTCGATGAAACTGATCATTCTGCCGCAGGCATTTCGCGCCATGGTTCCGTTGCTGCTCACTCAGGGTATCGTTCTCTTCCAGGATACCTCGCTGGTGTATGTACTCAGTCTGGCGGACTTCTTCCGTACCGCCTCCACGATTGGTGAGCGTGACGGTACGCAGGTCGAGATGATCCTGTTTGCAGGTGCGGTCTATTTTGTCATTAGTTTAAGCGCGTCGCTGTTGGTCAGTTGGCTGAAGAAAAGGACAGTGTAATGATTTCCCTGAAAAATGTTTCTAAATGGTATGGGCACTTTCAGGTGCTGACCGACTGCTCTACGGAAGTGAAGAAAGGCGAAGTGGTGGTGGTTTGTGGTCCATCGGGTTCCGGTAAATCCACCCTTATCAAAACGGTGAACGGCCTTGAACCCGTGCAGCAGGGTGAGATCACGGTCAATGGTACCGTGGTAAATAGCAAGAAAACCGATCTGGCGAAGCTGCGTTCGAAGGTGGGCATGGTGTTCCAGCACTTTGAGCTGTTCCCTCACCTGTCGATCATTGAGAACCTAACCCTGGCGCAGGTGAAAGTTCTCAAGCGCGATAAAGCGGCGGCTCGTGACAAAGGGTTGAAGCTGCTGGAGCGCGTTGGGCTTTCGGCGCATGCTGATAAATTCCCGGCGCAGCTTTCCGGCGGCCAGCAGCAGCGCGTCGCCATTGCTCGCGCCCTGTGCATGGATCCGGTCGCTATGCTGTTTGATGAACCGACCTCCGCGCTCGACCCTGAGATGATCAACGAGGTGCTGGACGTAATGGTTGAGCTGGCCAACGAAGGCATGACCATGATGGTGGTTACCCACGAGATGGGCTTTGCCCGCAAGGTGGCTAACCGCGTCATCTTTATGGATGAAGGGAAGATCGTCGAAGACTCCGCCAAAGAAGAGTTCTTTGCTAATCCACAGTCTGACCGCGCGAAAGACTTCCTCGCCAAAATTCTGCACTAAACCCAAGGTGCGCAATCGCAGGATTGCGCACCTCCTCACGCTTTTACTCTCTTGTTCTCGTCTGCTCATGGCGTAAGCGTTAGCCTTGTCACAAAACTACACTGAGAAACGGAGAGTCCTATGGCACAGCCAATAATCCTCGACTGCGATCCGGGTCATGATGACGCGATAGCGCTTGTTCTTGCCCTCGCCTCCCCCGAACTGGATGTCAAAGCGGTGACCTCTTCCGCCGGAAACCAGACCCCGGATAAAACGCTGCGCAATGTCTTGCGGATGCTCACCCTGCTACAGCGCACCGATATTCCGGTTGCCGGCGGCGCGCAAAAACCGCTGATGCGTGAGTTGATTATTGCCGACAACGTCCATGGCGAAAGTGGACTGGATGGCCCGGCGCTGCCGGAACCCAGCTTTGCGCCACAAAATTGCACCGCAGTTGAGCTGATGGCGAAGGTGCTACGTGAAAGCAGCGAGCCCGTCACCCTGGTTGCCACAGGCCCGCAGACTAACGTGGCGCTGCTGCTTAACAGCCACCCTGAATTGCATGACAGGATCGCGAAAATCGTGATTATGGGCGGCGCGATGACGCTCGGCAACTGGACGCCCAGCGCGGAATTCAACATTTTCGTCGATCCTGAAGCTGCCGAAATTGTCTTCCAGTCCGGAATTCCGGTGGTGATGGCCGGCCTTGATGTTACTCATCGGGCGCAGATTATGGCCGCTGATATCGAACGTTTTCGCAGCATTGGCAACCCCGTCGCCACCACGGTCGCCGAGCTCCTCGACTTCTTTATGGAATATCATAAAACCGAGAAATGGGGCTTTAACGGAGCGCCGTTGCACGACCCTTGTACCATCGCCTGGCTGTTGAAGCCGGAGATCTTCACTACCGTAACACGTTGGGTCGGCGTTGAGACGCAGGGCAAATATACGCAAGGCATGACCGTGGTCGATTACTACTTCCTCAGTGGCAACGCGCCGAATACTGAAGTGATGCTGGATATTGATCGTCAGGCGTTTGTCGATCTGCTGGCAGAACGACTGGCTTTTTATCAGCAATAACCCTGCGCGGCCGGGTTAGTCAATCCGGCCCTGATTCGTCCCCGACATAATTAGCGCTTCTTAAATCAGACATTATTTGCTTTGTTTCACCATTACGACAAAGCTATAACCTCGCGAGAAGGGATCTTGCGATGTGACGATCGTCGTTATACCTCAGTGAATGAAACAAAATGGATGTTGCTTCATGACAATGATTTTCAATGGCCTGTTCACCGGCCTGTTGTTTCTCTTATTTGGTTGTCAATTTGCTCACGCCAGCGTTGCCAACAGCATCCCGGATCTCCACGGACAAAGTCATAACCGAAAGCAGACTTTCAGCTGGGACAGGCCTAAATATGCCCCAGCGCCTCCTCAGCGACGCCCGAACCGGATCCTTTTTCCCCACGAGACCACGTGCAGAAAAATTACTCACGTAACATTTGATACGGATAACCCACAGCTGGCGTATACGCTCTTTGGCGGGATTATTCAGCAGGCCGTCAATAAATGTCTTGGGGTTGAAGGGGTACGGCTCTTTTCACGCACGCTACAGAATGCGCTTATTGCCAGGGGATATATTACGTCGTTGATCGATATTCCACCGCAGCCGTCAGATTCTCCTGTGCTGCAGCTCATTCTGGTGTGGGACACCCCCGAGACATCGCTCTCATTCCGCAGATTCAGCGCGCCGACTCAGGGCTGAGGGAACGTCACGTCCCCTCTCACTCGTTCACAAAACGGTTACGGCTCGAAGGGGCGGCGCTGGAACTGATCGTGACCGCATTTCGGGCAGACCGGCAACACATCCGGGGTATAAACCGCCAGATGGTAGTGGCAGTTTTCGCAAACCAGATTCCCCAGCCCCACCACTTCGCCGCTGTGATAGACCCCATGATGGTTGAGATCCTGAAACACCTCGCGCCATTCGAGCTGCGTTTTATCGGTGATATCCGCCAGCTCTTGCCAGAGACTCTCTTTAATTACCCGCATAAATACGCTGTCTGCCACCTCGCCCTGGCTCTCTTCATAGCTACGGGCAAACTCTTCTAAATCGCGGCGCACAGCCCGGGTCAGCTCTTCAACCTCTGTCCGCGTTAACTCCCCCGTCTGGATTACCCTCAGACGCGCCTGCTCTACCAACGCATCGATATCGCGCTCGCCGTTACGCAGACGTTCAGTCAACGTGGCGACCAGTTCACGGTAAAATTGAGCAACCTTGTTCATCTTTATGCCTCCTGGGTGAGTAACTGTCTCTAATAATAGACCTTATTTATTCAGCGCTTTGTCAGTTCTGCCACAGATAGCGTAAATTCATGTCCGCCGCTTTTATGCTAAAGGCTGTTTTGACGCGGGCGTTTGGGCTATGCTATGCGGATCTGGAATACCACTTACATTGGCTACATTTGTAGCTGTATTGAACACAGGACCACTGGCTGCCATGCAAGAGCAATACCGCCCGGAAGAGATAGAATCCCACGTCCAGCAACACTGGGACGAGAAGCGCACCTTTGAAGTCACCGAAGACGAGAGCAAAGAGAAGTATTACTGCCTGTCGATGCTTCCCTATCCTTCTGGTCGACTACACATGGGCCACGTGCGTAACTACACCATCGGTGATGTGATCGCCCGCTACCAACGCATGTTGGGCAAAAACGTGCTGCAGCCAATTGGTTGGGATGCGTTCGGTCTGCCGGCTGAAGGGGCGGCGGTGAAAAACAACACGGCCCCTGCGCCGTGGACCTATGACAACATCGCTTACATGAAAAACCAGCTTAAAATGCTGGGCTTTGGCTATGACTGGAGCCGCGAGCTGGCCACCTGTACCCCGGAATATTACCGTTGGGAGCAGAAGTTCTTCACCGAGCTCTACAAAAAAGGGCTGGTCTATAAGAAGACCTCTGCCGTTAACTGGTGCCCGAACGACCAGACCGTACTGGCGAACGAACAGGTTATCGATGGCTGCTGCTGGCGCTGCGACACTAAAGTTGAGCGTAAAGAGATCCCGCAGTGGTTTATTAAAATTACCGCTTACGCTGACGAGCTGCTGAACGATCTGGATAATCTGGATCATTGGCCAGATACCGTGAAGACCATGCAGCGTAACTGGATCGGTCGTTCTGAAGGGGTGGAAATCACCTTTAACGTAGAAAACTACGATCAGACCCTGACCGTGTACACCACGCGTCCGGACACCTTTATGGGTGCGACCTACCTGGCCGTAGCCGCAGGGCACCCGCTGGCGCAGAAAGCCGCCGAAAACAATCCAGAGCTGGCTGCCTTCATTGATGAATGCCGTAACACCAAAGTGGCCGAAGCCGACATGGCGACCATGGAGAAAAAAGGTGTTGCGACCGGTTTCAACGCTATCCACCCGCTGACGGGCGAAGCCGTGCCGGTCTGGGCAGCTAACTTCGTACTGATGGAGTACGGCACCGGCGCTGTGATGGCGGTTCCGGGACACGATCAGCGCGATTACGAGTTTGCTAAGAAATACGGCCTGACCATCAAGCCGGTTATCCTGGCGGCAGATGGCGCTGAGCCTGACCTGTCCGAACAGGCGCTGACCGAAAAAGGCACCCTGTTCAACTCCGGCGAATTCAGCGGTCTGAGCTTCGAAGAGGGCTTTAACGCTATCGGCGACAAGCTGGCTGCCATGGGCGTTGGCGAGCGTAAAGTGAACTACCGTCTGCGCGACTGGGGCGTTTCCCGTCAGCGTTACTGGGGTGCGCCAATCCCTATGGTGACGCTGGAAGATGGCACCGTAATGCCAACGCCAGAAGACCAGCTGCCGGTGATCCTGCCGGAAGACGTCGTCATGGACGGTATCACCAGCCCAATCAAAGCCGATCCGGAGTGGGCAAAAACCACCGTGAACGGTCAGCCTGCGCTGCGTGAAACTGACACCTTCGACACCTTTATGGAGTCCTCCTGGTACTACGCGCGCTATACCTGCCCGCAGTATCAGGAAGGCATGCTGGATTCCGAAGCAGCAAACTACTGGCTGCCGGTGGATATCTACATCGGTGGTATCGAGCACGCCATCATGCACCTGCTCTATTTCCGCTTCTTCCACAAATTGATGCGTGACGCAGGCCTGGTTAACTCTGACGAGCCAGCCAAACAGCTGCTGTGTCAGGGTATGGTGCTGGCAGATGCCTTCTACTACGTGGGCGCGAACGGCGAGCGTAACTGGGTTTCCCCGGTAGATGCGATTGTTGAGCGCGACGAGAAAGGCCGTATTGTTAAGGCGAAAGACGCCGCAGGTCATGAACTGGTTTATACCGGCATGAGCAAGATGTCCAAGTCGAAAAACAACGGCATCGACCCGCAGGTGATGGTTGAGCGTTACGGCGCGGATACCGTGCGTCTGTTTATGATGTTTGCTTCACCGGCAGATATGACGCTGGAGTGGCAGGAATCAGGCGTTGAAGGGGCTAACCGCTTCCTGAAACGCGTCTGGAAACTGGTTTATGAACACCTTGCACAGGGCGACGTCGCGGATCTTAAGGTTGACGCTCTGACTGAAGATCAGCAGGCACTGCGCCGTGATGTGCATAAAACGATTGCCAAAGTTACGGACGATATTGGTCGCCGTCAGACCTTCAATACCGCAATTGCGGCTATTATGGAACTGATGAACAAACTGGCGAAAGCCCCGCAGGAGGGCGAGCAGGATCGTGCCGTCATGCGCGAAGCGCTGCTGGCTGTTGTTCGTATGCTGAACCCGTTCACCCCGCACGCCAGCTTTACCCTGTGGAAAGAGCTCAACGGCGAAGGCGATATCGACAACGCGCCGTGGCCAGTTGCCGACGAGGCAGCCATGGTTGAAAACACCACGCTGGTGGTGGTGCAGGTTAACGGCAAAGTGCGTGGCAAAATCACCGTGGCAGTGGATGCTTCTGAAGAGCAGGTACGTGAACGTGCAGCTCAGGAGCCTCTGGTGGCGAAGTACCTTGACGGCGTTACCGTACGTAAAGTGATCTACGTACCCGGTAAACTGCTGAATCTGGTCGTTGGCTAAGCGCAGGAGGAAGCGTGCGACAACTGGCAACATTACTGTTATCTCTGGCGGTGCTTGTCACCGCTGGCTGTGGCTGGCACCTGCGTAATACCACCGCGGTGCCGGATCAGATGAAAACCATGATCTTCGATTCCGGGGATCCGAATGGCCCGCTTAGCCGTGCCATCCGTAACCAATTGCGCCTTAACGGCGTTGAACTGATCGAAAAAGGTTCTCTGCGTCAGGATGTGCCATCGTTCCGTGTCTTGCGCTCATCCCTGAGCCAGGATACCGCTTCCATCTTCCAGGATGGTCGTACCGCGGAATACCAGATGGTCATGCAGGTGAGCGCAGCAGTACTGATTCCGGGCCATGATATCTATCCGATCAGTACTAAAGTGTACCGTTCGTTCTTCGATAACCCGCAGGCAGCTCTGGCAAAAGATGCTGAACGCACCATTATCGTCAACGAAATGTACGACAAAGTGGCTGAACAGTTGATCCGTAAGCTGCCGAGTATCCAGGCTGCGGATAAAAAAGAGACGGCAGAAGCGACGCCCGTTACGACCACGCCTCGCGTCTCCACGACGCTGGGTAACTGATGATCAGGTTGTACCCTGAACAACTCCGCGCGCAGCTCAAAGAGGGGCTGCGCGCGGCGTATCTGTTACTCGGAAACGATCCGCTGCTGTTACAAGAGAGCCATGACGCGGTGCGTCAGATAGCCGCGACCCAGGGGTTCGACGAACACCATAGCTTTACGCTGGATAACAGCACCGACTGGCAGGAGATTTTTTCGCTTTGCCAGGCGATGAGCCTGTTCGCCACGCGACAGACGTTGTCGATCCAGCTACCCGAAAACGGCCCTAACGCCGCCATCAACGAGCAACTCGCTACGTTGGTAAGCCTGCTGCACAGCGATCTGCTGCTGATAGTGCGAGGCAATAAGCTCACTAAAGCACAAGAAAATGCCGCCTGGATCGCCGCGTTAGCAAACCAGTCCGTGCTGGTCACCTGCCAGACACCGGAACAGGCGCAGCTACCCAAATGGGTGGCCGCCCGCGCCCGGCAGAACAACCTTCAGCTCGACGATGCCGCCAACCAGCTGCTCTGTTACTGTTATGAAGGGAATTTGCTGGCCCTCGCCCAGGCGCTGGAGCGTCTTTCTCTGCTCTGGCCGGATGGCAAACTGACCCTGCCCCGCGTGGAGCAGGCGGTGAACGATGCCGCTCACTTTACCCCGTTTCACTGGGTAGATGCCCTGCTGGCCGCCAAAAGCAAACGTGCCCTGCACATTTTGCAGCAGCTGCGTCTTGAGGGCAGCGAGCCGGTGATCCTACTCAGAACCCTGCAGCGCGAACTCTTGCTGCTGGTTAATCTGAAACGTCAGTCAGCTCACACGCCGCTGCGCGCGCTGTTCGATAAGCACCGCGTCTGGCAAAACCGCCGGGGGATAACCACCGAGGCGCTGAACCGCCTCAGCCCGGAGCAATTGCGTCAGGCCGTGCAACTGTTGACCCACGCTGAACTCACGCTGAAACAGGATTACGGCCAGTCGATATGGTCAGAGCTGGAGAGCTTGTCGTTATTGCTGTGCCATAAAGCACTGGCTGATGTTTTTATCGAAGGCTGATATGAAAACGCTACAGGCGCTGTATGGCGGCACTTTCGACCCAGTTCACTATGGGCACCTGAAGCCGGTAGAGGTACTGGCAAACCTGATTGGGCTGCAGCGGGTTATCATCATGCCTAACAATGTGCCCCCTCATCGCCTTCAGCCGGAGGCGACCAGCGAACAGCGTAAAACTATGCTTGAGCTGGCGATTGCCGATAAACCCCTTTTTCGCCTCGATGAGCGCGAGCTCCGTCGGGATACCCCCTCCTGGACTGCGCAAACCTTGCAGGCATGGCGAGAAGAGCAAGGCCCGGACGCACCGCTGGCCTTTATTATTGGGCAGGATTCGTTACTCAGCTTTCCCTCCTGGTATCAGTACGACACCATCCTCAATAACAGCCATCTTATTGTCTGCCGTCGCCCGGGCTATCCTTTAACGATGAAAGAAGAGGTGCACCAGCAGTGGCTGGAAGCGCACCTGACGCCCCACGTTGACGACCTGCATACCTTGCCTGCCGGTAAAATCTATCTGGCTGAAACGCCGTGGTTTGATATCTCTGCCACCCAGATTCGTCAGCGCCTGCAGAACGGCCAATCCTGCGCAGAAATGTTACCCGAAGCGGTACTTCGTTACATTCAGCAGCAGGGTCTGTACCAGAAAACCGACAACGACGCGCTGAAAGGCTGAAAAAGCCGTCCATTCACGCTCTCGCCATTGACAGCCCCATCCAGGCTGATATCCTCCGCAGCCAGGCGATGCCAGGCATGCTTTTACAAAAACTGTTTTACAAAAATGGCGATGCAATCTCTGACCGGGGGTGGGATGATACCCGCCTCCAAACGCCCGTCCGGTGACAATTGTCCCGACGCCGCCGTCAGTTCAGGTATACTGTCTGGCTACGAATTTAATATTGCTCAATCTCACTCACCCCAGGGGGAACACTTGCAGGGTAAAGCACTCCAGGATTTTGTTATCGACAAAATTGATGACCTGAAAGGTCAGGACATCATTGCCATTGACGTTCAGGGCAAATCAAGCATCACCGACTGCATGATCATCTGCACCGGTACCTCCACGCGCCATGTCGCGTCTATTGCTGACCATGTGGTTCAGGCGTCTCGCGCGGCAGGTATGTTACCGCTGGGCGTGGAAGGTGAAGCGACCGCAGACTGGGTCGTTGTTGACTTAGGCGATGTTATTGTCCACGTCATGCAGGAAGAGAGTCGTCGCCTGTATGAGCTGGAAAAGCTCTGGGGTTAATGCGTGAAGCTGCAGCTGGTCGCCGTTGGCACCAAAATGCCCGACTGGGTACAAACCGGTTTCACTGAATATCTGCGCCGTTTTCCTAAGGATATGCCGTTTGAACTGGTCGAAATTCCGGCGGGTAAGCGTGGCAAAAACGCGGATATCAAACGCATTCTGGATAAAGAGGGTGAGATGATGCTGGCTGCAGCAGGTAAAAACCGCATCGTCACTCTCGATATTCCGGGGAAACCCTGGGATACGCCCCAACTGGCGCACGAGCTCGAACGCTGGAAGCAGGATGGTCGCGACGTCAGCCTGCTGATTGGCGGCCCGGAGGGGTTATCTCCTGCCTGCAAAGCGGCAGCAGAACAGAGTTGGTCTCTCTCCGCGCTGACACTTCCCCACCCTCTGGTGCGGGTGCTGGTTGCCGAGAGCCTCTACCGCGCGTGGAGTATCACAACCAACCATCCTTATCACCGTGAGTAATGATTACGTTCTGGATAAATTAAGCAGCGGATGAAACTACAGAATTCTTTTCGCGACTATTCGGCTGAGTCCGCGCTGTTTGTGCGTCGGGCGCTGGTCGCCTTTTTGGGGATTTTGCTGCTTACTGGCGTGCTAATTGCCAACCTCTATAATCTGCAGGTCGTCCGTTTTACCGACTACCAGACGCGTTCTAACAAAAACCGTATCAAACTGGTTCCCATCGCGCCGAGTCGCGGCATTATCTACGATCGTAACGGCACGCCGCTGGCGCTGAACCGCACGATCTACCAAATCGAAATGATGCCTGAGAAGGTCGATAATGTTCAGCAGACGCTGGAAGCCCTGCGCAGCGTGGTGGACCTGAATGACGAAGATATCGCGACCTTTAAAAAAGAGCGCTCACGCTCACACCGCTTTACCTCCATTCCGGTGAAAACGAACCTGACCGAAGTCCAGGTTGCCCGCTTTGCTGTAAACCAGTACCGTTTCCCTGGCGTTGAGGTGAAAGGCTATAAACGCCGCTTCTACCCTTATGGCTCGGCCCTGACCCACGTTATTGGCTACGTCTCTAAAATTAACGATAAAGACGTCGAACGCCTGGATAAAGATGGCAAACTCGCTAACTACGCGGCGACCCATGATATCGGCAAGCTGGGGATTGAGCGTTACTATGAAGACGTGCTGCATGGCCAGACGGGCTATGAAGAGGTTGAAGTTAACAACCGTGGCCGCGTCATCCGCCAGTTAAAAGAGGTGCCGCCGCAGGCAGGGCATGATATCTACCTGACCCTCGATCTGAAGCTGCAGCAATATATCGAAACCCTGCTGGCTGGCAGCCGTGCGGCGGTGATTGTTACCGACCCGCGTACCGGCAGCATTCTGTCGCTGGTCTCAACGCCAAGCTATGATCCGAACCTCTTTGTGGATGGGATCTCCAGCAAGGATTACTCCGGCCTGCTGAACGACCCGAACACCCCGCTAATTAACCGCGCCACCCAGGGCGTCTACCCGCCGGCGTCCACCGTGAAGCCGTATGTGGCCGTTTCTGCCCTCAGTTCTGGGGTGATCACCCGTAACACCAGCCTCTTTGACCCCGGCTGGTGGCAGCTGCCAGGTTCTGAAAAGCGGTACCGTGACTGGAAAAAATGGGGTCACGGTCATCTGAATGTCACCAAATCACTTGAAGAGTCTGCCGATACCTTCTTCTATCAGGTCGCTTACGACATGGGTATCGATAGGCTGTCGGAGTGGATGGGGAAATTTGGCTATGGCCACTACACCGGTATCGATCTTTCGGAAGAACGCTCCGGTAACATGCCAACCCGCGAATGGAAGCTAAAACGCTTCAAAAAACCCTGGTATCAGGGCGATACCATACCGGTGGGTATCGGTCAGGGTTACTGGACCGCTACGCCGATCCAGATGAACAAAGCGCTGATGACGCTGATTAACGACGGGGTGGTAAAAGTGCCGCACCTGCTGATGAGCACCGTTGAAAATGGCAAGAAAGTCCCCTGGATTCAGCCGCACGAGCCGCCGGTGGGCGATATTCATTCCGGTTATTGGGAAATTGCCAAAGACGGGATGTTTGGCGTTGCGAACCGTGCGAACGGTACGGCGCATAAATACTTTGCGGGCGCACCTTATAAAATTGCGGCGAAATCCGGTACTGCGCAGGTCTTCGGCCTTAAGGCTAACGAAACCTATAACGCGCATAAAATTGCCGAACGTCTGCGTGACCACAAACTGATGATCGGCTTCGCCCCTTATGACAACCCGCAGGTTGCCGTCTCGATTATTCTGGAAAACGGCGGCGCCGGCCCGGCGGTTGGTACCATCATGCGCCAGATCCTCGATCACATCATGCTGGGTGATAACAACACCGAATTGCCAAATGAAAACCCGGCTACCGCCGCCGCGGAGGACCAATAATCGTGACGGATAATCCGAATAAAAAATCGCTGTGGGACAAAATCCATATCGATCCGGCCATGCTGCTGATTTTGCTGGCGCTGCTGGTTTATAGCGCGCTGGTTATCTGGAGCGCCAGCGGCCAGGACCTGGGTATGACGGAGCGCAAGATCGGCCAGATTACCATGGGCCTGGTGGTGATGGTGGTGATGGCGCAGATCCCGCCTCGTGTCTATGAAGGCTGGGCCCCCTATCTCTATATTTTTTGTATCATTCTGCTGGTCGCCGTCGATGCGTTTGGCGCCATTTCCAAGGGTGCACAGCGTTGGCTTGATCTGGGGATAGTGCGTTTTCAGCCCTCAGAGATTGCAAAAATTGCGGTGCCGCTGATGGTGGCGCGCTTTATCAACCGCGACGTCTGCCCCCCCTCACTGAAGAACACGGCTATCGCACTGGTGCTGATCTTCCTGCCTACCCTGCTGGTGGCGGCACAGCCTGACCTGGGAACCTCGATTCTTATCGCCCTTTCCGGTCTGTTTGTACTGTTCCTTTCCGGCCTGAGCTGGCGTCTGATTGGCATCGCGGTGGTGCTGGTGGCAGCCTTTATTCCCATCCTGTGGTTCTTCCTGATGCACGACTATCAACGTCAACGCGTCATGATGCTGCTGGATCCAGAGAGCGATCCACTGGGGGCGGGCTATCATATTATACAGTCGAAGATTGCTATTGGTTCCGGTGGCCTGCGCGGAAAGGGTTGGCTCCATGGTACCCAGTCGCAGCTGGAGTTCTTACCTGAACGTCATACCGACTTTATCTTTGCGGTACTGGCAGAAGAGCTGGGGCTGGTTGGCATCTTAATCCTGCTGGCGCTTTATCTACTGCTTATCATGCGTGGGCTGTGGATTGCGGCGCGGGCGCAAACCACCTTTGGTCGTGTAATGGCCGGTGGCTTGATGTTGATTTTATTCGTTTATGTTTTCGTAAATATTGGTATGGTGAGCGGTATTCTGCCGGTGGTTGGCGTACCGCTGCCGCTGGTAAGTTACGGAGGGTCGGCACTGATCGTGCTGATGGCCGGGTTTGGTATCGTCATGTCGATCCATACCCACAGAAAAATGTTGTCGAAGAGCGTATAAGGGGAGCGCAATGCGCAAGCAGTGGCCTGGGATCTGCATCGCAGTAAGTTTACTGGCAGCCTGTACAAGTGACGATGGTCAGCAGCAAGCGACAGTCGCACCCGCGCAGCCAGCGGTCTGTAATGGTCCGATTGTTGAGATTAGTGGTGCCGATCCACGTTTTGAACCGCTGAGCGCTACCGCCAATCAGGATTACGAGCGTGACGGCAAAAGCTATAAAATTGTGCAGGATGCCTCGCGCTTCAGTCAGGCTGGCCTGGCTGCGATTTATGATGCCGAGCCCGGCAGTAACCTGACGGCTTCTGGCGAAGCGTTCGACCCTATGCAGCTTACTGCCGCCCATCCAACGCTGCCGATCCCGAGCTATGCCCGTATCACTAACCTGGCCAATGGCCGGATGATTGTGGTGCGCATTAACGATCGCGGCCCGTACGGTAATGATCGCGTTATTTCGCTCTCCCGCGCGGCGGCAGACCGACTGAACACCTCAAACAATACCAAAGTGCGCATCGATCCTATCATCGTGGCGCAGGATGGTTCGCTTTCAGGTCCGGGTATGGCCTGCACTACGGTCGCTAAACAGACCTACGCTCTGCCTGCTCGCCCCGATTTAAGCGGCGGAATGGGTAGCGTCTCCTCCCCGGCTGAGCCTGCGGTTCCCCAGGGTGATGTACGTGCTATCAGCAACGATACGCTGAAAAGTGAAGACAGCATGGGCGCGCCAGTCAGCAGCAGTGGCTTCCTCGGTGCGCCAACCACGCTGGCTTCTGGCGTGCTGGAAGGTAGCGAGCCGCCGGCACCGCAGCCGGTTGCAGCGCCGCAAACGGCTGCACCCGTTACGGCGCCGCAAAACACAGCACCGGTCACGGCGCCAGGCGCTACCCAGGGTGCCGTTGCCGCCTCCCCTGCTGCTGCGGGTAACTTTGTCGTACAGGTTGGTGCAGTCAGCGATCAGGCTCGCGCCCAGCAGTATCAGCAGGGGCTCAGCCAGAAGTTTGGCGTACCGGGTCGTCTGGAACAAAATGGCGCCGTCTGGCGTATCCAGTTAGGCCCGTTTGCCAGCAAGAGTGAAGCCGCAGCGCTGCAACAACGTTTACAAAATGAAGCGCAACTGCAGTCCTTTATCGCTGTTGCAAAATGATTAATCGGCGGTGTCCGAATTGTCAGTTTTTGTCAGAGTGGTTAACACTCTCACGCTGAAAGTCGGATGCCTGCCTGTATAGCTTTTGCTATAGTAAGGCACTTTTTTTAATTTCATCACGGACGTCGTTGTTCTGACCATGAAGACCACTCTCTCCGCTCGTTTTGTGCAGCGCATGGCGCTCACCACGGCGCTTTGCGCAGCCACACTGTCTGCCGCTCACGCCGATGACCTTAACATCAAGACCATGATCCCTGGCGTTCCGCAGATTGACGCGGAATCTTATATCCTGATCGACTACAACTCCGGCAAAGTGCTGGCGGAACAGAACGCTGACGCGCGCCGTGATCCGGCCAGCCTGACCAAAATGATGACCAGCTATGTCATCGGCCAGGCAATGAAAGCGGGTAAATTTAAAGAGACGGATCTGGTCACCATCGGTAACGATGCCTGGGCGACGGGCAACCCGGTCTTTAAAGGCTCGTCTCTGATGTTCCTGAAACCAGGCATGCAGGTTCCGGTATCCCAGCTGATTCGTGGCATTAACCTGCAATCCGGTAATGACGCCTGCGTGGCGATGGCCGATTTTGCTGCCGGTAGCCAGGATGCCTTCGTCGGTCTGATGAACAGCTATGTGAACGCGCTGGGCCTGAAGAACAGCCATTTCCAGACGGTACACGGCCTGGATGCAGAGGGGCAGTACAGCTCCGCACGGGATATGGCGCTGATTGGTCAGGCGCTGATTCGTGATGTGCCGAACGAATACTCTATCTACAAAGAGAAAGAGTTCACCTTTAACGGCATCCGCCAGATGAACCGTAACGGCCTGCTGTGGGATAACAGCCTGAAGGTAGACGGCATCAAAACCGGCCATACCGATAAAGCCGGCTATAACCTGGTTGCTTCCGCCACCGAAGGTCAGATGCGCTTGATCTCTGCCGTAATGGGCGGTCGTACTTATAAAGGTCGCGAAACCGAGAGCAAAAAACTGCTGACCTGGGGCTTCCGTTTCTTCGAAACCGTGAACCCGCTGAAAGCCGGTAAAGAGTTTGCTTCCGAGCCCGTCTGGTTTGGCAGCAACGATCGCGCCTCTTTAGGTGTGGATAAAGATCTCTATCTCACCATTCCCCGTGGCCGTATGAAAGACCTGAAAGCCAGCTATGTGCTGACTTCCAGCGAGCTGCATGCACCGTTGCAGAAAAATCAGGTTGTCGGCACCATCAATTTCCAGCTTGATGGCAAAACCATCGATCAGCGTCCGCTGGTGGTGCTGGAAGAAATTCCGGAAGGCAATTTCTTTGGCAAAATCATTGATTACATTAAATTGATGTTCCACCACTGGTTTGGTTGAAATCTGAACACTTGAAAGTGTGATTTCCGTCCCCATATACTATGTAACCTGATAACTCCCACCCGCGTGGGAGTTATTCTTTTTTTTATGCAATACCGGAGCTGACATGAAAACCAAACTTAACGAACTGCTTGAATTCCCTACCCCTTTTACTTACAAAGTAATGGGTCTGGCGAAACCTGAGTTGGTTGATCAGGTGGTGGAAGTGGTACAGCGCCATGCGCCGGGTGACTATTCTCCGTCGGTCAAACCGAGCAGCAAAGGTAACTACCACTCGGTTTCAATCACCATCACCGCGACGCACATTGAGCAAGTGGAAACCCTGTACGAAGAGCTCGGTAACATCGAAATCGTACGTATGGTGCTCTAATCCTCTCGGTTACCCGGTTTGCCGGGTAACCCGTTTTCCCCCTGTGATATACTCCCCGCTACACTTTTCCTCTCGTTTTCGGAGATGTTGTTTTGCATCAGGATAAAATTCTTGTCCGCCATCTGGGGCTACAGCCCTATGAACCAGTCTCCATTGCTATGCACGAATTCACTGATACCCGCGATGAAAACACCCTGGATGAAATATGGTTGGTTGAACATCCGCCCGTCTTCACTCAGGGCCAGGCAGGTAAAGCCGAGCATCTGCTGATGCCGGGTGACATTCCAGTGATCCAGAGCGACCGCGGCGGTCAGGTCACCTACCACGGCCCGGGCCAGCAGGTGATGTATGTGTTACTCAACCTGAAGCGCAGAAAGCTGGGCGTGCGGGAGCTGGTCACACTGCTTGAGGAGACGGTGGTCAATACGCTGGCGGAATTCGATATTGAAGCCCATCCACGTGCCGATGCACCAGGCGTCTACGTGGGCGAGATGAAAATTTGCTCACTTGGTTTACGCATCCGCAAAGGCTGTTCATTTCACGGACTGGCCCTGAATATCGATATGGATCTTTCGCCTTTCCATCGAATCAATCCATGCGGTTACGCAGGGATGGAAATGACCCAAATGCGTCAGTTCAGCGATAATATAGCGATTGATAATGTTCGCCCTCGTTTAGTTAATGCTTTTTTAGCACTGCTAAACTATCCACCCCATGAATATATGGATGCTTAAAATTATTCCTTTTTGGCCCACTTATTTGTCGGGCCATCCTTATTTCCCCGCATTTTGACTTTACAATAAACACGAGTTTCTATATTTTCAAAAAGCCTGCAAAGCCCCTGCCAATAAGCGCTAAATAATAGCCTGTGCCGGCACGGCCATCCGAGTGGCAAGTCACTACCTGCGCAGCAGTCAAGCAACCGTTTGATTCCTAACAGCAAGTAACTACGGCAAAACTGTTCAATCAGAACAATAAGCATAATATTTAATTTCAACTATTATTTATATTGCGAACAAGAATGGAGCGAAAGCGTGGATTATAATAATCGTCCAGAAAAACGCCTTAGTGATCCGAGCGGAGATGCGAAACCGCAAATTTTTCGGACTTTACGCAATATTGACCTCAACTTATTGACAATATTCGAGGCAGTATATGTCCACAAAGGAATCGTTAATGCTGCGAAAATTCTTAATCTCACGCCGTCAGCTATAAGCCAGTCTATCCAGAAGTTACGCGCCATATTTCCCGATCCGCTTTTCATTCGTAAAGGCCAGGGGGTTACGCCAACCGCGTATGCCACGCATCTGCATGAATATATTAGTCAGGGGCTTGAGTCGATCCTTGGGGCACTGGACCTGACTGGCAGCTATGACAAACAGCGTACTATTACCATCGGTACCACGCCTTCCATCGGCGCACTGTTGATGCCACAGATCTACCACGCCGTCAAAACTCACGCACCGCAACTGCTGCTGCGCAACATTCCGATTACCGATGCGGAAGCGCAACTTGCCCAATTTCAGACCGACCTGATTATTGATGCTAATACGCTCAATGCACGCGCGCTCAGCCATACCGTGCTGTTTACCGACACCTTGTTATTGGTGTGTCGTAAGCATCACCCGGCGCTGAGCCAGCCGGCCACGATTGAAAATCTGCGCCATTACGAACAAACGCTACTAATTACCGAAGGGCAAAGTATGAACGGCCTGCGTCAGCGGGTGAATGAGATCTTCCCGGAGCGTCCGGTGAGCTTTAGTAGTTACAATATGTTTACGATTGCCGCCCTGATCGGTAGCAGCGATTTGATTGGTATCATGCCGACGCGCATGTTCAGTCTGCTTCGCAACTGCTGGCCGCTGGAGCAGATCCCTCTGGCGCAACTCAATGCAGAAACGGCTGAGATTTCGCTGTATTACAACAAGCTGAGCCTGCGCGATCCGGTACTGGAAAACGTCATCAACGTTATCCGTCAGACGTTTTGAGTCATTACACTACCCCTGACGCCTGTCGCGGGTAGGTCAAATCGCACAATCCAACAACTATTTTACAAATTGGCGACCGCTCAGGCTGCTTTATCGTCCGTATCAATGATATACTGCCTGTCGTTCGTTCAAATATAGTTGATAATTGCAACATTCCCTTGAATAGAAACGCTTTCCCTCGAATTTCGCAACTGGAACACGCACGCTATGAGTAAACCCATTGTGATGGAACGCGGTGTTAAATACCGCGATGCCGATAAAATGGCCCTTATCCCGGTTAAAAACGTGGCTACGGAGCGCGAAGCGCTGTTAAGAAAACCGGAATGGATGAAAATCAAACTTCCGGCCGACTCGTCGCGTATCCAGGGAATCAAAGCGGCGATGCGTAAAAACGGCCTTCACTCCGTTTGTGAAGAGGCCTCTTGTCCTAACCTGGCCGAGTGTTTCAACCACGGTACAGCGACCTTCATGATCCTGGGTGCCATCTGTACCCGTCGTTGCCCGTTCTGTGACGTTGCCCATGGTCGCCCTGTCGCGCCGGATGCGAATGAGCCGCAGAAACTGGGACAGACAATTGCCGACATGGCGCTGCGCTATGTGGTTATCACCTCCGTTGACCGCGACGATCTGCGTGACGGCGGTGCTCAGCACTTTGCCGACTGCATTACCGCGATTCGCGAGAAAAGTCCGAACATCAAAATTGAAACGCTGGTGCCTGACTTCCGTGGCCGTATGGACCGCGCTCTGGAGATCCTGAACGCGACGCCGCCAGACGTGTTTAACCACAACCTGGAAAACGTGCCACGCCTGTATCGTCAGGTACGTCCTGGTGCAGACTACAACTGGTCTCTGAAGCTGCTGGAGCGCTTTAAAGAGGCGCATCCAGATATCCCAACGAAATCGGGTCTGATGGTGGGTCTGGGCGAAACTAACGAAGAGATTATTGAAGTGATGCGCGACCTGCGTCGTCACGGCGTGACCATGCTGACGCTGGGCCAGTATCTCCAGCCAAGCCGTCACCACCTGCCGGTTCAGCGCTACGTCAGCCCGGAAGAGTTTGATGAAATGAAAGCTGAAGCCATGGCAATGGGCTTTACCCATGCAGCCTGTGGTCCGTTTGTCCGCTCTTCTTACCACGCCGATATGCAGGCGAAAGGGGAAGAGGTGAAATAAGCGGATCACACCCGCTTACATTTCCCCCATAAAAAAACCGGCCTGAGCCGGTTTTTTTGTTTACTGCGAGCCTATTACTCTTTGTGAGAGAGCTTCTCAGCGGTGATGTCTGCATCGGCCGTTTTCTTTGCCGTTACATCATCGTCGTTCATCGCTTTTTTGAAGCCTTTAATGGCTGCACCCAGATCTCCGCCCAGCGTGCGTAACTTTTTAGTACCAAACAGCAGGACCACCAGTGCGGCAACCACCAGCAGTTTGGTAATACTAATCTCACCCATAGATACCTTCTTGACTTGAAACAGGCTGCGTAATGCGCCCTTAAAACCCGAGTTTATTAACGGTCATTTGGCGCGCTGACACAATAGCAATCTGTAACAAGGTGAATCAAGCCTTGTTGAAAAAAACGTCATAATAATTGCGGTGGCGCAAAACGGCGGTTACGTAACACCGGTAATTGTTGCCGGGCATAGGCGATACGTTGTGGGTTGATTTCAGCGATTAACAGCGCAGGTGCCTCCGCCGCAGCGGCAACGGTCACGCCCAGCGGATCGATGACACGGCTTTGCCCGATATTTTTGTTCCCGCACTCGCCTGCCGCCACGACATAACAGGTCGTATCCAGCGCCCGGGCCACCAGCAATGTCGACCAGTGATGCTCCTTCAGGGGGCCCCGGACCCAGGCCGCAGGGAGTACCAGTACCTGTGCGCCCGCTAGCGCCAGATTGATCGCCATCTCCGGGAAACGAAGATCGTAACAGGTCATCAACCCAAGCTGGATCCCCTCGATCTCGATAAGCGGCGGCACGATCGTTCCGGCATCCACCAGCCTCGACTCTTGAATACTGAACGCATCGTAGAGATGCAGTTTGGCGTACTGCTCAACGATTTTGCCGCTCCGCAATGCAACCAGCGTATTCACCGCCCTGCCCGCAGTGGAAGGCACATGCAGCGTCAAGACGGTTGTCATAGTATTGCGTGCGCTCTCAGCCAGTAGCAATGTGAGAAAACCACCATCGAGCGGCTGAGCCGATTTCACTGAGAGATCCGGATCGTTATCGTTACGCGCTAGCAGCGCTTCGGGTAACACCAGCAGCGAGGCCCCCTGCTCCGCGGCCTGCTCCATCAGCGATAAACAGGTTTCTGCATTTTTTTGCCATTCCGGCGTTACTGCAAACTGCCCTACCGCGACATACATATTTTCCCCCTGCCATAAACGGCGTTACACTCATAACCTCTACACATCAAATAGCAGGTATTGTTCGTGTTTCAACTACTTTTAGCCGTATTTATTGGCGGCGGAACGGGCAGCGTTGCGCGTTGTTTGTTAAGCATGCGCTTCAACCCACTGCATCAGATCATTCCCCTGGGCACGCTGGCCGCCAACCTGATCGGTGCGTTTATCATTGGTATGGGTCTGGCCTGGTTCAACCGCATGACGCACATTGACCCTGTCTGGAAGCTTCTGATCACCACCGGCTTTTGTGGTGGCCTGACAACCTTTTCTACGTTTTCGGCGGAAGTCGTCTTTTTGCTGCAGGAAGGCCGTGTTTCGTGGGCGTTATTGAATATCGCGTTAAACCTGCTGGGGTCGCTGATGATGACCGCGATCGCATTCTGGCTTTTTTCTGGCGCAAACGCGCAATAGAAACCGCGCGTTAATGTTGTCTTAATTTTTCTCTGGCACCCTGAGCCCAACTTGTGAGAAGGGGTGCCGGGATGAAAGAGAACATGATGTGCGCGGGGATGGTGATGCTGAGTTTGCTTATCGTCGCCAGCTTTCTGAATTTATATCTGTTTAGCTAAGCTGAAACGAAAAAAACCCGCTCAGTGAGCGGGTTTTGAAATTCTTGCTGTCTCGTCTGGATTACAGAGCGATTACGTTAGCAGCAGAAGGGCCTTTGGCACCGTTAGTGATTTCAAACTCAACGCGCTGACCTTCAGCCAGAGTTTTGAAACCATTGCTCTGGATTGCAGAGAAGTGTACGAACACGTCTTTGCTGCCATCTTCCGGAGTAATGAAACCGAATCCTTTGGACTCATTAAACCACTTAACGTTACCTTTAATCTTAGACATCAAAATTACCTTTACATGAAAAAAAGACACTAATGCTGTGTCGGGTATCAGTACATCAATTGTGAGACGTTTTGTCCAGCGGAGATTTTATAAAAAGTGACAAAAGTCGCGTTAATCTTTGCCACTTCCTTTTTATCCTTTGCGATTCAATGACTGACTGTTTTTTCACCAAAATGTAAAGTTATCTCAGTTAAAACTGGAAGCGCATCCAGGCAAAATAGACGTTACCGTTATTATACGTTCCGGGTATATAGGTCATCTGGAAAGTTGCCGGACCGTAACCCACGGAAGCCAGGGGTAGCAATACAGGTACGGGGATGTACTTCCAGTTATCACGTGCGGTGACGCCAGCGGTATAGCCCAATCCGACGTGGAAATTATCATCTGCCAGCGGTCGCCGGGTCTTTTCCCAGCCATAACCCCCGATCGGCTCCCATTTGTTATAGGAGTCTTTAAACGCCATCAGATAGATACCGTTCCAGTTACCTTTCTCATCCCAGCGTGACTGACCAAAGCCAGCACCCCATGGGCGCTCGTTATAGCGGTCGGTCTTATCTTTATCATAGGCAAAACGGGCATGCCAGGTGATGGCCGGTACGTAGAGGTCATAATGTTCGGGTTCGTTCCATGTTTGCGCAACGTTATCCTTAAACGTTGAAAACCACCCTTTGTCGCTTCCATTTTCAGCGGATAACGCGGCGGAAGAGAGTGTAAGCTGACCAAAAATAAACAAAAAAACCAGGGCAAATTTATTAATTACTGTCACGATTCTATTACCATGCTATGTATTCAACGCTTATCTTCGCATAGCTTAATTGAATGAACCCTTAACAACATTAGCGCTACTCTTAATTATTAATCACTACTAATAAGATTTATCCTGGATAACCCTGTCCATTACGCTAATAATCCTCTACATACAGCTAAAAAAGGCTCAAAAGGTGGCAAGGCACGCTGTACGCCACTCCCACGCTGAGTTTGCTAATGACTGGCTAAAAAAATAATATGCTATCTGCATAATTATTAACTCAGCGATAATAATTATTTACCCCATTTACCATCCGGTAAAAATATATTTCTACAATGAATAAAAGCGAGTGGAAAATAACACCTCCAACCGAACCTCGCGAATAAATATAACACCTTGCTCCGCAAAGAAATTTTTAGCTTCCGATGTTTGCGCAGCACCTTGACGGCGGTGCGTAACCGACGTGAAAGTGGAGGCGTAGGCCTTACACGGACGGCTTTCGTTACCAGGTCTGCTAAATATCGCTGATCTCCCCTTTAGTAGTAGATTTATTGATTTTGGTCAGCAATATTGGGCCATTATTTCGGCACATTTTTACACCTTATGATTCTTACTACTTTTATCCATACGCTCTGGGCGTCGGGGACAGGGGAAAACATGCTTACCGTTATTGAGCTTCTTATCGGCGTGGTCGTCATCGTTGGCGTCGCGCGCTATATCATCAAAGGCTACTCAGCCACCGGCGTGTTGTTCGTGGGGGGGCTGGCCCTGCTGATCGTCAGCGCGCTGATGGGCCATCAGGTTTTACCTGCCAGTGCGGAAAGCACCGGTTACACCGCGACTGATATTGTTGAGTACATCAAAATCCTGCTAATGAGTCGCGGCGGCGACCTCGGCATGATGATCATGATGTTATGCGGTTTTGCCGCTTACATGACGCACATCGGTGCCAACGACATGGTCGTGAAGCTGGCCTCAAAACCGCTTCAATACATCAATTCTCCTTATATGTTGATGATTGCTGCCTATTTCGTGGCTTGCCTGATGTCGCTGGCAGTTTCATCGGCCACCGGTTTGGGCGTGCTACTGATGGCAACGCTGTTCCCGGTAATGGTAAACGTGGGGATCAGTCGTGGTGCCGCCGCGGCGATTTGCGCCTCCCCCGCAGCCATTATTCTCTCCCCCACTTCCGGAGATGTGGTGCTTGCAGCGAAAGCCGCAGAAATGCCGCTGATTGATTTTGCCTTTAAAACGACCCTGCCCATCTCCATTGCGGCCATTATTGGTATGGCTATCGCGCACTTCTTCTGGCAGCGCTACCTCGATAAAAAAGAGAACATCTCTCACGAAATGATGGATGTGAACGAGATCACCACCACGGCACCGTCGTTTTATGCCACCCTGCCGTTCACACCCATTGTGGGCGTCCTGATTTTCGACGGCAAATGGGGCCCACAGCTGCATATCATCACCATCCTGGTTATCTGTATGTTGGTGGCCGCCGTGCTGGAATTCGTACGGGGTTTTAATATCCAGAAGGTCTTTAGCGGTCTCGACGTTGCGTGGCGCGGTATGGCCGATGCTTTTGCCAACGTAGTGATGCTGCTGGTGGCAGCCGGGGTCTTCGCCCAGGGGCTGAGCACCATAGGCTTTATTCAGAGCCTGATCTCTATCGCCACCTCGTTTGGCTCGGCAAGCATTATCCTGATGCTGGTGCTGGTGGTACTGACCATGCTGGCCGCGATGACCACTGGCTCCGGCAATGCTCCGTTTTATGCGTTTGTCGAGATGATTCCAAAACTGGCGCACTCATCGGGGATTAACCCAGCCTATCTCTCGATCCCGATGTTGCAGGCCTCCAATCTTGGCCGTACCATCTCTCCCGTCTCTGGTGTGGTGGTTGCCGTTGCCGGTATGGCAAAAATTTCGCCTTTCGAAGTGGTAAAACGCACCTCAGTTCCGGTACTGGTGGGGCTAGTGATTGTGATTGTCGCCACCGAGATTCTGGTGCCCGGCACCGCAGCAGGTTAACCTGCCGCTCAGCAAAAAGCGCCGTCTGGCGCTTTTTGTGTTTTAATTACGGCAAGTAATTATTTGCTTTCAACTATCAGGAATTGACATGTTCAGGAAGGATTTCGTTTACCGTCTCAGCGCCGCCGCCGTGGCGATGTTTGCCTGCGCCGCACAAGCTACGCCACTGAAGGCAACCCAGTACGGGGATTTTGACCGCTACGTGCTGGCATTGTCGTGGCAGTCAGGATTCTGTCAGAGCCTGCACGACAGAAAGAGCGCCGAGCCGGACGAGTGTCGCCTGCAAAAAGAGAGCACGGACAAAACTGCGGTCCTGACGATCCATGGCCTGTGGCCGGGTCTGCCGAAGTCGGTTGCTGCGCGTGGTGTGGATGAACGCCGCTGGATGCGCTTCGGCTGCGCGACTCGCCCGATTCCTAACATGCCAGAAGCCAAAGCGGGGATGAAATGCGCCGCGGCAGAAACGGGTTTATCACTTACAGGGGCCGCAAAGCTGAGCGAGTCCATGCCGGGCGCAGGAGGGAACTCCTGCCTTGAACGGTATGAATATGCGAAGCACGGCGTCTGTTTTGGATTCGATCCTGACGCCTATTTTGGCACGATGGTGCGGATGAATCAGGAGGTCAAAAGCAGCCCTCTGGGACAGTTCCTCGCCGCCAATTATGGCAAAACCATCAGCCGCAGCGCTTTTGATGCGGCCGTGGCCCAAAGCTTTGGCAAGCCAGCGGTAAAAGCCGTAAAGCTGACCTGTAACGGCAACCCTGCCTATCTCACCGAAATGCAAATCTCGCTGCAGGCCAGCCAGGTTAACGCGCCGCTTGCGGCCTCATCCTTTGCCCCACAGCCGCATCCGGGCAACTGTGGGAAAAAGTTTGTTCTCGATAAAGTAGGATATTAAGCGCTTACTTACGCGCGTCCGGGCGCACCAGGTCAAAACGCTGGTCTTCGCTTATTGCAAAGTAAGCACTCGGTCCACCGGCGCGGAGCACAGGCTCCGCCCGTGCCGTCTGATAAATACCGTCCTGCAGTAGCGCTTCATCGATATGAATCCCCACCACCTCCCCCAGCACCAGCCAGGTGTCAATGGCTTCGCCATTCGCGGCGGTGAGCTGAATACATTGTGATAAGCGACATTCGAAGTTCACCGGGCTTTCAGCCACTCGTGGTACCTGTACAACCCGGCTTTCAGCCTTGGTTAGCCCGGCACGAATAAACTCATCCTCACCGTGCGGCAGGCTGGCGGATGTTTCGTTCATCGCGCTGGCCAGCGTGCGGGTCGTAAGATTCCAGACAAACTCGCCGGTCTCAACGATGTTACGCACGCTGTCCTTCCAGCCACTGCTGGCAAAGCCAATAATGGGCGGATGGTAGTTAAAGCAGTTAAAGAAGCTGTAGGGTGCCAGGTTGTGTTGCCCTGACGCATTACGAGAGGCGATCCAGCCAATCGGACGCGGGCCAATGATGGCATTCAGCGGGTCATGCGGCAGGCCGTGCCCCTGTGAAGGTTGGTAAAAGTACATAGCGCTCTCTGAACAGTATGGAGACTGGCAGGGCGTAAATTGCGCTTCGCTCATTCCCCTGCCCCCAGGAGAATCAGCGTAACGCAATCTGTTAGATTTTACGACGTTATCACCCGGGCAGGCCGTCTTCTGTCTGCCTGAGTCGCCCCATCCGGGCGCTTAAAAACTATAATGCAAAACGGCGAAGGATCACGCGCCGGGGCCTAAAATCATACAAACGACTCAGGGAGACGGGTTATGAACAATCACCTCTGTGAATGTGCGCTTGATCACTTCAAACATGGCGCCAGAGTCAGTATTATCATCAGACGATAAACCCTCGCTGCCAGACGGCGAGGGTTTTCTTTTGGGATCTTTTCTGCGGTTGTCGCAGCATTAACGACATGGAGTAAATTATGTCACGACCAACAATCATCATTAATGAACTCGATGCTGAACGTATCGACCGCCTGTTAGAGCAGCCGGCGTTTGCTTCTCTGCCCGTTGCTGATGCCCTCAATGCCGAGCTGGATCGCGCCCAGATGTGCACGCCGCAAAATATGCCGCATGATGTGGTGACGATGAACAGCAAGGTAAAGTTTCGCGATTTGACCACCGGGGAAGTGCGTGTCCGCACCCTGGTCTATCCCGCGCAGATGACCGACAGCGCGACCCAGCTTTCGGTGCTGGCTCCGGTTGGCGCAGCGCTGATTGGTTTACGCGCCGGAGATACCATCAACTGGGCATTACCTGGTGGCACATCGACGCATCTGGAGGTGCTGGAGCTGCTCTGGCAACCTGAAGCAGCCGGTGAATACCTGCGTTAACCTTTCTGAATAAGCGTCCCGACGCTTTGAACAGAGGATGCCCGCGCATCCTCTTTCCGCAAAATCATACTTTCGTGCTATTGAGCGTAAATTCCCGTTAATCCAGGCTTAATTTGTTTCAGTGCCGCGGGGACGGTCATGAACGAAGGGCTTGTTATCTCACTCTTTTTCCTGGTGTTAATGGCAGTCATTATTATGGCTGTGCTTTATCTTGAACGGCACTGGTAACTAACCTCTATAAATTCCCCGCTCCCGATTGGCTTTTTTTGCCCCTCTTTTCTGCCTGAAAGATTTATTCAGACGATATTAAAAGTGCCACCCGCCTGGCAGAAACGGACATTCTCTTGTGATTGAATGGATAGTGCGTTAATTAACAGGGAGAAAGTCGCATGTATCAGACAATTATTATGCCGGTGGATGTTTTTGAAATGGAACTGAGTGATAAAGCGATTCGCCACGCCGAATTCCTGGCACAACAGGATGGCATCATTCATTTATTGCATGTCCTGCCCGGATCATCCAGCTTCGGCCTGCATCGTTTCGCCGCGGACATTCGCCGCTTCGAAGAGCACATTGAGCACGAAGCACAAACGCGCCTGAAGACCATGGTCAGCCATTTCAGCATTGACCCGTCCAGGATCAGAACGCACGTCTGTTTTGGTAATGTGCGCGATGTGGTTAATGAAGTCGCCAGCGAACTCAATGCCGATGTGGTGGTGATTGGCTCGCGCAACCCCTCAATTTCCACCCACCTGCTGGGTTCGAACGCGTCAAGCGTCATCCGCCACGCCTTTATTCCGGTGTTGGTCGTCAGGTAAAAAAAGAGGCTACCCTGGGGGTAGCCTCTTCACTTTGCAGGTGTAGTCTTACTTTTTTTTATGCCGTCCTGGTGCGAATCAGATAATCAAAGGAACTCAGTGACGCCTTCGCCCCTTCGCCGGTAGCGATGATGATCTGTTTGTACGGTACGGTGGTGCAGTCGCCCGCTGCGAACACGCCCTTCACGCTGGTTTCGCATTTCGCGTCAATGATGATTTCGCCCATGCGATTACGCTCAATGGCGCCTTCCAGCCAGTTAGTGTTTGGCAACAGCCCAATCTGCACGAAGATCCCCGACAGCTGTACGCCGTGCACATCACCGCTCACGCGGTCGCGGTATTCCAGACCTGTCACTTTGCTACCGTCGCCCTTCACTTCCGTCGTCTGCGCATTCAGAACGATATCGACGTTTTTCAGGCTACGCACTTTATCCTGCAGGACCTGGTCCGCTTTCATTTCAGGGGCAAACTCCAGCAGCGTAACGTGTTCAACGATACCCGCCAGGTCGATAGCCGCTTCCACGCCGGAGTTACCGCCGCCGATCACCGCCACGCGTTTACCTTTAAACAGCGGGCCGTCGCAGTGTGGGCAATAGGTCACGCCTTTGGTGCGATAGTGATCTTCACCCGGCACGTTCATGTTGCGCCATTTGGCACCGGTTGCAATGATGATGCTGCGTGCTTTCAGCACCGCGCCGGAGGCGGTTTCAATCTGGTGTAACCCGCCTTCTACCGCTGCCGGAACCAGTTTGCTGGCGCTCTGGCTGTCAATCACGTCCACTTCGTAATCGCTAACATGCGCTTTCAGGGCACCGGCCAGCTTCTGGCCTTCGGTTTTCGGCACAGAGATATAGTTTTCAATATCCACGGTGTCGAGCACCTGGCCGCCAAAACGCTCGCCCATCAGACCGGTACGAATACCTTTACGTGCCGAGTAGACCGCCGCTGCCGCACCTGCCGGGCCAGAGCCCACGATCAGTACGTCGTAAGCATCGCGTTTGTTCAGCTCGTCTGCTGCGCGTTTTTCCGCGCCGGTATCCACTTTCGCCACGATTTCAGCCAGCGTCATACGGCCCTGACCAAACTCTTTACCGTTCATAAAGACCGCGGGAACGCCCATTACGTTACGTTCGGTGATCTCATTCTGATACACGCCGCCGTCGATAGCCGTGTGTTTGATACGCGGATTCAGCACCGACATCAGGTTCAGCGCCTGCACAACGTCAGGGCAGTTATGGCAAGAGAGCGAGTAATAGGTTTCGAACTCGAAATCACCGTCGATATCGCGGATCTGCTCCAGCAGCGCCTGCGCCTCTTTGGACGGATGCCCACCGGTCCACAGCAACGCCAGTACCAGGGAGGTAAATTCGTGGCCCAGTGGAGAACCGGCGAAGCGCGGCCCCTGCACAGAGCCAGGGTTAGTAATCAGGAAAGAGGGCTTACGCACAGGCAGCGCGTTATCTTCCTTAAAGGTCACTTTCGGTGACAGTTCGGCAATCTCTGCCAGCAGTTCCTTGATCTCTGCCGATTTAGCGCTGTCATCCAGCGTGGCAATCAGCTCAACAGGTTTGGTCAGTTTTTCAAGGTAAGCCTTGAGCTGGGTTTTCATATTTGTGTCGAGCATTGTTCTTCCCTCTCTTAAAACGTCATCATGCAAGCCGCCTTATTTGGGCCGCCTGAATGCAACTTGCATCATGGTGCTGAAATAAATGGGCGCGGGCGCGCCCATTGATGAACGGGTAGTAAAACTTAGATTTTACCAACCAGATCTAAAGATGGAGCCAGGGTCGCTTCGCCTTCTTTCCATTTCGCCGGGCACACTTCGCCTGGGTGAGAAGCAACGTACTGAGCCGCTTTCACTTTACGCAGCAGGTCAGACGCATCACGGCCGATACCTTCAGCGGTAACTTCGATTGCCTGGATGATGCCCTGCGGGTCAACAACGAAGGTTGCACGATCTGCCAGGCCTTCGTCTTCACGCATGTTGTCGAAGTTACGGGTCAGGGCGCCAGTCGGGTCACCGATCATCGCGTATTTGATTTTCGCGATGGTTTCGGAGCTACCGTGCCATGCTTTGTGGGTGAAGTGGGTGTCAGTAGAGACAGAGTAAACATCCACGCCCAGTTTCTGCAGCTCTTCATAGTGGTCTGCAACGTCGCCCAGTTCGGTCGGGCAAACGAAAGTAAAGTCAGCCGGGTAGAAGAAGAAGACGCTCCAGCGACCTTCGGTATCTTTCTCGGTTACTTCAATGAACTCACCGTTTTTGAACGCCTGGTTTTTGAAAGGTTTAATTTTAGTGTTAATCAAAGACATCTGTACTTCCTCCGTGTTTTCGTTGAGGTGTAAGGTAACCAACTTTGCTCATCGGGGCTAATGGGTAGGCGTTATCAAATCAATCAGCCATACCTAACAACCCACCTGAAACCGGTTATCAACCCTTAAACGTAAAAAGGCCGCCTTTACGGGCGGCCCTGATACCTGAAATACCCGTGGGTAACTTCAGTGCCAGCCGAAGCTGGCGATGTGTTGCGCTCTACATTACCTTTAGCAAGGTCGTAACAGCGCTATGGATTACACCATCCTGTATGATAAAGGACAATTACCCGGCACCGCACTTGTGCCTATGGTTGCGATAGGTTTTGTCGAATCAGTTGCCTGGCCTCTGATATATAAGGATTTTTATGTTGAAACGTACCCTTTTACTCTCTCTCATTCCCGCTCTGGTGCAGGCAGAGGAGTTACCCGCCCCTGTTAAAGCTATTGAAAAACAGGGTATCACCATTATCAAACCCTTCGAGGCACCCGGCGGCGTAAAAGGCTGGCTGGGCAAATATCAGGATATGGGGGTCACCATCTATCTGACCCCAGACGGCAAGCATGCTATCTCCGGGTACATGTACGATGATAAAGGGACCAACCTTAGCGAAAAGGTGATTCAGAAAGAGATCTATGCGCCCGCCGGCCGCGAGCTGTGGCAGCGCATGGAGAAAGCACAATGGCTCCTGGAGGGGGATAAAGCGGCACCGCGCGTTATCTATGTCTTCGCCGATCCGTTCTGCCCTTACTGCAAACAGTTCTGGCAGCAAGCACAGCCCTGGGTGAAGGCAGGAAAAGTACAACTTCGTACGTTGCTGGTAGGCGTCATCAAACCCGAGAGCAAAGCCACCGCTGCGGCCATTCTGGCGGCGAAAGATCCGGCCAAAGTCTGGCATGAGTATGAAAGCTCAGGCGGCAAATTGTCGTTAGATGTCCCCTCTTCCCCCTCTGCTGAACACCTTAAAACGCTGAAGGATCACGAGGCCATTATGGATGCCCTCGGGGCAAACGCCACCCCCGCCATTTATTACATGAACAGCGACAACGAATTACAACAAGTGACCGGGCTGCCCGAAAAAAAACAATTGGATATGATGATGGGTAAACAATAATGTTACCCGGTGGCGGCCATTTCTCTCCGCCACCACCCCTTTCGTGGATAATTTAATAAAAATCTTCGTCTCGAATAAATCCACAGGCATGATATATTTAGTTCACGTTCAAACGTAATTAAGCTAGCCATTGAAATGGATTGTAAATGGCTAAATTAAATCTATAGCTATCATTTATACGAAAAGCGCTATCGGCACAGCTACATCAGGAAGAAACATGGCTAACCTTTATGATCTGAAGAAATTTGACCTTAACCTGCTGGTGATATTTGAGTGCATTTATCAGCATCTGAGTATAAGCAAAGCGGCAGAAACGCTTTTTATTACCCCTTCGGCGGTCAGTCAGTCATTACAGCGGTTGCGCAATCAACTCAACGATCCGCTTTTTATTCGCTCGGGTGGTGATGCTGCCAACTTACTGATTTAGTGTATGATGGTGTTTTTGAGGTGCTCCAGTGGCTTCTGTTTCTATCAGCTGTCCCTCCTGTTCAGCTACTGACGGGGTGGTGCGTAACGGCAAAAGCACCGCCGGACATCAGCGCTATCTCTGCTCTCACTGCCGTAAAACATGGCAACTGCAGTTCACTTACACCGCTTCTCAACCCGGTACGCACCAGAAAATCATTGATATGGCCATGAATGGCGTTGGATGCCGGGCAACCGCCCGCATTATGGGCGTTGGCCTCAACACGATTTTACGTCACTTAAAAAACTCAGGCCGCAGTCGGTAACCTCGCGCATACAGCCGGGCAGTGACGTCATCGTCTGCGCGGAAATGGACGAACAGTGGGGCTATGTCGGGGCTAAATCGCTCCAGCGCTGGCTGTTTTACGCGTATGACAGGCTCCGGAAGACGGTTGTTGCGCACGTATTCGGTGAACGCACTATGGCGACGCTGGGGCGTCTTATGAGCCTGCTGTCACCCTTTGACGTGGTGATATGGATGACGGATGGCTGGCCGCTGTATGAATCCCGCCTGAAGGGAAAGCTGCACGTAATCAGCAAGCGATATACGCAGCGAATTGAGCGGCATAACCTGAATCTGAGGCAGCACCTGGCACGGCTGGGACGGAAGTCGCTGTCGTTCTCAAAATCGGTGGAGCTGCATGACAAAGTCATCGGGCATTATCTGAACATAAAACACTATCAATAAGTTGGAGTCATTACCCGCTCGGGTAAAGGTATTACGCCCACGACGGTTGGCACCAATTTGCATATCCATCTGGAACAGAATCTAAACCAGCTGGAGCAGACCATTAATATCATGCACAACAGTAAGTTGAAGAAAAACTTCATCATCTACTGTCCGCAAATAATTACCACTAAAGTGATTATGGAGCCGCTAAAGCTGCTGATAGGCGAACATAATTATGAAATTGAACTGCATGACATGATGGTGACGCGTGAGTCGGCTGAAGATTTACTGGCCTACCGAAAAGCCGACCTGATCTTCTCCTTCACGCCGTTACAAAACCGGTCGATTACCTGTACCGATTTCAGAGAGATACCCTTCGTTCTGTTCTGCCGAAAAGACCATCCGCGTATTGGGGAGGCCCCGGATCGCGAAAGCTTGCTGCAGGAGAAATTCACCGCCTTTTTAAGTGAGGAGCCAGGGGTTAAAAACTTCCAGTCAACCATTGCGGAAGCGCTCCCGGATCGCAATGTCGCTTTTCGTAGCGACTCCTACATGACAATACTCTCTATGGTTAGCACTTCAGATATGATTGGCATCGCCCCGGAAATTGTTTTCCAGCGATATGCCGATTTTCTTGAATTGAGAGCGATCAATGCTGATTTTGAGCTGCCGCGAATGAAAATACATATGATGTATAACCGTTCCGCATTGAACAGCAACAGCTTCTCCCATTTTATTGCGCAAATTAGTCCATAAAAATAATCGATTCTGATCGGGTATTACACCGGGATCAGAATCGCATTATTTTATCTACGTTTCACAACGTATTTAATCGTTCTGCGGCGGCCAGAAGCGTTGACTCCTGCTTGGCAAAACAGAGCCGAATAAGCTTATGTGGGAAGGGCCCGGCACAAAATACTGAGAGCGGAATGGCGGCCACGCCCACCTCTTTTGTCAGCCACTGACAGAAACTCACGTCATCAAGATCGGAGATGGCGCTATAGTCAGCGAGCAAGAAATAGGTACCCTCGCAGGGCAATAGCTTCAGGCGGCTATTGCCGAGGGCGTTAACAAAACAGTCCCGACGCGTCCGGTAAAACGCCGGTAATTCGCGATAATGACCCGGTTCGGCGCGCAGCATATCTGCCAGCGCCAGCTGAGCCGGGGTATTAACCGAAAAGGTCAGGTACTGATGCACCTTGCGCAACTCGGCGGTGATGGCCGCCGGCGCCACACAGTAACCTACTTTCCAGCCGGTCATGTGATAGGTTTTGCCAAAGGACGATACCGCAATGGCGCGCTGGCGCAGCTGGGGATGGCACAGCACGCTGGCATGTCCCTCTTCGGCGAAGCAGATATGCTCATAGACTTCATCGCTCAGCACGTAGATTTCATGATCGGCAATCGCCTGCCACAGGGCGGCGAAATCGGCCTTGCGCCATACCGTCGCTGACGGGTTATGCGGCGTATTCAGGATCACTAAACGTGTTTTGTCACTCAACAAAGCAGCAAAGGCCTGCCAGTCCGGGCGAAAGTGTGGCGGCTGCAGCGCGATGCGTTTCACGACCCCACCAGCCAGTTCAATCGCGGGCGCGTAGCTGTCGTAGCTCGGGTCAAAACAGATCACCTCATCACCGGCGCGTACCAGCGCAGTAATGGCCGCATATAACGCTTCGGTTGCGCCGGCGGTAACCGTTACTTCTGTATTCGCATCTGGTGTGTAGCCGTAAAGCTCGGCCGTTTTATCAGCAATGGCTTCGCGCAGAGGCTGAACGCCGGTCATCGGCGCATATTGATTTGCGCCGGCGGCAACGTGATGCGCCAGCCGGGCCTGCAAATAGCCCGGGCCATCGAAATCCGGAAACCCCTGCGAAAGATTAATGGCGTTGTGCTGCTGGGCCAGAGCACTCATTTGCGTGAAGATGGTGGTGCCAAGATTGGGGAGTTTGCAGTTGGGAATCAACGGGTTATCGTTCATTGTGTTATGCCTGTTTGTAATACTTATGTTGCTGCCACTATAACACGATGTTAGTCTTTAGCAATCAAGACGCTTAGACGTCTATATAAGATAACGCTTCCTGACTGACAGACAGAGGTAGAACGGATATGACAGAAAACCTGCAACTTACTCAACTGGTCGACGCCTGCCGCTGGATTGGCGCCAAAGGCTGGGCGCCTGCCACGGGTGGCAATATGTCTGTCCGTCAGGACGCGCAGTTTTGCTGGCTTAGCGAATCGGGCAAAGATAAAGGCAGCCTGACCGAACAAGACTTTCTGCAAGTAGAGATCGCGACGAACCGTGCCCCTTCCGGGCGTAAGCCGTCGGCGGAAACAGGTCTGCATACCTTAATCTACCGTCTGTTTCCTGATGCCAACGCCGTGCTACATGTCCATACGGTGAATGCCACCGTGCTGTCACGTCTCGTCAAAACGGCAGAGCTGAAGATCAGCGGTTTTGAAATGCAGAAATCCCTGACCGGCCAGACCACGCATCTGGATACGCTGGCCATCGCCGTATTCGATAACGATCAGGATATTGATGCCCTCGCCTCGCGAATCGCCCACTACGCACAAGAGCGCCCTCTTAATTATGGTTTTCTTCTGCGCGGCCATGGCTTAACCTGCTGGGGACGCGACGTGGCTGAGGCCCGTCGTCACCTGGAAGGTCTTGAATTCTTATTTGAATGTGAAATGCGTTTACGCCAACTGGAGAGAGTATGATTCGCGCGATTGTGACGGATATTGAAGGGACGACCACTGATATTCGTTTTGTCCATAATGTGTTATTCCCCTACGCGCGTGAGCGGCTGACAGCGTTTGTCGCAGCCCAGCAATACGCCGAGCCGGTGAAATCCATTCTGGATAATCTACGCGATGAAATCGGCGCACCGCAGGCCAGCGTCAGCGAGCTAACGGACGCGCTGTTGCAGTTTATGGATGAAGACCGCAAATCCACCGCGTTAAAAGCGTTGCAAGGGATCATCTGGCACGACGGCTACGTTAACGGTGATTTTACCGGCCACCTCTACCCCGACGTGCTGCCGTCGCTGGAGAAATGGAAAGCTCAGGGCATTGATCGCTATGTCTATTCCTCAGGCTCTGTTGCTGCGCAAAAACTGTTATTTGGCTACAGCGATGAGGGCGATATTACGCATCTCTTCAGCGGCTATTTTGATACCCATGTGGGCGCTAAGCGCGACGTTCAGTCTTATCAGAACATCGCGGCGCAGATTAGCGTTGCACCGTCGCAAATCCTTTTCCTGTCCGATATACATCAGGAGCTGGACGCCGCTGAGCAGGCCGGTTTTCGCACCCTGCAACTGATTCGCGGCGATGACGACGGCGCGAGCCATCACCATCAGGTGCACCAGTTTGACGACATTAACCCGGAGCAGATCCCTTCATGAGCGCATTAACGATTTATTCTGATAAAGACGCCAGCCAGCCGCAGTGGCACAGCACCGATGCCGCCGAAATTGCCGAACAGCTCAACGCCAAAGGTGTGCGGTTTGAACGCTGGGCGGCGGATCGTGATTTAGGCCAGGATCCGGCACCGGAGGCGGTGATCAACGCCTACCAGCATGCGATCGATAAACTGGTGGCAGAGAAAGGCTACCAGAGCTGGGATGTGATCAGCCTGCGCGCCGACAACCCGCAAAAAGAGGCGCTGCGTGCGAAGTTCCTCAACGAACACACCCATGGCGAAGACGAAGTGCGTTTCTTCGTCGAGGGCGCAGGGCTGTTCTGCCTGCACATCGGGGATCGGGTGTATCAGGTGTTGTGTGAGAAAAACGATCTGATCTCGGTGCCTGCCGGCACGCCGCACTGGTTTGATATGGGTTCGGAGCCGAACTTTACCGCCATTCGTATTTTCGATAATCCCGAAGGCTGGATCGCACAGTTTACGGGCGATGCAATTGCTGACGGCTATCCACGCCTCGCATGATATCTCCCCCTCTCCCTTCCGGGGAGAGGGGGTCTAAAAGCACTACCGCTTCAGTTCCTTCGAAGACTCAGGAAAATTTCCCTTCTGCCACCTGCTGCGGCGTAACCACGCCCGTATCCAGCACCCAACCGCTAATCAAGGCTGCTGGCGTCACGTCAAACGCCGGGTTGTAAACCTGCGCATCCGTGGGGGCCCACTGGACTGCGCCAAAACTCCCCGCCACGCCCGTGACTTCGCTGGCGGCGCGCTGTTCAATCGGGATCGCGTCGCCGTTTGGGCAGTGCGGATCCAGCGTCGTTTGCGGCGCGGCAACGTAAAATGGAATCCCATGAAACTTCGCCAGTACCGCCAGAGAGTAAGTGCCGATTTTATTCGCCACGTCGCCATTGGCGGCAATGCGGTCAGCCCCCACCCAGACGGCATCCACCTGCCCTTTCGCCATCAGACTGGCGGCCATTGAATCGGTGATCAGTTGGTAAGGCACCCCTAATTCACCCAGTTCCCACGCCGTCAGTCTGCCGCCCTGCAATAATGGACGGGTCTCATCCACCCAGACGTTACGTACATTGCCCTGCTGATGCGCCAGCGCAATCACGCCCAGCGCCGTGCCTACGCCCGCCGTTGCCAGCCCGCCGGTATTACAGTGGGTCAACAGACGGCTACCCGGCTTCACAAGCTGACTGCCTGCGCGGGCAATGGCATCGCACAGCTGTTTATCTTCGTCGATCAGGCGTAACGCTTCGGTCACCAGCGCTGGCACAAAATTCTCCTGCTGCAACGCCTGCTTCATGCGATCCAGATTATTCATCAGGTTCACCGCCGTTGGCCGCGAGGCCCGCAGCGTCTCAAGCGCCTGTGCCAGCTCGTCGCGGTTTTTACCCGCTTCGGCCAGCAGGGCCAACAGCAGGCTGGCCGACAGACCAATCAGCGGCGCGCCGCGTACACGTAAGGCATGAATATGGCCGACCAGCGCCTCTACGCTGGAGGCATCCAGCCAGCGTTTCTCCTGCGGAAGCGCCTGTTGATCGAGAATAAATAACTGATTTTCCACCACCCGCAGGCTGGTCGTCTGTAATGTCTGCATGTCGTTAATTCTCTGTTGCGTTGTTGTATAACATTGTGTCAGGATAAAATTCAGATGTATAGACGTCTAAATGTCTTAATTACCAGAATCAGTGAGGAACAGGCAATGTCGCAATACCGTACCTTTACCGCTCAGGACGCCGTGGCGTACGCACAACAGTTTGGCGGCCTCGATAACCCGTCATCGCTGGTGGAGGCGAAAGAGGTGGGCGACGGCAATCTCAACCTGGTCTTTAAAATTTTTGATACCGAGGGTGTCAGTCGCATCATCGTGAAACAGGCGCTTCCATACGTACGCTGCGTGGGCGAATCCTGGCCATTAACCCTGGATCGCGCGCGTCTTGAGGCAGAAACCCTGGTTGCCCACTATCAACATAGCCCGCAGCACACGGTAAAGATTCACCATTACGATCCGCAACTGGCGGTGATGGTCATGGAAGATCTCTCCAGCCACCGTATCTGGCGCGGTGAATTGATAAAAAATGTGGACTACCCGCAGGCCGCACGCCAGCTTGGGGAGTATCTGGCGCATACCCTGTTCCATACCAGCGATTTCTACCTCCACCCGCACGATAAAAAAGCGCAGGTGGCGAAATTCATCAACCCGGAAATGTGCGAGATCACTGAAGATCTGTTCTTTAACGATCCGTATCAGGTGCACGAGCGCAACAACTATCCGGCTGAGCTGGAAAATGATGTTGCCGCCCTGCGTAACGATGGACAGCTAAAAATTGCCGTAGCCTCCCTGAAACACCGCTTCTTCTCGCAGGCCGAAGCGCTGCTGCATGGGGATATTCACAGCGGCTCGATTTTTGTCGCCGAAGAGAGCCTGAAGGCAATCGATGCCGAGTTTGGCTACTTTGGACCAATCGGTTTTGACGTGGGCACCGCCATCGGCAACCTGTTGCTTAACTTCTGCGGCCTGCCGGGGCATCTGGGCATTCGCGATGCCGCCGCCGCCCGCGAACAGCGTCTGAGGGATATTCAGACACTGTGGAATACCTTCGCAGAGCGTTTCCAGGCGCTGGCAAGCGAAAAAACCCGCGATGCCGCCCTGGGTGAACCCGGCTATGCGTCGGAATTTCTCAAAAAGGTCTGGAAGGATGCCATTGGCTTCTGCGGCACCGAGCTGATTCGCCGTAGCGTCGGCCTGTCGCACGTGGCGGATATCGACACCATTCAGGATGAGGCGATGCGCCATGAATGCCTGCGCCATGCCATTCAGTTAGGTAAAGCGCTGATAGTCATTGCCGATCGCATCGACAGCGCAGAAGAGCTGGTGGCGCGGGTGCGCCAGTACAGCTGAGTTCTCCCTCTCCCTGTAGAAGAGAGGCCGGTATTTTCTCCCTCTCCCTGTGGGAGAGGGCCGGGGTGAGGGCAGCAACCCGCACTTACCCCAAATACTCAATCACCGACAGCCCACCGTTATAATCGGTGCTGTAGATAATCCCCTGCGCGTCCACAAACACATCACACGACTGGATCACCTGCGGGCGATTCGGTCGTGTATCCATCATCCTCTCAGGCGCCGCCGGAACCAGCGCCCCGGTCTCCACCGGACGATACGGATTCGAGATATCGTACGCGCGCACCCCAGCGTTCTGGTAGGTGGCAAAAATCAGCGTCGAGCTAACAAAGCTACCAGGCCGGTTCTCGTGCAGGTTGTGTGGACCGAAGTGCGCCCCTTTCGCTACGTAATCTCTCTCATCCGGCTGCGGGAAGGTGGCAATACTGACCGGGTTCGACGGCTCGCGGATATCAAAAAGCCAGATGAGCTTCTCACCATCCTCCTGATTGTCGAGTACCGCTTCGTCCAACACCACCAGCAGATCCCGGTCCGGCAACGGCAGCGCCGTGTGCGTACCGCCGCCAAACGGCGGACTCCAGTTGCGATGGCTGATCAGCTTCGGCTGGGTTTTGTCTTTCACGTCCAGTAGCGTCAGTCCGCCGTCGCGCCAGCTTCCGTAGGCGGTATCGCCGGCGATAATCGCGTGATGTAGCGCATAGCGCTTACCGTCCGCCCACGTTGGCTTCTCGCCTTCAGCCTGATTCATGCCCGGCAACCACCAGCGCCCCGCCACCTCTGGCCTGCGCGGATCCGCCAGATCGATGGTGAGAAATATGTAATCGGTAAAACCGTCGATCAGCGCCGAAACATAAGCCCAGCGTCCACCCACATACCAGATGCGGTGAATACCGATACCGTTCAGCGATAAAAAGCCAATTTCACTTGGTTTGTCAGGGGTCGAAATATCAAACACACGCAGCCCGGCGCTCCAGCCTTTGTCCTGCACGTCACTAACGGTCTCCCCCACCTGTCGGGTGTAGTAGACCTTCTCGTCTGCGAAGCGGGCGTCGGCAAAGAGATCCCGGGCATTGATCACCAGCAGCAGATCGTCATGCGCCTGCAGGTGGACATTCCAGGTGCAGGGTGGTGCGGGCACATACCCGGCCGCGCGAGGATTTTTGGGATCGCGCACATCCACAATCGAAAAACCCTGCGACACCATATGTCCAATATAGGCAAAGCCACGGTGCACCATCAGCTGCACCCCGTCCGGGCGACCGCCCTGATCGCTATGGCCAATCAGCCGCATATTGCGGCTGTATTCAGGCGTGGGAAGCGTACTCATTTATTTTTGGCTTCGAGCGTAGCAAACCACGGGGCGATGAAGTCCTGGGTCTGGCCCCAGCCCGGGATGATTTTGCCAAGCGATGCCACGTTAACTGCCCCAGGCTGCGCCGTCAGCAGCGCCTGAGAGATGGCGGCCGCTTTAAAGTCATAGGTTGCTGGCGTGGTTTCCCCGGCAATCTTGTTGGCAATCAGCCGCACATTGGTAGCACCAATTAGCTTCGGATCCACCGCCACGCTCACTTTCCACGGGCTGCCGGATTCACGCATCAATTGCAGATCCTGGTTGGAGATATCAATGCTATAGAGTTTGATCTCTGTACGACCGTTCTCTTTCAGGGCTTTGTAGGCTCCCTGACTAAAGGCATCCCAGGTGCCCCAGATAGCGTCGATCTGCCCTTTCGGGTATTTCGCCAGCACGGCGCCGACTTTGTTGGCGGTGTCGCCCTGCACGTCAGACGAGACCGCGCCGATAGATTCGAGCTCTTTAATGCCCGGATACTGCTTCTGTAATTCCTGGTACGCCGCCTGACGACGCTCCATCGGCGGGAAGCCAGCGACCCACAGCTTAATGATATTGGCTTTGCCGTTGAAATCTTTCGCCAGCTGGCCGAAGGAGAGATGGGTCAGGGAGGCATCATCCTGCTGCGTGACGGTCACGCCCGGGATATCGCCCTTTACGGCGGTGTCGAACACCGACACTTTTATGCCGGCATCTACCGCTTTTTTCACCAGCGCCGTGGAGTACGGGTCACGCCCCTGGGAGAGAATAATGCCGTCATATTTCTGGCTGATGGCCTGGTTAACGAAGTCCTGGAATTTGGCATCGTCACCGTTACTTAAAAAGGTGCTGACTTTGAAGCCGAGCTTTTTCCCTTCCTGAATCGCACCGGAGACAAACTGGGTGGTGTTGTCGTCCGAACCGAGATTACGGATCACCGCGATGCGGATCTGCCCGTCATGGTTAGCAATCGCCGCCGGAACCGGAGCCGGCGTGGCGGCAAAGCCGGGTAAGGCTGCAAGTAATCCCAGTGCCACCAAAGAGCGCGCCATTTTTTTCATTCTGTTATCCCGTTGTGTTGTTGTGAATTATTAGCGTTTTTGTATGTAGGTGATCGCCAGCGCCGCTGCCAGCACCAGCCCTTTTATAATGTCCATGGCGTAATAGGGGACCGAAAGCATCACCAGTCCGTTGGAGAGTACGCCAAGGATCACCGCCCCCACCAGCGTACCCAGTGCGTTGGGTTTACCCGAGCCTGCCAGTGAGAAACCGATCCACGCCGCCGCCACCGCATCCATCAGATAGCCGCCCCCGGCGTTCACCTGTGACGAGCCAATGCGCGAGGCCAGCAGAATACCGCCCAGTCCGGCCAGCAATGAGGCGATGACGTAGGCAGCGACCTTATAGCGGGTCGTACGAATTCCGGATAAACGCGCGGCTTCCGGATTGCCGCCAATGGCGTACATGCGACGGCCGTGGGTCGTGAGTGACAACGCCAGCTGCGCCACCAGGGTCACCACCAGCATGATGATCACGATCGTGGGTACCTGCCCCAGCGCGCCAAAAGCTGCCGGAATCGTCCCTTCCGCCATATCTCCGCTCGGCAGCACCATATTTTCGGTAATCGATCCGCCGTAACTGTATGTCATCGCTACCCCCTGGATCACAAACAGGCTCGCAAGGGTGGCGAGCATGTCCGGAATGCGCAGGATGACGATCAGAAAGGTGTTAAACAGCCCTACCAGCGTACAGAGCGCCAGGGTGATCAGAATCGATTCCGTGGTGCCGAAGCCATGCCAGACAAAGAGCGAAATGACCAGCGCGTTGGCAAGCGAGGCCGTCGAGCCCACCGACAAGTCAAAACCGCCCACGGTCAGGGAGATGGAGACGCCAATGGCAATCACCGTCACAATGGCGATAGATCGTAGGATATTGATAATGTTGAAGGGATCGAGGAAGTTGTCTGATGCGATACCAAATATCGCAATCAAGGCGACAACGGTCAGCAACATGCCCCATTTGTAGAGAAAATCGAATATTTGCTGACGGCCAGACGCCGCCGCATTCACTGAAAGGGCCTTGCTCACGACGCGGTTCCTCCGGTTGAATAGTAAAGTAATGTCTCTTCCCGGGCCTCGGCCCCGGCAATCTCTGCCACGATGCGCCCATCCCATAAGACGCAGATGCGGTCACAAAGCCCGACCAGCTCGGCAAATTCGCCAGAGGCGTAGATCACCCCTTTGCCTTCGCGCGCCAGGCCGTCAATCAGCTGGAAGAGATCGGTTTTGGCTTTCACGTCCACCCCTTTGGTGGGTTCGTCAAAAATGAGCACCTGCGCGTTGCCACGTAACCATTTGCCGATCGCCACCTTCTGCTGGTTGCCACCCGAGAGTCGCCGCAGTACCTGTCCTGGCCCGCGCGCTCGCACGCCCACACGGGCGATCACCTCTTCCGCCCAGCGCCATGCCTGGCGATGGCCAAACAGACTCCAGCGAGAGAAAGTGTTATCGGCGCTGACCGCCAGGTTCATGCTCACCGGCTCATCGATAAAGATGCCCTCTTTGCGCCGCTCTTCCGGCACCAGCGCCAGCCCGCGCAGGACCGAATCGGCGGGATCGCGGGGGCGCCAGGCCCGGTTATTCAGTTCACCGCGGTCAACCCGGCTTTTACTGGCGCCGAACAGCGCCTTGCAGAGTTCCGTTTTGCCTGCGCCCGCGAGCCCGGCGATACCTAAAATCTCGCCTTTGCGCAGATGCAGGGAGATATCTTTTAGCAGCGCGTCATCATGCAGCCCCTCAATGCGCAGCAAGGTTTCGTCGCTGACGCGCGGGCGGGCGGGCGGGTAAATGTCGCTCAGCTCATGGCCGAGCATCTTCTCAACGATCGCTTCGCCGCTCAGGGCCGCCATCGGGCCTGTCTCAATCAGCTTGCCGTCACGCAGCACGGTTAAGGTATCGCAAATCGCCTTCAGCTCATGAATGCGGTGGGAGATAAACACCACGCCGATCCCCTGCTGCTGTAAACGGCGCACCACGTTAAAGAGACGCTCGCTTTCATGCGCATCCAGCGGAGCGGTAGGTTCATCCAGGATCAGGAAACGACAGTGATGCGAGAGGGCGCGCGCCAGCAAGATTTGCTGTTTTTCCGCCAGCGTACAGCTGTCGATAGGGCGGCGTACGTCCAGCTGAACATCCAATTGGGCCAGCGCCGCTTCCGCCTGTTGGCGCACACTCCGCCAGCGAAAGCGGTGCCCTGGCTGCGCCAGATGATCGAGCATGATATTTTCAGCAATGCTCAAGCCCGGGATCAGCGCGACATCCACCTCCTGCTGTACAAGATGAATCCCCAGCCGTTTGGCATCCAGGGGTTCGCGAATGGTCACCGCCTGGTTATTAATGCTGATTTCGCCCTCGTAATGGTCGTGGGTGCCGCAAAGCACCGCCATCAGCGTGGACTTCCCCGCACCGTTGGCGCCCGTCAGGGCATGCACAGAGCCGCCCATCAGGGTGAAATCGACACGCGACAGCGCCTGAAAGCCCGCAAAGGCCAGGCTGATGCCGCGCATCTCCAGGCGACTTGAAACCATCGGCGTTAAATCCTTCTTTAATATTATGATTTATGGAATTTTTCACAGCTACGGTTGACTGACAACGACGGAAAAGGCATAAGATAAAGCAAAATATCATTAGCCATCCAGATGTCCAGACATAACATCAGGTTAGCATTTCGCAAAAAGGATAACAACATGAGCAACACCGATATTCGCGTCGTTCCGGGTCCGGCCAATTACTTCTCTCACAACGGCAGCCTGCAACGCCTGCACGACTTTTTCACTCCAGAACAGCTCTCCCGGGCGGTCTGGATTTATGGCGAACGTGCCATCGAAGGCGCACGCCCGTTCTTGCCAGAGAGCTTTAACGCTGAGGGGGCAAAGCAGATTCTGTTTAAAGGCCACTGCAGTGAGCGCGACGTTGCAGATCTTGTGAAACAGTCCGGCGACGATCGCAGCGTGGTGATTGGCATTGGCGGCGGTGCGCTGCTGGATACGGTGAAAGCCGTGGCACGACGTCTGGGTCTGCCGGTGGTTGCCATTCCCACCATCGCCGCCACCTGTGCGGCCTGGACGCCGCTCTCGGTCTGGTACAACGACGCGGGTTCCGCCCTGCACTTTGAGATTTTCGACGACGCCAACTTCCTGGTGCTGGTCGAGCCTGACATTATCCTTCACGCCCCGGCGGAGTATCTGCTGGCGGGCATCGGCGACACGCTGGCGAAATGGTACGAGGCGGTGGTGCTGGCCCCGCAGCCTGAAACCCTGCCGTTAACCGTGCGGCTGGGCATCAACGGCGCCCTGGCGATCCGCGATGTGTTACTGGAAAGCAGCGAACAGGCGCTGGCGGACCAGGCGCGCGGTGAGCAGACGCAACGTTTTCGCGATGTGGTTGATGCCATCATTGCGGGTGGCGGGATGGTGGGCGGCCTGGGCGAGCGCTATACCCGCGTCGCAGCAGCGCATGCAGTGCATAACGGGCTGACCGTGCTGCCGCAAACAGACAAATATCTGCACGGCACAAAAGTGGCTTACGGTATTCTGGTGCAGAGCGCCCTGCTCGGCCAGGATGATGTTCTGGCACAGTTGGTGGCGGCCTATCAGCGCTTCAATCTGCCTACCACGCTGCGTGAGCTGGACGTCGATATCAACGATACCGCCGCGCTGGATAAGGTGATCGCCCACACCCTGCGTCCGGTAGAGTCGATTCATTATCTGTCGGTAGCGCTAACCCCTGCGGTTCTGCGCGCGGCGTTTGAGAAGGTCGAATCCTTCCACCGATAGTTGCACAGATTGACTATAACTAATGATGGCTATCACCACTCTCGCAACGAGGTCATCATGCAGATCGATTTAACAGGTAAGAAGGCGCTGGTTACCGGCGCCAGCCGTGGATTGGGTCGTGCCATCGCACTCTCTCTGGCACGCGCCGGCGCCGATGTGGTTATCACATACGAAAAATCCGCCGATAAAGCGCAGGCCGTGGCGGATGAGATAAAGGGGCTAGGTCGGCACAGCGAGGCGATTCAGGCCGACAGCGCCAACGCGCAGGCGATCCAGGATGCTGTTACTCAGGCGGCACGTTCCCTTGGTGGGCTGGATATCCTGGTCAACAATGCCGGTATTGCGCGCGGCGGCCCGCTGGAATCGATGACCCTGGCGGATATCGACGCCCTGATCAACGTGAATATTCGCGGCGTGGTGATTGCCATCCAGGAAGTCCTTGTCCATATGTCTGAGGGGGGGCGCATTATCAATATCGGCAGTTGCCTGGCAAACCGCGTCGCCCAGCCGGGCATTGCTGTCTACTCAATGACCAAATCTGCCCTCAACTCTCTGACTCGCGGGCTGGCGCGCGATTTAGGGCCACGCGGCATCACCGTGAATCTTGTCCATCCTGGCCCGACAAACAGTGATATGAACCCGGAGCATGGCGAGCAGGCCGCGTCGCAGCGCCAGCTCATTGCGCTTGGTCACTATGGCCAACCGGAGGATGTCGCCGCCGCGGTCACCTTCCTGGCAAGCCCTGCCGCCGGGCAGATCTCCGGAACGGGTCTGGACGTGGATGGAGGGTTGAACGCCTGATCGCACAAGTGATGTAAGCCTCTGTCGCCCGGCAGAGGCGCTTACAACTGATAAGCACTGCTATGTGATTGCCGTAAAGCGTCGTACAACGACCACTTATTCACACGAGGAGAATATGCCCTATGGCTGTTCAACTGATTAAGGACGATGAAGGAAACGCTCAGTACGCAGTTATTCCCTATGACGAATACTTCCGTATGTGCTTACAAATGGCAGAGATCGACGATGAAACCGACGACGATCTGGAAGAAATAGAAATTGAACATGACGGTTATGATGACGTTGAACTGCCCGGAGAGGTATGCAGTATCATGACTTATCAGGATGTCAGTCTGCAGGCCGCCTGGCGTATTCTGCGCGGGTTATCCCAACAGGAGGTGGCCGACAAACTGGGCATCAGCCAGTCTGCCGTCTCACAGCTTGAATCACCTGATTCCCGCCCGCAAAAACGCACCCGCGAAAAACTGGCCGCAATTTATGGCTGCAAACAAGAGCAGATAAGCCTCTACTTTCCGAAAGAGGGTTAACAGCACTTCGCCCCGCCCTTGCCCCCGTAGCGCGCATCCTGCCGATCGCGGAAAAAGGCCTCGTAGGTCATTGGCGTCTGATCGGGATGATTGACGCGCATATGCTCGACGTAGTTGTCGTAGTCCGGGACGCCGATCATCATTTTGGCGGCCTGGCCTAAATATTTACCTGCTTTGGAGAGGGTGTCGAACATGCCATATCTCTTCTGTTAACCCCTCTCCCCGGCGGAGAGAGGGGGAGGTTCGTTTAATGCGCCCCTTTTGCCTGGGTGACGATCTCATCCAGGTTTTCAGGCATCGGCTCATACGGCGTCTCTTTTGCCGTTGGGGTATCCACCTTCAGCGCCGCCAGGGCGGTCTTCAGAGAGAACCACGCCAGAACGACCACGACCACCATAAAGAAGATGGTCAGCCCGGCATCCAGACGGTTATTAAACACCAGCTGTGTCAGCTGCGACTGGGTGTACTGAGCAGGAATATTACCACTGTCGATCATTGCCTGGAACTTATTGGCAATCGCCAGGAAACCGATCTTCGTATCCGGGCTGAAGGCTTTCTGCCAGCCGGCGGTCAGGGTACAAATCAGCAGCCAGGCGGTCGGCACCAGCGCGACCCAGGCGTAACGCTGACGTTTCATCTTAAACAGGACGACCGCGCAAAGCATCAGTGCCATCCCTGCCAGCATCTGGTTAGCGATACCGAACAGCGGCCACAGCGTGTTAATGCCGCCGAGCGGATCCACCACCCCCTGATGCAGGAAGTAGCCCCACGCCAGTACGCACAGCGCCGTAGCCAGCAGGTTCGCCGGCAGCGAATCGGTGCGCTTCAGGCCGGGTGAGATCACCCCCAGCAGATCCTGCAGCATAAAGCGTGCCGCACGGGTACCCGCGTCCACCGCCGTCAGAATAAACAGCGCTTCAAAGAGAATGGCGAAATGATACCAGAACGACACATCCATCAGCCCACCCAGCGCACCGTGCAGGATGTATGCCATCCCCACCGCCAGGGTCGGTGCCCCGCCCGCGCGGGAGATGACAGACTGCTCCCCTACTTCATTCGCGATATGGGTTAAGGTTTCTGGCGTGATCGCAAAGCCCCAGCCGCTCACCACCTGCGCCGCAGAGGCCACCACGTCTGCCGTACCGGCCGGGGCCAGCACCGCCATCGGGCTATTCATCGCGAAGTAGACGCCGGGATCGATAATGCAGGCAGAGACCAGGGCCATAATCGCCACGAAGGACTCCATCAGCATCCCACCGTAGCCGATAAAGCAGGCCTGGTTCTCATTGGCCAGCATCTTCGGTGTGGTACCGGAGGCGATCAGGGCATGGAACCCCGACACCGCCCCGCAGGCGATAGTGATAAACAGGAACGGGAAGAGGTTACCCGTCCATACCGGGCCGGTGCCATCGATAAACTTGGTAAGCGCTGGCATGGTCAGGGTCGGGCGCATAATCAGAATGCCAATCGCCAGCCCAACGATGGTGCCGATTTTCAGGAAGGTCGAGAGATAATCGCGCGGCGCCAGCAGCAGCCACACCGGCAGTACCGCCGCAACGAAACCGTAGCCCACCAGCATCCAGGTCAGCTGTACGCCGGTAAAGTCAAAGTACGGTGCCCAGGTCGGGCTCTCCGCCACCCAGCCGCCAGAGATAATGGCGAACACCAGGAAGAACAGACCGATGATCGACACTTCGCCAATACGTCTAGGACGCAGATAGCGAATATAGATCCCCATAAACAGCGCCAGCGGGATGGTGAAGGCGACGGTGTACGTTCCCCACGGGCTGTGGGTTAAGGCTTTCACCACGATCATTGCCAGCACCGCCAGAATGATCACCATGATCATAAAGGTGGCGATCAACGCGATCACCCCGGCGGTGGCCCCCATCTCCTCTTTCACCAGCTCACCGAGCGAGCGTCCGTCGCGACGGGTGGAGACGAAGAGCACCATAAAATCCTGCACCGCACCGGCCAGTACCACGCCGGCGAGGATCCAGATCATGCCAGGTAAATACCCCATCTGTGCGGCCAGTACCGGCCCCACCAGCGGCCCCGCCCCGGCGATAGCGGCAAAGTGGTGACCAAACAACACTTTTTTGTCGGTTGGCACATAGTCCAGACCGTCGTTGTGCCGCACCGCAGGCGTCATGCGCGTGCTGTCCACTGAGAGCACATTGCGGGCGATAAACTTGCCATAAAAGCGATAAGCAATCAGATAGATACAGACTGAGGCAACCACAATCCACAGCGCATTTATCTGTTCACCACGGTTGAGGGCGATGTAGCCCAGCGCGAATGCTCCCACTACGGAGAGCATGGCCCAGACGAGGTATTTCCCTGAGTTGTTCATAGTTGATGTCCGTTAGCGTGAAACAGGAGGTGTTACATTTTGTTTCTAGATCACAGGGACATTTTTAACAACTTTGAAACGTAGAAATGGGGGGTAAAACCAGGTATTTACAACACATTGTTAACCCGATCACTTTCGGGTGCAGCAGCCCCCCTCACCCGTAGGATAAGGGGGCAACAATTATCCCAGCACCATGGTGCTTAGCCGACAGGTGCAGCAACGCCGCCCCTGCTCGTCATAGACCACAATCTCCCAGCTCTGGCTGGTGCGCCCCAGATGTAACGGCTGGCACACGCCGCGCACCTTACCCTGCGACACTGCCCGGTGATGCGTGGCATTAAGCTCAGTACCCACCACGCTCTGCCCATCACGGGTCATCAGATAGCCGGCCATTGAGCCAAGCGTCTCCGCCAGCGCAGCCGATGCCCCGCCGTGCAGCAAACCAAAGGGTTGATGGGTGCGGGTATCTACCGGCATTTCAGCTTCCAGCGTCTCATCACCGATGCGGGTATAGAGGATGCCGAGGTGGGCCACCATCGTGTTCTGGCTGGTGGCATTCAGCGCGTCGAGTGATAAGTGACGTTTCCAGATCATTCAGGCCCCCAGGGTTGAACCGCCATCCACCACGATATCCTGCAGGGTGATATGGCTGGCGGCATCGGAGGCCAGGAATAATACGGTGCTGGCAATCTCCTGCGGACGGGCGATTTTGCCCAGCGGAATACCCAGCTTAAACTGCTCGCCAAAGCCGCGGATGCGCTGCTGCTCGGCATCATCGCTCACCCAAAGGATGCGCTGCATATCGGTGTCCGTTGACCCCGGTGAGACCAGATTACACCGCACGCCGCTGCTCGCCAGCTCCAGCCCGACGGTCAGCGCCAGGCTTTTTAATGCCGCTTTCGAGGCGCCATAGGCGCTCATGCCGATACGGGGGGTATGTGCCGCATCCGAAGCCACGGTGACTATCGCCCCACCCTGCTGACGACGAAACTGGCCCATCGTCTGCTGAAAAAGGTTAAACGCACCGCCGACGTTCACCGCGAACGTCTCTTGCCATGCCTCTTGCGTGAGGGCATCGGTGGCCCCCATGCGCAGAATACCGGCCGCGTTGACCAGCACATCAAGACGGTCCTGAGCGGCAAGGAGAGGAGCACAGATCGTGCTCACCTGGGCAGCATCCGCCACGTTCAGCACTTCAGTGGCAAAGGGATAATCCTGCGCCGGAAACGCCAGGTCAAAGCCGGTCACGTTCGCCCCCGCCTCAACGAAGGCCAGCGCCGTCGCATAGCCAATCCCCTTACCCGCCCCCGTCACCCAGACGGTTTTGCCGGTAAAATCAAATCCGGCCATCACTTCACCTCGCGAGAGAGCAGCGCCCACCAGGCGTCGAGGGTCGGATTTTTTGCCAGCATCACGAAGTCGATATCACTGTGTACTTTGCGCCAGCGGGCAGCCAGCGCCATCATGCGTACGGAATCGAGGCCGTAATCGATCAGGTTTTCGTCATCCATCGGCTCGTCGGATTCGTCCAGCAGCGGCAGGATCACTTCGCGCAGCGCCGCCTTTGATGCCGGAATAGAGGGCAGCAGTTCATCGGTCATCACCACGCGGCCGGAGCGACCCGCCACGTACTTAAGTGACATCAGGTGCTCGTCACGGGTAAAGTCAGCCAGCGCATCGGCGACGAAGAAAGGCTTAATATCTCGCATGAAAGCGTCGGTGGCGGTGGTCATGCAGCCGATGTGCGCATAGACACCGGTAATGATCAGTTGGTTACGGCCGGTATCTTTCAACATCTGCTCCAGCGGGGAGCGATGGAAGGCGCTATAACGCCACTTGACCAGCACGGTATCCGCTTCGTCCGGCGTCAGCCCGGCCACAATGCGCTGTTGCTCCGGGGAGCGGGTCAGCCCCGGCCCCCACATATCGTTCAGCAGGGCACGGTCTTCATCGCTCTGCTCTTTCGGCTGGGCGGTGTAATAGACCGGAATGTTGTGGGCTTTGCAGAAGTCACGAAGGCGAGCGATATTTGCCACGACCTGCTGCATCATCGCGCTGTTTTCGCCCCAGAAATTGAGGAAATACTCCTGCATATCATGGATCAGCAGCGCGGCGCGCTCGGGTTCAAACGCCCAGTTCACTTTGTTATCAGGCAGATCTGCCACGGTCGGCAGCGCGTAAGCGGTTAATTTTGGAATGGCCATCTTCTGTTCCTCAGCCCTGGGCGCGTTCAGCCAGCCACAGGCGCAACTGTTTCTTGTCTACTTTTCCCACCGGCGTCAGCGGCAGCGCATCCACGCTCTCGACGCGATCCGGCAGCTTAAATTCGGCGACGCCCTGCTCACGCAGGAAGCGGCGAACCTCTACGGCACGCAGGGGCTGTTTCACCACCAGATACGCGCAGCTCTTCTCGCCCAGCAGGCTATCTTCCATGCTGACCAGTGCCGCATGGATCACCGCCTCGTGGCGTAACAGCAGGTTCTCAATCTCTTCTGCGGCAATCTTTTCGCCGCCGCGGTTGATCTGATCTTTCTCGCGCCCCTGGACGGTGATATAGCCCTGCTCATCGATAGCGATCAGGTCGCCGGAGCAGTAAAAACCGTTGGCATCGAAGGCGCTGGCGTTGTGTTCCGGGCTTTTGTAATAGCCACGGAAGGTATAGGGCCCGCGGGTCATCAGGCGCCCCACTTCCCCACGCGGCAGCGGATTGCCGTTTTCATCGGCCACCCAGACCTCGTCGTCCGGACACATTGGGCGGCCCTGGGTATTCATAATCTTCTCCGGCGCGTCGTCGAGCGCGGTGTAATTCACCAGCCCTTCCGCCATGCCAAATACCTGCTGCAGCTGGCAGCCGATCTCAGCAGGAATACGTGCCGCCAGGGTCGCAGAGAGCCGTGCGCCGCCAACCTGCAACAGCGTGAGAGAGGCGAGCTGGCTTTTATCTGCCCCATCGGCAATGGCCTGTAACCACAGGCTAACCGCCGGCGGCACCAGCGAGGCCATGTTCAGCTGATGCTGAGCAATCAGCGGGAAGCAGTGGGTGGCGCTGGGATCGTGCGCCAGCGCGACACAACCGCCCGCCATAAACACCCCCAGCGAACCCGGCGAGCTCATCGCAAAATTATGGGCGGCAGGCAGCGCGTTCAGATAGCGTGTATCGGCAGTGATGGCGCAAATCTCGTTGCTGCGCAGAATGCTGTAGTAGTAGTCGTTATGGGTGCGGGGGATCAGCTTCGGCGTACCGGTACTGCCGCCCGATAGCTGGAAGAACGCCACTTCATCGGCCGGGGTCGGCGAGGCGATAAAGTGAGGATCCTGGCGAGCCATCGCCGTCTCCAGCGCGTGTTCACCGTTATCACCGCGCAGCATGACTATGCGCACCGAACGGTGCTCATCGACGAAGGTGTTAAGGAAATCATCGCCGGTAAACAGGGCATGCCCGCGATCGGCAATCAGCACCACCGGTTCGATCTGGCTGGCGTAGGCATTAAGCTCGCTGCGCTGATGGCTGAAAAGCGCATTAACCGGCGCCACGCCCAACTGCAGCAGCGCAAAGAAAGTGATGTAGAACTCGGCCACGTTGCCCAGTTGTACCAGCGCCGTCTCACCGCGCTTGATGCCCTGCGCCTGTAGCGAAGCGGCCAGATTGTTCACCGCCTGGTGGAACTGGCGATAGCTGTACTGGCGGTCACCGTCGATGATGGCCGTCGCGTCGCTGCTGGCGTGGCGGGTCAGAATGTCAGTCAGCGGCAGATCCTGCCAGTAACCTTTTTCGCGATAGCGCCGGGCAAAATCCTCAGGCCAACGGGTAAAGGGAATGGTCATGATTGTTCCTTAGTGCAAACCAAAAACGTTCAGCATGGTGGAGAGTTTGACGCCGGTTTCGCGCCATTCACCGACCGGAGAGGAGGCCGGCACAATACCCGCGCCGGCGAACAGTCGCACGGTGTTCGCCTGCAGGCGTGCGCAGCGGATAGTGACCACCCACTCGCCGTTGCCTTCACTGTCGCACCAGCCAACAATGCCGCCAAACAGCTCGCGATCGAAGGGCTCCAGTTCGGCAATCAGGGCTTTCGCGGCCAGATGCGGGAAGCCACTCAGCGCCGGCGTCGGGTGCAGTAAACAGGCCAGCGTCAGGGCGTTTTCATCGGCACGCGCCTCGCCCTCTACCGGCGTTGCCAGGTGCCACAACGTCGGGGTGGTGATCAATTGCGGCGAGGCGGGCATAGTCAGCTGATGGCTACGGGTTTCCAGGACGCTTTTCATCGCCTGGGTCACCAGCTCGTGCTCGTGACGATCTTTTTGAGAGGCCAGCAGCTTGTTACCCGCTTCGCGGTCGAGCATGTCATCGGGCTGACGACGCGCCGATCCCGCCAGCGGCAGGGAGCTGAAGTGGCTGCCCTCTTTGCGCAGTAACAGTTCTGGGCTGGCACCCAATAGTACGCCGCCATCTTCCAGGGGGACGTGGAAGTTAAAGCTCGCCGGGTTCTGCGCAATCAGACGCTCCAGCAGCGCGCCGCTGTCGATCTGCTCCTCGGTGACGATATCAATCAGTCGCGACAGCACCACCTTGTTGACGCGAGGCGTCGCGGTCAGCGCGGCGGCACGGGCAACCATCTCTTCGAACACCGGCTGGCCGGGGATCTCGCTGCGCTGGGCGACGGTCAGCGTCTGCGTTGGGCTGGCATAGCGCGCAGCCTGCTGACGTGCCGGACGGGCAAAGCTCTGCCAGCGTTGCGGAATAAACAGTGAAGAGGGTTTACGGGTATCAAAGGGGATCGCGCCTACCATGATGGGGTTCGCGATGCCGCTGGCTTTCGCCTGTGCAAAGGCCTGCGCCAGTTTTTGCTGGAAAGCGCTCGAGAGATGTTCGCCATTTTCAGCGGGTTCGTTGAAGCGGGCAAAACAGCCGGACGTGGTAAAGCTGCGATAAGGCGACATAAAGAAGAAACTGTCTGATTGCAGCGTGGCCGGGTTCTGTTGGACTTCCTCGGCCAATGACGTATCCATATCATCCTCCTGAAATGATAAAAGCAGTAAGAATTATTATCATTTATATTTTGGTGGCTAACCTAATCGCTCATCGCAAGGGTGTCAACCGCAGACAGCGCATCTTGTGCGACTATCGCTTGCATCCCCGTGACGCTTTCATGAAAATGAGAAGCATTAACCTCAGCAAATACAGGACGCCGCTTTGTGAAATTCCCCGCCGTTTGCCGTCATGCCCTGCTCCTGGGCGCCATTTTCGTTTTAGGAGAAACCTCAGCCACCGCCGCCGACTGGCCCCGTCAGGTGACCGACAGCCACGGCACGCACACCCTTGAAAGCAAACCCACGCGCATCGTCTCGACCAGCGTGACCCTTACCGGCTCTCTGCTGGCAATCGACGCGCCGGTGGTGGCCAGCGGGGCGACCACGCCTAACAACCGCGTGGCAGACGACCAGGGCTTTTTGCGCCAGTGGGGTGACATTGCCAAACAGCGCAAACTCTCGCGTCTCTATATTGGTGAGGCGAGCGCCGAAGCGGTGGCCGCCCAGATGCCCGATCTGATTCTGATCAGCGCCACCGGCGGCGACTCGGCCCTGGCCCTTTACGATCAGCTGTCGGCCATTGCGCCCACGCTTGTGATCAATTACGACGATAAAAGCTGGCAGACGCTGCTGACGCAGTTGGGCACGATCACCGGTCAGGAAAAGCAGGCTGCGGAGCGTATCCATGAGTTCGATAAACAGCTGGCCCAGGTTAAGCAGCAGATGAAACTGCCACCGCAGCCGGTAAATGCGCTGGTCTACACTGCGGCAGCCCACAGCGCGAACCTCTGGACTGCCGATTCTGCGCAGGGGCAACTGTTGCAACAGCTGGGCTTTAGCCTGGCCACGCTGCCCGCCGGGCTATCCACCTCCCAAAGCCAGGGTAAACGCCATGACATTATTCAACTGGGTGGTGAAAATCTGGCGACGGGTCTGAACGGCGAAGGGCTGTTCCTGTTCGCCGGGGATCAAAAAGACGTCGACGCGATTTATGCCAACCCGCTACTGGCCCACCTGCCCGCGGTGCAGAACAAACGCGTCTGGGCGCTGGGAACCGAGACCTTCCGCCTGGATTACTACAGTGCGATGCGGGTGTTAACCCGATTGCAGTCGCTGTTTCATTAAGCCTGAGAGGCGGCCGGTTCGTTTCTGAACCGGCGCAGCTTCACCAGTCCTACCAGTAAAATCGCCCCCACTATCGCCAGCACACATCCACTGCTGCTGGCTGAGGCCACCGGCGTCATGATTGCGCCCAGGCCGCCCAGAATAGCCGCGCCGATGGCATCGCCGGTCACGTTCTGCGCCGTCCACAGGCCGTTAATCCGTCCGAGCATATTTTCCGGCGTCTGGGTCTGAATCAGCGTGTATTGCAGCAGAGAGCTCACCGCACTCAGCCAGCCAAACAGTGCCAGGCAGACCACACCCAGCGCCCAGACAGGCATCAGGCTAAAGAGCGCGATGGCAATAAACGACACGAAAGTCGCCACCAGCATGATTAACCCCGGGCGCGCACTCTGGGCCAGGTTGCCGCTGGTGAGCGCGCCGATCGCCGCGCCGAGGGGGATCGCCGCATAGAGCAGGCCAATCTGCGAGGCACTCATCTGCCACTCACCCGCCAGCGCCGGATAGAGCACGCGCACTGCGCTGGCCATGGTCAGCAGCCCGCCCAGCAGGGCAATGCCGCCAATCAGCGGATTGGTAAAGAGGAAGCGAATCGCCGCCAGCAGGGATTTCAGCGGATGCTCACGCTGCTGAGGGGGCGGCGGGAGCAGCGGTAAACGCAGTAAGGTCAGCGTGGTGATAAAGGTGCCTGCCGCCGCCAGGCCGTAGTTCCAGGCCACGTTACCGGTAGCCAGCAACAAGCCGCCCACCATCGGCGAAATCACGGAGCCCAGACGCACGGTGAGCATGGTGATCGCCCCCGCCTGCATCAGGTTTTCACGCCCCACCAGCGCTGGCGTTGCTGCCAGCAGCGCCGTCACCCCTAAAGAGGCAAAGAAGCCGTCCCAGAGTCCGAGCGCATAGATGGCAATCAACGACGGTTCCGGCAGCAGCGCGTTCAGACACAGCCCGACGAAGCCGACGCCGCAGGTTCCCCGCGCCAGCAGAATCAGTTTTTTTCGCTCAAAGCGGTCGGCCAGTACCCCGCCCACCATCAGGCCGACAAACATCGCCCCGCCGGTCAGCGTCACCGAGAGCCCTACCAGCCAGCTGGAGTGCGTCATGGCCTGGATCTGTACCGGCACGGCGACGCCCAGCAGGCCAAGGGACAAAATAGAGATAAAGCGGGCGATAAAGACGGCGCGATACGCCGGGTGAGTCTTCAGCAGGCTGAGGTTGAGCAGCCAGGATTTTTGGGTCATTACAACGCCTTAATGGTTTCTTTTTTTACCAATTCCATGGCCGCACATGCTAACATAGCCAAATAAGATAGATAACGATAATTACTATCATTATCAAGTCATGGACGTTGCTATGTCGTTTTCACCTTCTACCGGGCGTGCCCTTGCCGTGCCCGGTTTGTTGCTCCTGTTAATTCTTGCCGCTGCACTCAGCCTGCTGGTTGGCGCAAAACCTTTGCCCGCCGCCGTGATTGTCGATGCCCTGTCCGGCACCTGTCAAAGCGCGGACTGTACTATTGTGCTGGATGCCCGCCTGCCCCGTACCCTTGCTGGCCTGCTGGCCGGTGCGGCGCTGGGGCTGGCCGGTGCCCTCATGCAGACCCTGACCCGTAATCCGCTGGCCGACCCCGGCATCCTGGGGGTGAATTCCGGGGCCAGTTTTGCCATCGTGCTGGGCGCCGCGCTGTTTGGATTCTCCTCCCCCGTAGAACAACTGATGATGGCCTTTTGCGGCGCGCTGGCGGCCTCGTTGCTGGTGGCCTTTACCGGCAGTCAGGGGGGCGGGCAGCTCAGCCCGGTGCGCTTAACCCTGGCGGGGGTGGCGCTGGGCGCCGTGCTGGAAGGCTTATCCAACGGCATCGCCCTGCTCAATCCGGACGTGTGGGATCAGCTGCGTTTCTGGCAGGCGGGCTCGCTGGATATCCGCACCCTGCAGACGCTTAAAGTGGTGACGTTACCGGTGGTCATCGCCGCCGTGGTGGCACTGATGTTAAGCCGGGCCCTGAACAGTCTTAGCCTGGGCGCAGACACGGCCACCGCGCTGGGCAGCCGGGTGGCACGCACTCAGCTTATCGGCCTGCTGGCCATCACCGTCCTGTGCGGCAGCGCGACGGCGGTCGTTGGCCCCATTGCCTTTATTGGCCTGATGATGCCGCACATGGCGCGCTGGCTGGTGGGGGCCGATCACCGTTGGTCGTTGCCGGTCACCCTGCTTGCCACCCCTGCCCTGCTGCTGTATGCCGACGTTATTGGCCGTCTGCTGGTGCCGGGCGAGCTGCGGGTCTCGGTGGTCAGCGCCTTTATCGGCGCGCCGGTGCTTATTTTCCTGGTACGACGTAAACGCGGAGGTGGCCTGTGAATGCCCCGTCGCCACGTTTACTGCTGAGCTGTTTTCTGCTGGTCGCCGCCAGTCTGCTGGTGGCCCTCTGGAGCCTGTGCAGCGGCGCCGTTACCCTCGATATACAGCAGGTTATCGATGCCTTGCTTGGCAGCGCGCCGCGCAACGTCACCCTGGTGGTCACCGAGTGGCGCCTGCCGCGCGTGATGATGGCGATACTGGTGGGCGCAGCCCTTGGCGTCAGCGGCGCCATATTCCAGTCGTTACTGCGTAACCCATTAGGCAGCCCGGATGTGATGGGCTTCAACACCGGGGCCTGGAGCGGCGTGCTGGTGGCCATGGTGCTCTTTGGTCAGCATCTGACGGCGATAGCCCTGGCGGCGATGCTGGGCGGGATCCTGACCTCGCTGGTGGTCTGGACCCTGGCATGGCGTAACGGGATCGAAACCTTCCGTCTTATTATTATCGGCATTGGCGTTCGGGCTATGCTGATGGCTTTCAATACCTGGCTTTTGCTGCGTGCTTCGCTGGAAACCTCCCTCTCCGCCGGGCTGTGGAACGCGGGGTCGCTAAATGGCCTGACGTGGGCGAAAACCTTGCCAGCCACCCCCATTATCGGCCTGATGCTGCTGTGTGCCTGGCTGCTGGTGAAGCGTATGCGATTGCTGGAGATGGGCGATGACAGCGCCTGTGCCCTGGGCGTGGGCGTGGAGCGTTCGCGCTTAATGCTGATGCTGGTGGCGGTGGTGCTGACCGCGGCCGCCACCGCCATCGCCGGGCCGATTTCATTTATTGCGCTGGTCGCACCGCATATCGCCCGCCGTCTGAGCGGCACCGCGCGCTGGGGCTTAACCCAGGCCGCGCTTTGCGGTTCGCTGCTGCTTCTGGCAGCCGATCTCTGTGCCCAGCAGCTGTTTATGCCTTATCAACTTCCGGTCGGGGTAGTTACCGTCAGTCTTGGCGGTATCTATCTCATCGTCTTGCTTGTTCAGGAGTCACGCAAGAAATGAGCACAATACCCACCCGCTTGCGCGGCGAAAATCTTACCCTTGGCTATGGCAAAAAAACCGTGGCGCAGGATCTGACTGTCTCCATTCCCGACGGGCACTTTACGGCGATTATCGGCCCCAACGGCTGCGGGAAATCGACCCTGCTGCGCACCCTGAGCCGCCTGATGACGCCGCTGGCCGGAAGCGTGTATCTCGACGGCGAGCAGATCCAGCGCTACGCCAGCAAAGAGGTGGCTCGCCGTATTGGTCTGCTGGCGCAGAACGCCACCACCCCGGGAGATATCACCGTACAGGAGCTGGTGGCGCGCGGCCGTTACCCGCATCAGCCACTGTTTACCCGCTGGCGTAAAGAGGATGAGGCCGCGGTAACCCGCGCAATGCAGGCCACGGGCATCACCGATCTGGCCGCTCAAAGCGTGGATACCCTTTCTGGTGGACAACGACAGCGGGCGTGGATCGCCATGGTGCTGGCGCAAGAGACCGCCATCATGCTGCTGGACGAACCGACCACCTGGCTCGATATCAGCCATCAAATTGATCTGCTGGAGCTGCTGAGTGAGCTGAACCGCACTCAGGGCTATACGCTGGCGGCGGTATTACACGATCTTAATCAGGCTTGCCGCTATGCCACCCACCTGATTGCCCTGCGCGACGGGAAGATCGTGGCGGAAGGCGCACCAAAAGCGATCGTAACGCCGGATCTGATCGAACAGATCTACGGCATGCGCTGCATGATTATTGACGATCCGGTGGCCGGGACGCCGCTGGTGGTTCCATTAGGAAAAGGGGCGGCTTAGGCCGTCCGTTTTCGTACTCACCCGCCCTATCTTTCAGATTTAACTGCTTTTTAAGAATTACGCCCCTTTATCTGCCCGGCAAAAACATTAACATTCCTGATCTGACTGCTTCTTTTTCAATCACAGCATGGAATGCTTATGATGCCTCGTGCGCTACAAGGGATATGTGCGGCGTTTGCCTGCCTTACGCTCGGCCAGCCGCTCTTTGCCGCTGAGCCTGACAATCAGTTTATCATTCAGCAACAGCGTCAGAAGGCGCTTGAACAACAGCTTACCCCACCCACTCCGGACGTGCGCCTCTCCGGTAGCGACGATCGTTCCAGCCAGCTTATTTTTCCCTCGGAAACCCCCTGCTTCCCCATTGCGCGCGTCACGCTCAGTGGGCAAGAGGCCCTGCCCCACTGGCTGCCGCTGCAGCGCATTGCGAATCAGGCGCAAGGGAAGTGCCTCGGCGGTAAAGGGGTGAACATGTTGATGAGCGCCCTACAAAATCGGCTGGTTGATCACGGCTGGATCACCACCCGAGTGCTGGCGCCTGCTCAGGATTTACGTCAGGGTACACTGGCGCTCAGGGTGGTGCCTGGCGATATCCGTCACGTCACCCTGACGTAGGAAAGCAGCAATTATATCCAGCTTTACAGCGCCTTCCCTGCCCGTGAGGGCAACCTGCTGGATCTGCGCGATATCGAGCAGGGGCTGGAGAATTTACAGCGGCTGCCCACGGTGGAAGCCAGCATGGAGATTTTGCCCGGTAATAAGCCTGGCGAGAGCGACATCCTCATTACGCGCCACCAGCAGAAGCCGTGGCGCGTGGGACTGTCGCTGGATGACTCAGGCAGCAACGCCACCGGGCGCTATCAGGCTGGTATCACGTTGTCGCTGGATAATCCCTTTTCCTTAAGCGACCTGATGTACCTCTCGGCCAGCCACGATCTGAACGGCAAAGATGGCAAAGGCACCACAAACTACACGGCCCACTATTCGGTGCCCTTTGGCTACTGGCTGGCGGGCATCACCGCCAGTGATTACGACTATTACCAGACCAGCCCCGGCCTCAACGGGGATTACCGCTACAGCGGAAAGAGCAAAAATCTCGATCTGCAGCTCAGCCGGGTACTGCACCGCAGCGGCAGCCAGAAAACCACTTTCAGCTATCACGTCTCAGCGCGGGAAAGTCGCAACTTTATCGATGACACCGAAGTTGATGTCCAGCGCCGTCAAACCGCCGCGTGGAAGGCCGGATTACAGCATCGCCACTATATCGGCCCCGCGACGCTGGATGCAGGCATCAGCTATCAGCGCGGTACCCGCTGGTTTGGCGCTCAGCGCGCACCGGAAGAGTATCCCGGCTATGCCACCGCACTCAGCAAAATCCTGCAAATAAACGCCGGGCTGGATCTGCCCTTTGCACTCGGCTCACAAAACTTTCGCTACACCCTGCAGTACCTGCGCCAGATGAGTAACACCCCGCTTACGCCGCAGGATCAGTTTGCTATCGGCAACCGCTGGTCGGTACGCGGATTCGATGGTGAGCTCACGCTCAATGCCAGCGAAGGGTGGTATGTGCGTAACGATGTCGCCTGGCGTACGCCACTGTCCGCACAGGAGCTCTATCTCGGTGTGGATTACGGCGAGATTAGCGGCGTCGGCTCAGAGTATCTGCTGGGTCATCACCTGGCGGGCGGCGTGGTTGGCCTGCGCGGCAGCGCACTCCGGGTCAACTATGACCTCTTCGCCGGCACACCCCTTTCGAAGCCAGACGGCTTCTCCTCAAGCCACGCCACCTTCGGCTTTAACCTCAACTGGGACTGGTGATCGCTTTCGCGCTTAAAGGAATAGACCATGAATAAGAATCTGTATCGCATTATTTTCAACCAGGCGCGTGGAATGCTCATGGTGGTGCCGGAGATCGCCCGGGCGATCGGCACCCGGGCGTCCGGTACGGGTCATACGCTGAGCCGCCTGATCGGTAAAGTTAGTGCGTTAAGCTTTAGCCTGTGGCTGGCGCTGGGTGCGGTGCAGACCGTGCAGGCCGATATTATCGCCAACGGCGCAGCGGCTAAAAACCAGCGGCCGACCATCATCAGTAGCGCGAATGGTACCCCGCAGGTCAATATCCAGACGCCGTCCAACGCCGGTGTCTCTCGCAACAGCTTCTCCCGTTTCGATGTGGACAAGAAAGGGGTGATCCTGAATAACGCTGCCCGTAATACGCAAAGTGAGCTGGCCGGCATGGTAGCCGCCAACCCCTGGCTGGCTCGGGGGGAAGCGAAGGTCATTCTTAACGAGGTCAGTTCTCGCGACCCCAGCAAACTCAACGGCATCATCGAAGTGGCGGGTAAAAAAGCACAGGTAGTGATCGCTAACCCGGCAGGGATTACCTGCGATGGCTGCGGGTTTATCAACGCCAACCGCACGACACTGACCACCGGCCAGGTACAGATGAGCGACGGGAAAATCAGCGGCTATGACGTGCAGCGCGGCGAGATTGTTATCGAGGGGCGCGGGATGGACAGCACCCGCGCCGACAGCACTGACCTGATTGCCCGCGCGGTAAAAGTGAATGCCGGTCTCTGGGCAAAAGAGCTGAAGGTGAGCACCGGACGCAATATCGTGGATGCCGCGCATCAGGCCGTGACTGCGAAAAACGGGGATGAGAGCTCGCGGCCACAATTTACGCTCGACGTGGCGCAGCTTGGCGGCATGTACGCCAGTAAAATTCATCTGCGCGGAACCGAGCGCGGCCTTGGCGTGCGTAACGCCGGCGTGATTGGCGCCTCGGCGGGCGATGTGGTGGTGAATGCGGACGGAACCCTTACCAACAGCGGCCAGATTCAGGCGCAGGAGACCATCCACCTCTCCTCCCGCAGCGGCATCCAGAGCAGCGGCGTGCTGGCAGCCGGGATAAAACCCGACGGTAGCGCAAACGCAACGGGCAACCTGACGCTCACCAGCGAAGGTACGCTGAAGGTGAGCGGGCAAAATCAGGCCGCCGGAAAGATATCGGCCCGCGGAACAGACCTTAATTTTAGCGCCAGTCAGAGCCGCGCTGGGCAGATCGAACTGACGGCAACTCAGGGTAACATCCGCACGGCACAAGCCAGCACGGAAGCCCGGACAGTGACGGTGCGCACGGGGGGGAAACTGGATAATGACGGCGGTAACATTACCGCCGACACGCTGGACATCACCGCCCGCCAGCTGTCGAACCGCGAAGGCGTGCTGCAACAACGTGGTGAGGCGGCCCTGACGCTGGCCCATCAGGACGGGATTGATAACCGCGGTGGGATCATCGCCAACGCCGGAGAAAAACTGACCCTTACCGGCGCCTCGCTCGACAACCAGCAAGGTCGCATCCAGGCCAACGCGCTCGCTATCGATACAGCGACCCGCAGCATCAATAACCAGCAGGGCATTCTCACCGCCAGCCGGGAGATGATGCTACACAGCGGGGGGTTGAACAACGATGCCGGTTTAGTTCAGGCGGGCAGCGCCCTGAATATCGATCTGCATGGCGGCGCGCTAAGCAATCGCGACAGCGGCAAAAACGGCGGCCTGCTGAGCTTCGGGACCTTCACCCTCAGCGGCGGCACGCTGGACAACCGCAGCGGATACATGGCCTCCGCAGGCGACAGCCTGATTAACGGCCTCGCCCTGGACAACACCCACGGCACGCTTTACAGCGAATCACATCTCAGCCTGACAACGGACGCGCTGGTCAACCGCCAGGGGCTGATCCAGGCGGGCAACAACCTGACGCTGGAGACCCTAGCTCAGAGGCTGAATAACAATCAAGGGCGGATTAGCGCCGGGCAGAATCTGGCGCTGCAAAGCGGTGCGCTCGATAACCAGAGCGGGCACATTGTGGCGGGCGACGCAATGACGCTGACCACGCAGGCCAGTCCGCTGAATAATCAGCAGGGAATACTGGCCGCGGGCGGGGAGATGCGGCTAGAGAGCAGCGAGCTGGGTAACCAGAGCGGACAGATCCAGTCCGCCGGGGATATGACGCTTGCCGTCGGTACACAGCTGGATAACAGCACCGGGCTGCTCCGCAGCGGCAAAACCACCACGCTGAACGCCCGGAGCCTGCTTAACCGCAATACCGCCCGCGAGAACAGGGGCATCGAGGGCGATGCGGTCATCCTTAACGCACCGGTGCTGGACAATAGCGACGGCGCAATACGCAGTAATGACACCCTGATCGTCAACACGCTCACTCTACTGGATAATACCCGCGGCCTGCTCTCGTCCGCCGGGGAGCTGGATGTCAGGGGCGGAAAAACGCTCGCCCTCACCAACACCGACGGCACGCTGATTGCAGGCCGCGAACTGAAGGTCAATGCCGCTTCTGCCAGCGGCGATGGCAAACTGCTCTCGCAGGATGCGCTGCAGCTTAATCTGCAAAAAGCCTTTGTGAACACCGGGGAGATCATTGCCAACGGCAATGTCACCTTTACCCTGGCGAAGGGGCTGACCAACGAAAATCTGATCAAAGCCGGAAAAGCCCTGACGATAACGGCGAAAAATCTCACCAACAAGGTGAACGCCGGGATCAGCGCTGGGGAAAACCATCTGCTCATTGAAGGCACACTGACCAACCGCGGCCTGCTGGACGGCGGCCTGACGCACCTCACCGCCGCTACCCTCAATAACTACGGCACTGGCAGTATCTACGGCGACCATCTCGCGCTGGCCGCCGCAACCATCAATAACGAGGCCAAAAAAGGGGTGGCACCGGTCATTGCCGCCCGTGAATGGCTTGATATCGCCGCCGGGACGATTAATAACAAGGGTCACGCCCTGATCTACAGCGCCGGGGATATGGCTATGGGCGGCAACCTTAATGCGCAATATGAAGCGCAGGGGCAGGCGCAGACGCTAAACAACACAGGTGCGACAATAGAAGCGGCGGGGAATATGTTCCTTGGCGTCGCCACCATCAATAACACTAACGCCGGAATGAAAACCAAAGTAGCCGTCGTCGAAAACTCCGCCCACCACGAAGTCGCGCTGAAAGGCTCAACAAACCGCTTCGACCGGGCGGATGTCTTTATCGGTGATAAGGATAAGTGGGATGTACATCAGGCGACGATGCCGGACGGCACCAAAGGGCGTGAGTTTTATGAGTATAAGTACAAACGGGAGGTGAAAGAGACCCAGGTCACCGAAACCGATCCCAGCAAGATTATCGCGGGCGGTAACATCCACTTTAACAGCCGCCAGGTCAATAACCAGGACAGCCAGATTGTGGCAGGCGGTCTGCTGGGCGGCATCATCGGCGAACTGAATAATCTGGCGACCACGGGGGTACGGATAACCACTGATATCGGTACCCAGATCCGCTGGTATGCCAAAAAGAAAAAACGCAGATTTGGCGGCACCAAAACCTCACAGGGCAAAAAATATAGCGATTACGCACCCGCCCCAGTCACCCAAACCATCGACCTCAAACAGATGGCCTGGCAGAGCCATACCCAGAACAGCGGGAGCAGCGCTACGATTGCCAGCCGCAACACCGAGGGTATGACCACCGGGACCGCGCGCGCCGGTACGACATCACCCGCCCTGCCCGGCCAGATCATGGAGATCGGCGGCGGTGAGAACAGCGTTATTCGCATCACGCCCCCGGATCTCCGTCTGCCAGACAACAGTCTGTTCCGGCTGCACCTGAACACAGATGTCCCTTATCTGATTGAGACCGATCCGCGCTTCACGGACCGGAGAACCTCGCTCGGCAGCGACTATATGCAGCGGCAGTTCAAACTCGACGGTAACAACATGCTCAAACGGCTGGGCGACGGGTTTTATGAGCAGCGTCTGATCCGCGAGCAGATTATTCAGCTTACCGGCAACCGCTATCTGCAGGGCTTCAGTAACGATGAAGAGCAGTTCCGGGCGCTGATGGACGCTGGCGTGGCATTTGGTCATCAATACCACCTGGTACCGGGCGTGGCGCTCACCGCAGAACAGATGGCTCATCTGACTAGCGACATCGTCTGGCTGGTGCAGCAGGAGATCCCTCTGAAAGACGGCACCACGCAGCGGGTGTTGGTGCCACAAGTGTATGCGAAGGTAAAACCCGGCGACCTTGATGCCGGCGGCGCCCTGCTGACCGGTAACGAAATTGTGCTGGATCTGAAACAGGATCTCACCAACAGCGGGCGCATTAGCGGCCGGGATGTTACGCAGATAACCGCAGAGAGCCTGACCAACACCGGGTTTATCGGCGGGCGTAACGTCGCTCTTGAAGCACGCACGGATATCAATAACCTGGGCGGTACCCTACAGGGTAACGACAGCCTGAGTCTGATGGCCGGGCGCGACATTAACAGCGTCACGACCACTCAGGGCGATGCGGCCAACCGCTGGGTCGACCGCCCGGCCACTATTTTTGTACAGAGTGACAGCGGCGACCTGAGCCTGCAGGCGTTGAATAATATTACCCTCACCGGCAGCCAGGTGAGCAACGCCGGGGCCGACAGCCGCACGCGAATTGCCGCAGGCAACGATCTGACCCTCGACACGGTGAGCACGGCACGCACCGAGTATGGCAACTGGGGCAAAGGCAACAGCCGTCTGCTGGAGCAGTCCTCAGATGTAGGTAGCCAGATTAACGGCGGCGGCGATGTCGTATTGCAGTCCGGGCACGACCTTAATGCCCGGGCCGCCAGCGTGACGGCGAGGGATGATCTTATCGTTGCGGCGGGAAACAACGTCACGCTGACTAGCGGAGAATCGTCTTCTCATCTTGAGGAGCACAGCCGTCAGAGCACCAGCGGGATGCTGTCGAAGAAAACCACCGTTACCCATGACGAAATTTGGCAGACCACCGCGCAGGGCAGCCTGTTAAGCGGCGACAACGTGACGGTGCAGGCGGGTAACGACCTGCTGATCCACGGCTCATCGGTTGCTGGCGAGGGAGATATCGCCCTGCAGGCGGGCCACGACGTCACCATTGAAGCCGCAACCCATACCCGCGCCGATTATCACATGGAGAAAACCAGGAAATCGGGCGTCTTCGGCAGCGGATCGGGCGTGGGCGTTACCGTGGGTTCCCAGTCAACGAAAACCACCCGTCAGGGTACGGAAACCACCCAGAGCGATGCCCGCAGCCTGGTGGGCACCTCCGGCGGCAACGTGATTATCCGCGCCGGGGAGCAGGTGACGCTAAGCGCCGCCGATGTCGTTGCGGGCCGCGCCGAAGGCGATACTACCCGCGCAACGGGTCATATCGATATTACCGGTCGCGACATTGCAGTGCTGCCTGGCCGCGACACCCTCACGGAGTCGATGAAACAGGAGACCCGCAGCAGCGGCCTCACCGTCAGCGTGAAGGCCCCGTTCGAGGATTCGGTGCGCAACGTGCGCGATGCGCTGTCCAGCAAAGGGGGTAACAGCACCGTCGACCGCGTGAAGGCTCTCGCCGCAGAAGGCGCGGCGCTGGGCCTCGACGGGCCGGGCAATATGGTGACGACCTCGTTCGGCAGCAGTAAATCCACTCAGGAGTCGCACTACGAGGGTGAGTTCAGCAGCGGCAGCAAGCTGAACGCGGCGGGCAATATCCAGATGAACGCCACGGGCAACGATCTGGTGATTGCGGGCAGCCAGCTACAGGCAGGGGAATCGGTCATTCTGGATGCCCACCGCGATATCCGTATCACGACCTCGACCGATCGCGAAGCGTACAACACCCGCAACAGCCAGAGCGGGTGGATGGTTACTGATGACATCAGCATGGTCAGCACGGTGCGTGCTACCGGCGGTGGCGGCCAGCATGGCAACCGGATATTGCCTGGCGGCATGAGCCAGTCTGAGGGTAAAACCAGCGGTGCGAGCACCACGCAGAACGCCTCGCTGATTGAGGGCCGCGATATCTACCTTAACAGCCGCGAAGGGAGTATCGACGTGAGCGGCAGCCGCCTCAGCGCCACGGACGATCTGATGCTTTCGGCCACCCAGGGCGATGTACGGATCACCGCCGGGCAGGATACCGCCCGCCACGATGCCAGCGGCAGCAGTAAAACCGTCGGCACACTGGGTAGCGATGGCTACGGTGGCACCGTGGGCTATGGCCGGGACAGTTACCGCACCCATGAGGCGAGCAGCCTCGAGAACGGCCTGCGCAGCCAACTCAACAGCACCGAGGGTAATGTCATCGTTCAGGCCGGAAAAGATATCGCCCTATCCGGTACGGACGTGGCGGCCGGCAAATCAGTCACCCTCACCGGCGAGAATGTCCTGCTGGACGTGAGTCGCGATAGCCGCGACGGCGCATCCCGCAGCAGCCAGACGCAGTACGGCGTCACCGCCTCCGCGGGCGGCTGGGCGGTGGATGCGGCGAAAAGCGCCGAGAACGCCGTCCGCAGCGCGGAGAACGGCGATGACCCACGCCTGACGGCCATTCGCGCCGGACAGGCGGGCGCCACTGCCGTCCAGGGTGCCATGACGGACAGCTCGGTGGTGAAAGCGAAGGTCTCTCTCACCGCCGGCTCCTCCTCGCAGCAGAGCGAGTATCACAGCGCCGATACGCAGGGCACCACCCTGCGGGCCGGTGAAGAGGTCAACATCCGCGCCCGCAACGATATCGTCGGCGAAGGGGTGCAGATCGACGGCCGCCGCGTCACCCTGGACGCCGGTCGCGATATTCTGATGACGGCCTCTCAGGACACCCTCACCCGGTCGAGCCGCAGCCAGGGGAACCAGGTAGGTATTGGCGTCGGTTTCAGCCTGATTGGCGGCCAGAACGGCTTCAGCATTGAGCTCGGGGCCTCGCAGCAGAGCGGCCGCAAGAATGGCAGTTCGGCCTTCAACAGCAACAGCCTTATCCGCGCCGACGAGCTGCTGAGCGTGACCAGCGGGCGCGACACCACCCTGCGCGGCGCGGAGCTTTCCGGCAACCGCGTGGAGATAAACACCGGTCGCGACCTGACGATCAGCAGCGTGCAGGACAGCGTTACCCTGGACAGCAAAAACAGCGCCTCCGGGGTCGGGCTCAGTCTGTGCATTCCGCCCATCTGCTATGGCGCCTCGACGGCCAGCGTCAGCCTGTCCGGCGACAACATCACCCACGAAGGCCAGAGCGTGGCAAACCAGAGCGCCATCCGCGCGGGCAGCGGCGGCTTTGATATCACCACCGGCAACCACACCCAGCTGGACGGGGCAGTGATCAGCTCCACCGCCGCCGATAAAAACCGGCTCGATACCGGCACCCTCGGCTGGCGTGATCTCGAAAACAGAAGCACCACTTCCGGTGACAGCTACAGCGTGGCCCTCTCGGGCAGCGGTAAGCTGTTCGGCGGCAACGACGGCATGCAGCTCAACGTAGCCCCGGCTATCGGTACGGGGCATGCGGGCAGCGAAGACAGCGGCACCACCAGCTCCGCCATCAGCGACGGGGAGATTATCCTGCGCAACCCGGAAGGCCAGACGCAGGACATCGCCGGGCTCATCCGGGATACGGAGAACACGCACGACGGCGTGGATATCCGCGGGGATATTCAGAAGGTGAAGGACAACCTTGCAGTACAGAGCGAAGCCGCAGCCCTGGGTACCACGGTGCTGGATGCCTACAGCAAATACGCCCAGAAGCAGGCGGCAGAGTCCAATGCCGCACTGGAAGCGAAGCTGGCATCGGAAGGGAAGCTTGATGGCCTGACTGCCGCCCAGCGGGAGGCGGTTATCCGCAGCCAGCCGGAGTACAACAGCACCGACTACGGTCCGGGGAGCGCCTTCTGGACGAAGGGCAGCGCGGCGGCAGGTCTGCTGGCCGGCGCGCTCGGCGGCAACATGCAGGCCGGGGCCGCAGGGGCAGTGACGGCCTCCCTGCTCTCCGAACGGCTGGTCAGCGCGCTGTACGGCAAGGATGTCAGCCAGCTGACCGCGGATGAGAAAAGCCTGGTAAGTAACCTTGTCACCCTCGCCGGAGCCGGTGTAGGGTATGCTGCGGGCGGCGGGGATGTGTCGCTGGCTGCCGTGGGGGCGAACACGGCGCGGGTGGAGGTTGAGAATAACTCGATGGCCGGGGATAAGGGCCGAGAGTCACTGAAAGAAAGCAAGGAATGGTGGAAAGCGCAGGTCAGGGACAAGATGGGCGAAGGCCCGTTATCTGCAACGACCAACGCTATCATCAATGCCCTTGCTGATACTGGAGATGTGGCATTAGGTTCCGCTGATTATGCTGCTGATGGCGCAATGGCACTCACAGCCTGTGCGATTGGTGATAGCTACTGTAATAAAGCTCTCAGCGATTTGGACGGTAAGCATCAGGGTGTTGCAGATACCATAAGAAACCTGATGAAAACTGAAACCTGGTCAGCTATTGGTGAGATGGCAAACCAGGCTCTGGAGGGTAATCAGCTTGCAGCGGAGAATTTTGGGGCGCTGGCTGCATCGGTACTTCTGCCAGGTAAAAAAGTTCCCAGTGCAACAAATCGAATTGAAACGATTCTCAAAACTGAAAAAAGTTGGGAAAATGCACGCAATAAGGCATTAAATATTGTAGGTAATTTGGGGGCTAATTCTAAACCTGTTGTTGGACGATTAGAAGTTAGTGCAGGAAATGGAAAAGTAATTGGACGTCAATCTAGTGATGGTAAAGTTGGTTGGCGTGTTGACTACGATCCTGAAAAGGGAACACATATTAATATATGGGATTACTCCCAAGGAAAGGGGCCAGGAAAAGCAGTTAAGCAGGTAATACCATTTGAAGGCAATGAAAAAACATTTGAAACCATATTGAAACAGTTGAATAGGTAGGGGACATGACTCTATTCGATGAATGTAAAGAAGCCCTTAGCGCTGACTTTCATATACTTGAAGGCCAGTGCGAGAAAGAGGCTATTAATATTTTATATCAATATCCATTTGTTAATGGAAATGTATCATGGTTAGAGCTTAATTATATAGATTATGAAGATATAAATGCATTTATAGCAAACAATCATAATGAAAATGATTATGTATTTGTTTTTGTGGATGAAATAGGCATTCCTGTTTTTAGGAGTACGCTCACCTTGATTGCTGAGAATATTTATGATGTTACAGCCCTGTCACCTAAGTTATTTATTTTCAATGAAAAATTAATATTACAACCCTTATTTCCAACTGAAACAATCCGGTTAGGAATAAGGGGTTAATAGTATTTATAAATCCCGGTCATTCAGGCCGGGATTGTTTTATCAGCCGTTACCCATAATGCCCGTCCCCCGCGCTTATACTCCGACAAATCGTCGGTGTAGTTCAGCCCCCCGGAAATGTTCTGATCCACTGTTCCATCTTCTTCTTGTTGACGTAAGCCACGTCAGACCCTCGGCACAACCGTACAGTTCACGGGTGTTCTGGGCGGTGATAACGATGGAGTCCGGCATCACCCAATCCTAATCGGCATCCCGTCAACAAATCCTACCTGCGCTATCCATTCGCCACGCAAAAAGGGTTACGCTCGCACCAGGCTATAGCCCATATAACCAGTCACCCTGAATAAAAATCTGCCATAAACCATGCCGCTTTAGTCCACCCGCTAATACTGTCACCCCTCGTTTATACTACAGAGCATTTTTAACCAGCAGAGCGTAACATTGCTCTCTCTTTCAGCGGCAGCGACCTGCTACCCCGCTGTTACCTTCCCGCCTCGAAAGACAAAATATCATCATCACACTCAAAGCCCGCCCACCTATTCAAAGCAGCCCTCGCCTTCGTTTATCACATCAACTGGCAATAACACCCATTACAGCATCAGGCTAAATAGATTCTGAATTTAACCTCTAATTTACTGAAATAAATACAATTATGGGCTTAACCTCTTCAAAATAGCGTCGTCCTTCAGGCAAAGTTTTCTGCCTCGAAAAGGTAAACTTCATATTACTACGCCGCATTCACGGGCGTGTTTCACAGTAAAAATAAGGATGTTAATCAATGAAAAAATTGTCTTTGGCGCTGCTGGTAGCAAGTACCCTGATGAGCGGCACTGCGCTGGCAAATAACCATACTGTCTCGATTGGTTATGCACAAAGTGACTTTGAAAATCTGGGTGATATCCGTGGCGTGAACGTTCAGTATCGCTATGAATGGGACTCCCCTTTTAGCGTGATGGGCTCTTTCACCTATCTGACCGGGGACAACAGTGATAGCGAGTACGAAGCTGGCGAGACATGGTCATATAAAGACGATATTAAATATTATTCGCTGCTGGCTGGGCCAGTCTATCGTATTAACGATTACGTATCTGTTTATGCGCTGGGTGGCGTTTCTTATATCAAATGGGATGGAGAAACCCGATGGGATTATGACTGGGGCTATTCAGAGCGGGATAAAACGTCAGAAAATTCAACCCAGTTTGCCTGGGGCGCTGGCGTACAATTTAACCCAACGGATGATTTTTCTATCGGCATCGGCTACGAAGGTACCACAGCAAAATATTACGAATCTTACTCCGTTAATGGCTTTAACCTCACTGTCGGCTACCGCTTCTAATATCCTCCCACCCAGCTGAAAAAAAATCCCGGCACAGGCCGGGATAGTCATGCTTAAGGGAGTCATTATCCCAAAATTCTCTGTAATACCGGTCCAATCGTCTCAAACGCCTGCGGCGAGATAATATCGACGTGAGCGCAATCCTGACGGTATACCTCCAGTTCTCCCACCCAGGGTGCCCATGCCTGATGCGGATCCTGCGTGCGTGTGCGCTCGGCGACAAACAGCGTCGCTTTGCCGTCAAACTTCGCGCTGTGGGCGGTGGTGAGCAGGCGCACGGCATCAGCGTAGTTGCCCTCTATCGCTTCAAACAGTTTGCCAGACGCCTGCCCCTGCTGGGCGGCGATAAAGGCGTCGCGCTCGCGAGCAATCTCGGCCAGCACTTCGGGATCAAGTCCGTTTCCCTCTTTTTCTGCCCAGTTTTGCGTCTCTGGCGGCCAGGTATCCAGCAGTCCGAGGAACGCGACCTCTTCGCCCTGCTGACGCAGACGTGCGGCGATGCCTTGCGCCAGCGTGCCGCCGAGTGAATAACCGAACAGAGAGTAGGGGCCGTGCGGTTGTTGGGCTTGCAGCGTCGCCAGATGATGGTCTATCACCGCATCCAGATTGTCACCCTGCTGCATCGGTCCCTCGGGCCGCGGCGATTGGATCCCCGTTATCGACCAGCGCGGGCTCAGATAGCGCGCCAGCACGCTGAACTGCCAGGCAAAACCCGAAGCCGGATGGAAGCAGAACAGCGTAGGCCCCTCGCTTTTACGCAGAGGCAACAGGGTTTCGTACCCCATACGCTGCGCTTCATCGTCGTTCCACGACGCCAGCAGCGTGCTGAGCGCCCCCACCGTTGAGGCTACCATCACCTGTCCTGGGGTTACCTTGCGGGCAAACGTATTGCTAAGCTGTGCCGCCAGACGCATCGCCAGTAGCGAGTGACCACCCAGGGCAAAGAAATCGGCCTCAATGTCATTCACTTCGCAACCCAACAGCGTTGAGAAGGCCTGAGCAACAGCGATTTCAGTGTCGGATCCCGGTGCGCGACCGCTGGTTTTGTTGGACACGGCAGGCAACGGCAGCGCCTTGCGGTCAAGCTTGCCATTGGCAGACAGCGGCAACTCACTGATTTGCAGCAGTACCACTGGCACCATGTGGGCGGGTAACTGCGCTTTCAGCCTCTCGCGTAGCGCGTCGCGATCCAGCGGCAGGCCGGACTCAGATACGACATATCCCACCAGCTGACGCGCATCTCCGCCCGTCGCCACCGCCTGGTTGAAGACGCAGGCATGGGCCACGGCCTGCGCCACGTCCGGCAGGCTCAGCATCGCCCGGTCAATTTCACCCAGCTCAATGCGTTGACCGCGTATTTTAAGCTGATCGTCACTGCGCCCTAAATACTCCACCGCGCCGTTATCCAGCCAGCGCGCCACGTCGCCGGTGCGATACATCCGTTCGCCGGGGGCAAAGGGATCGGCAATAAAGCGGCTGGCCGTCAGATCCGGACGGCCCAGATAGCCCTGTGCCAGCTGGATACCGGTGAGATAGAGATCGCCCGCGATGCCAAACGGCACCGGACGCATCATGGCATCCAGAATACGCAGGCCGGTGTTCCACGTCGGCAAACCAATCGGCACGCTGTTGCCCTGCACGGCCGCCAGCTCCGGCCCAAACGCCGGATACCAGCTGACATCTACCGCCGCCTCGGTCGGGCCATACAGATTATGCAGCGGCACGCGCGTAAGCTGCTCCCACTCACGGCAAAGCTCGGTCGGCAGCGCTTCACCGCTACAGAACACCTGCTTCAGGCTGCGGGTACAAGCCACGTTTTCCGGGGTCAGGGTCGCCACAAAGGCGGCCAGCATGGAAGGCACGAAATGGGTCGTCGTGATGCCGTACCGGGCAAAGAACTGCTGCATAGCCAACGGATCGCGATGGGCCTCCGGCTCGGCCATCACCAGCTTCGCCCCGGCGATAAATGGCCACCAGAACTCCCATACCGACACATCAAAGCTGCACGGGGTTTTCTGCGCGACGACGTCTGTAGCAGTCAGCGGGTAGTGATCCTGCATCCATAACAGGCGGTTAACGATGGCGGTCTGTCCCACCATCACCCCTTTCGGCCGTCCTGTTGAGCCCGAGGTGAAGATGATGTAGGCAGTTTGCTGCGGCGCGCACAGGTTCAGCGGTTCGCTGCCCGCGGCAGGTAATAGTGTGTTGTAACTAAAAGTCGGTATCGCCAGCTGGCTGAAGCGCGCGCGCTGGTCGTCGGTCGTGATCAGCAACGAGGGCTGCGCGTCCTCGAGCATCATGTGCAGGCGATCGTCCGGATAACCAGTATCCAGCGGTAGCCAGGCGGCCCCCGCCTCCACGATGGCATGTAACGCCAGGGTCAGAAATACCGAGCGAGGTAACGCAACCGCGACGCTGTCGCCTGGCTGTACGCCCCGTTCGCGCAATAGCGTGGCAAGGGCAACCACCTGCTCGCGCATCTGGCGGTAGCTTAGTTCGTGCTGTGCATCGGCGAGCGCCGGGGCATCGGGCGTGCGGGCAGCCTGCTCTGCCACCAGCGTGCTCAGGGTGGTAGCGGGTAGCGCCACCGCGGTATCGTTGATCTGCGCCAGCTGTTGATATTCGGCGGGCGAAACGGTCTCTACCGCGCCACAGGTCAGCGCCGGATTTTCAGCGAACTGAGCCAGCAGGGCATGCAGACGTTCTACGTGCCGGCTCAGCGTCGCTTCGTCGTAACGCTGCTGGTTAGCGAGGATCTCAATGGTCAATCCGCCCTGCTCATCCGGAAACAGCGCCATCTCCAGATCGTTCACCGGACCCGTCGCCAGGGTGTGAGTCGTGGCCGTTACGCCGTTCAGATCGAGCTGATAGTCAAAGACTTTAACGTTGAAGACCGGACCGAAGAGCGCTTCGTCACTGGCGGTACGCCCGCTGTCACGAACGATCTGCTCAGCATCGTAACGCTGATGACGACGCATTTTTTTAAGCTGTCCGGCTAAGCGCTGCGCCAGTGCGGGCAGCGTCTCCGCAGGCTGAAGGGTGACCGCCAGCGGCAGCACGTTCAGCACCGGGCCGGTGGCGGTAAGGGCCGCAGAGCCCATACGACGCATAAAAATAAACCCGGCGGCATACTCCATCCGTCCGGTCAGACGTCCCAGCCATAAGGCCACCAGCGCCAGCGCAAGATCGGTGCGCTGCACCTGCCCGGCGTTTGCCAACTTACTGAAGGCGCGGGCATCAGCGCTTAGCTTCATGCGCAGAATATCGGTGGTCGCGGCCCGGCCTGGCAGCGGCGTAGCGGAAAGCGACACCGGCGGCGGTAGCTGTTTACGCTGCTCAGCCCAGAAAGCACCATCGCGGGCGTACGCATCGCTCTCCCGATAGCGTTGATACTCCTCCACCACCTCCGCAAAAGGGGTAAAGGGCGATGCGGGGGTCTCGTCTCCCCTCGACCAGGCACGATAAATGGCGACGATTTGCCGGGTAATGGCCGGGAAGCTAAAGCCATCCACCACCAGATGGTGATAGCGCTGATACCAGTACCAGCGGTTGTCCTCTACCTGAATCAGCTGATGGCAGGCCAACGGCTGGCCGCTATCCACTCGCAGGTTTTGGTGTAAATCTGTCTGCATCTGCGCCATGGCGGCGGCATGCGGATCGGCTTCATTGCGGCAGTCAACAATAGGGGGTTCAGCAAGCGGCAGGGTCTCATCAACCCACTGCCACACCTCGCCGTTATCCTCCGCAAAACGGGTGCGCAGGGTATCGGCCTGCATCATGCCCGCGACGATGGCTTTTGCCAGCAGCGGCGCGCTGATTTCACCCTCAAGTTCTACGTAGTGCGCCACGCTCCAGGCATTGGGCAAGGGAGAGAGCTGCTCTGCCATCCAGATACCCGGCTGAGCCGCGACAAGGGGAAGACGCGTGCTCATGCCTGCTCCTCAGCGAAATGGGCGGGGGTCAGGGTGCGCCAGTTTGCCGCCAGCCACTGCTGACAGGCCTCGCTGGATTGCGGCTCGCTCACCACCTGCCACCCCGCAGGCAACGCGCACTGCTGCGGCCAGAGGCTGAACTGCTGCTGTGCGTTTTGCAAAAGGATGAACTGACCCTGCGGATTGTCGAAGGGATTAGTAAATTCCATACCAGACTCCGTTATTGAATAAGCGGCTGCCAGAGCGTCATCAGCCCCTGCGTCAGCCCTCCGCGCCAGCAAAGTGCATCATGTCCGCCGTCAACCTGACGCCAGAAAACCGGCAACTGCGTGCGTTGTAGCTCGGCATAAAGTGCCTGTCCGGCACGCAGGATCAGCGGCTCGCGGATCCCCGCTTCAATGACGATGCGCAATCCCTGCGGCGTGATTTCATGGTTTTTTAGTTGGGTAATCAATTGCCCGTCCTGCTGAGCGCCGCGATGGGGCCACCAGAACGACCCCGACTGGCTGAGCACGCAGCCAAAGCGTTCAGGCCAGTTAAGCCCGGCATACAGCGCAGAGAGGCCGCCAAAGCTCTGCCCGGCCACCACCGTGCGGTCGGCCCGGTCGCTGAAGGGGGCGATGGCCTGCACTTGCGGCAGTAATTCGTCCTGCACTGCCAGCCAGAAATCGGGGTTGCAGGGCAGCTCGCGGCTGCGGTGGGCGGTATCGATCACATCGATTAACAGATAAACCGCCGGCGGCAGTTTTTCCGCCTGAGTCAGGGCCGTGAGCGGCGACCAGACGGGCATACTCTCGGCCCAGAACTGCCCGTCCAGCAGCACTGCCAGAGGGCGTTCTGTGGGGGCGTCATCGCCGGTGGTGAAAATCCAGACCCGACGGCTATTGCCCAGCCTGTCGCTTTGCCAGGTGATGCAGCGTGGTTGCGCATGGCTACACGTCGTCATCTCCCAGCCCGGCTGCGCCGGCGCACCGGGCATCTCCAGCGCCGAGACGGGGTGCCCGCGCCCACCGCGCCAGCTCCAGGCGTTGAGCGGATCGGCAATGGCCTGCGGCAGCAGCTTACGCCAGCCTTCGCGCAGGGCCATACGATCCGGCGGATCGGCAGCAAACACGGTGTCGGCAAAATCGTTGTCATTCACGGAGGGGATAAAGCAATAGCTGCCGCGCCAGTGCGGGCTGAAGGTGCCCTGCCACTGCCAGACATCGGTGCCAGGCAGGCGCGTCAGAGATTGTGGGCGGGCATTGTGGTGATGGTCGGTGACGCCGGTGATATAGAGCCAGACTCGCTTTAACCGCGACGTCTGCTCGGTGCCGGCCGGATCGCGCCAGTAAAACGTGACCCGATAGTGATCCCCTTCCTGCACCTTCTGCGGGCCATTTACCGCCCGCCACCAGGCGTCGCTTCCTGTCTCCAGCGTTGTCACTGAATTAACCCCATGTTTACAGGCCTGTTTTTGATCAACGATAATTTATATCGATAATATTATTGATAACTATTTGCATTTGCAATAGCGTATGGTCGCGCTGTGGGAAGCGTGACCATTTATTAACCATGCCTGGCGTTGTGTACTGATCAGGAACGAGCAGTTTACACAGCCTTGCGGGCGACATCCTGCCGCCTCCCTGCCCTTTCGGGAACGGAGCCAGGGGAACGCGGCAACGAAAAGCAGGACACACAATGAACAACAAGATTCACTCACTGGCCGTACTGGTCAACCTGGGGATTTTCGGCACGGCCCTGCCCGCTATGGCCGCTGAGACGCCCGCGCATGAAGACACCATGGTTATCACCGCCGCCGAGCAGAACCTGCAGGCACCGGGGGTGTCGAAGATTACCGCCGATCAGATCCGCAAAAATCCTCCTGCACGCGATGTGGCAGAGATCATCCGCACCATGCCTGGTGTCAACCTGACCGGTAACTCCACCAGCGGCCAGCGCGGTAACAATCGCCAGATCGATATTCGTGGTATGGGGCCAGAGAACACCCTGATTCTGATTGATGGCAAACCGGTGACCAGCCGCAACTCTATCCGTCTGGGCTGGCGCGGCGAGCGTGATACGCGTGGTGATACCGGCTGGGTACCGCCAGAGATGATTGAGAGCATTGAAGTTATTCGTGGTCCTGCGGCTGCGCGTTACGGCAACGGCGCGGCGGGCGGCGTGGTGAACATTATCACCAAAAAATTCGACGACCAGTGGCACGGCTCCTGGAACACCTATCTCAACGCGCCAGAGCACAAAGAAGAGGGTTCAACCAAACGCACCAACTTCAGCCTGAGCGGGCCGCTGGGGGGCGATTTCAGCTTCCGCATGTATGGCAATCTGGATAAAACCCAGGCCGATGCCTGGGACATCAACGACGGTCATCAGTCTGAACGTACCGGCGCCTACGCCGACACCCTGCCAGCAGGCCGTGAAGGGGTCGAGAACAAAGACATTAACGGCGTGGTTCGCTGGGACTTCGCGCCAATGCAGTCGCTGGAGTTCGAAGCGGGCTACAGCCGTCAGAACAACCTCTACGCCGGTGATACGCAAAACACCAATAACGACAATGCGAAAGAGGGTCTGGTTAAGAAAAATTACGGTAAAGAGACGAACCGTATTTATCGCCAGAACTTTGCCGTCACCTGGAACGGTGGCTGGGATAACGGCGTTACCACCAGCAACTGGGCGCAATACGAGCATACCCGTAACTCCCGTCTTGGCGAAGGGCTGGCAGGCGGTCTGGAAGGGTTGTTTAACAGCAATCAGTTCACCGATACCGACCTGGCAGACGTCATGTTGCACAGCGAAGTGAATATTCCGATCGATTTCCTGGTCAATCAGAACCTGACTCTGGGCACCGAGTGGAACCAGCAGCGGATGAAGGACTCCACCTCGAACACGCAACCCTTGCAAGGCGGCGCGATCCCGGGCATGAGCGACGATCGCAGCCCGTATTCGCAGGCCGAAATCTTCTCTGTCTTTGCAGAGAACAACATGGAGCTGACCGACAGCACCATGCTGACCCCGGCGCTGCGTTTCGATCACCACACCATTGTGGGTAACAACTGGAGCCCCTCCCTGAACCTGTCGCAAGGTCTGGGGGATGACTTTACCCTGAAAATGGGTATTGCCCGGGCCTATAAAGCCCCAAGCCTGTATCAGACCAACCCGAACTACCTGCTGTACAGTAAAGGCCAGGGTTGCTACGCAAGCTCCGACGGCGTGGGCTGCTACATGATGGGCAATGACGACCTGAAGGCCGAAACCAGCATTAACAAAGAGATTGGGCTGGAGTGGAAACACGATGGCTGGCTGGCCGGCGTGACCTGGTTCCGTAACGACTATCGCGACAAGATCGAAGCGGGTTACGCGCCAATCGGTCATACCTCAACCAGCAAGGTCTCTACCGATATCTATCAGTGGGAGAACGTCCCGAAAGCCGTGGTAGAAGGTCTGGAAGGTTCGCTCAATATCCCGGTTAGCGATACGGTAAACTGGTCCAATAACCTCACCTATATGCTGCAAAGTAAAAACAAAGAGACCGGTGACCGACTGTCGATCATCCCTGAGTACACGCTGAACTCGACCCTGAGCTGGCAGGTACACCAGGATGTGTCGCTGCAGTCGACCTTCACCTGGTACGGCAAGCAGCAGCCGAAGAAATACAACTACAAAGGCGAACCGGCAACCGGCTCTGAGAAAGACGAAGTGAGCCCATATAGCATTGTTGGCCTGAGCGCGACCTGGGATGTCACCAAAAACGTGAGTTTGACCGGCGGCGTGGATAACCTGTTTGATAAACGCGTGTGGCGTGCGGGTAACGCGCAAACCACGGGTAATGACCAGACCGGGGCCTATATGTACGGCGCAGGGGCTTATACGTTTAACGAACCGGGACGCACCTGGTACATGAGCGTGAATACGCACTTCTAAGTCATCCTGATAACGGCAACCTGGATGGGTTGCCGTTTTATCGCCTCCCGTGCGATAACATGGGTTTTAAACCCGTGCGAGATCCCGGACGCCATGTATTACACCACATCCACTTTTCAGCTCGCCGGCACCACCGTCCACACTGTGACCTTCGATCCCGCCACCTTTACGGAGTACGATCTCCTCTGGCTCCCCCATCATACGCAGCTCGCTAACGCCGGGCGCAAGCGCAAAACAGAGCACCTTGCCGGGCGGATCGCCGCGGTCTCGGCTCTCTCATCGCGGGGGGTATCGACCGTGCCGGGCGTAGGTGAAAACGGCGAACCGCTCTGGCCGACGGGCCTGAATGGCAGCATCAGCCACAGCGGCCATATCGCGATGGCTATCGTCAGCAAGAATTCGTTAGTGGGGATTGATTATGAAGCGATCCTCGACGAAAAAGAGGCTCTCGACATTAAAGAGGGCATTGTTAACGACGTGGAAAGTAGCCTGCTGCTCAACAGCGGCTTGCCCTTTCCTCTCGCCTTAACGCTGGCCTTTAGCGCCAAGGAGAGCCTGTTCAAGGCGCTCTTTCCCAGGGTGAAGGCGTATATGGGTTTTGAAACCACCCGCGTCAGCGCCATTACTGACCATAGTCTGCAACTTACGCTGTGCCAGCCGCTGGCGGGATTCCAGGAAAATCATGCTTTTACTCTGTTCTGGCGCCGCTTCAATCACGCGCTAGTCACGCTCATCGACTGAGCCCTTCGCCTTCAGGTGGCGCTTCTCTTTCAGAACCGCAATAGCCCGGGCCGATACGATTAACGCTCAAGCGCAGCGATAATGTCGGCTTCTATATTTTCCGGTTTGGTGAACGGGGCATAACGCTTGAGGGGTTTGCCGTCCCGACCAATCAGGAACTTGGTAAAGTTCCACTTTATCCGCCCGCCCAGCACGCCGGGCAACGCCTCTTTCAGGTAGCGAAACAGCGGGTGCGCGGCGGCGCCGTTAACTTCCACTTTCTCGAACATCGGAAAGCTCACACCGTAGTTGATGTGACAGGTCTGCTCAATATCATCGGCTCCGCCGGGCTCCTGCTTGCCAAACTGGTTGCAGGGAAAACCAAGCACCACCAGCCCCTGGGCCGCATACTTTTGGTAGAGTGCTTCAAGGCCGGCATATTGCGGCGTGAAACCACAATGGCTGGCGGTATTTACTACCAGAATCACTTTGCCAGCATAGTCGGCCATCGGGATGGGCTCGCCACGCAGTGTACTGGCAGAAAAAGGGTAAAAGTTGGTCATATTGCGGTCCTCAGCGCTCACTCCGTTCGTCAGCATATTGCTGTTATGGCTTATCGCGTATGTCATAGCCCAGATTCGGCGGTGTTGTTCGGTGGGTCGTTTTGCCGGGTAGGCTATGTGCGGGTCATAGTTGCAGAGATGCGGAATAATAACAATGAAGCCTTTGGGATCTGGGCGCTTATGCTGGCCCAGGCTCGCAGAATGTCAGATTGGTGACGCGCGAAAAGCGAGGCTCCCCGAAAATGAACTGAGACAGCCCTGCTTTATCTCACGCGCAATATCTGACTGACTTACAGGCCGAGGTCAGAGAGGCTCGGGTGATCGTCAGGGCGACGGCCCAGCGGCCAGAAGAACTTACGCTCGCTCTCTTTGATAGGCATGTCATTGATACATGCGAAGCGACGTTTCATCAGGCCATCAGCCTCGAACTCCCAGTTTTCGTTGCCATAAGAGCGGAACCAGTTGCCTGAGTCATCACGCCATTCGTAAGCATAACGCACGGCAATACGGTTCCCGCCAAACGCCCACAGCTCTTTAATCAGGCGGTATTCGAGCTCTTTTTTCCACTTACGGGCGAGGAAACCTTCCGCCTCTTCGCGGTTATTGGCGAATTCGGCACGGTTACGCCATTTGGTATCCAGCGAGTAAGCCAGCGCGACTTTGGCCGCATCGCGCGTGTTCCAGCCATCTTCAGCCAGACGGACTTTCTCAATGGCGGTTTCCAGCGTAAATGGCGGAAGCGGCGGACGGACTTGTGTATCGGTCATGGTAATATTCCTGTTAACTTGATTTAAAGGTAATAAAAGATTCGTTGCTCAGGCCCCGGCTGAGAGCCGTTCCAGTAAAACTTTTGCCATTTCCCGTGCGTCGTCAGCGGCGTTCCGGTCACCCATTACGTATGTCATGGTGATAGCCCCCTCGATCAGAAGCAGCAGTTGTCTGGCCAGCGCAACAGCGTGCTCAGGGTTCAACTGCTCGCTGAGTTCGAGCGCGTAATCCAGCAATTTTTGCTTATGCATTTTCGCTATCTGGCGGACGGGATCCTCCGGGTCCCCCACTTCTCCGGCCGTGTTGATAAAGGCACATCCCCGGAACCCCTCGGACTCAAACCAGCTTTTCAGAACGGTGAACATATTCAGAATGCGGTCCCTGGGCGTTTCGCCTTTATCAGACTCGGTTCTGAACCACTGCATCCACCGTTCGTCACGCTCGTTTAACGCGGCTGATGCCACGTCCTCCTTGTTCGCGAAATGGCGATAAATACTTTTCCTGGCGACGCCCGAGGTCTTCACCAGAAGGTCCATGCCCATGGCGTGGATCCCGTTCTGATAGATGAGCTGCTCAGCGGTGGCGAGGATTTTTTCTCGTGTATCAGTTGGCTTCTTGTTCATGCCTTAAAGGTAGAACGATCGTTCTACCTGGTCAAGCATTTGTTATTATTTCTTTTTTCAGAAGGGATAAATCACGAAGGGGAAGTCACATAAGCAGTTGAATAAAATGTGATTTTATATTCAGCGTTGTAACAGGAGTTCGCTTGAACAAATACGCATTCAGAAATAAATCGGGCGTGGAGGAAGAAATTTGAGGCTGGGTCAGATGACGATAAACGTAAAAATGCGGGGATAGTGCTGCGCGCCGATCAACGCAGTTTGTTGGATTGAGTGCGAGATTTGCCTGGCAGACCCAGGCTCTCTTTAACCGCCCGGCGCATTTGTACTCTGTCGAGAATGATACTGGTCCGCTCGCCAGGTATGGTCAGCCTGAACTCACCATTTAATGGCATCGGGGATATCAGATACCATCGTCCATTAAAGATAATCCAGTTCACTTCATACCCAATCAATACGCGAAAAGCTTTGCCGCCCGGAGCGCCGGGCACCGTATGTTTTTAACTGTTTGTCACACCGCACTTTTACAGGTGCGGCCTGAACGACTATGAACTTTTCCTGTTTCGAAACGCGGCCACTTTCATGCGATTACCGCAGGTGGCCATACTGCACCAGCGACGGCGGTGCGATTTACTCAAATCGTGAAAAAGTAAAACACAGTTATGCGCCTCACACTGGCGTACATATTCGAATTTTTCATCTGTGACGAGTTTTACCAGGGCGTCGGCGATGGGCCAGAGCAGGCTGGCAGGACTCTCAACGCCGCAATGTACATCGACACGATAGCGCTGTGTATCCTGCGCCCATTTTAGCCTGACCTCAGGCCGCCCTTTTTCAAGAATCCGGTTGATGACCGTCAGCTCTGCCTCACGGGACTGCATCGCGGCATGCACGACGGCTCTGGCAGCTTCACGGAGCTGGCGGGCCTCCGTCAGTAATTCAGGCGGAGCCTGCGTTCCTTCAGGCACCAGGCCCGCCCTCTCCAGCCAGTCAATAACGCTGAACGCATCCTCAAAGCAATCGTGTCGCTCGTCACCCATCCCATATTCACTGTTGATGAAATCCAGCGCGAGGTTATCAGCCAGGAAGAGCGGCGGAGAAGAAAGCTTTTCGATGTTCATAGGCACCTGTAACCCATTAAATAATTTTGACAGGTTACCAAAAATATGTGTAACCTTCAATCAAGCGCTTTAAAGGTTACAAGGGGTTTACTATGACGTCTCCATATTCAGGATCTTCATCCGCCGATAACGCATCTACCGCGCAGGTTCATTACCTCTATCAACAGGCGGGTAAGGTTAACGTTTTTTACCGTGAGGCAGGCGATCCGGCGTCGCCTGTTCTGCTGCTGCTGCACGGTTTTGCAGGCTCATCATTTATGTTCCGCGACCTTATTGCCCAACTGGCCGATCGTTACCGTCTGATAGCCCCCGACCTGCCGGCCTTTGGTTTTACCGAGGCGCCAGCGCGCGGCGACTACGCGTATACCTTTGACCAGCTGGCTGAAACCATTGACCAGTTCACTGAAGCGCTCGGCCTCGACGCCTATGCTCTGATGGTTCACGACTATGGCGCCCCCGTCGGGTGGCGTCTTGCCCTCGCGCATCCACAGCGGGTTACCGCCATCATTTCCCAGAATGGCAACGCTTACGAAGAGGGGCTGGGCGAGGCCTGGGCGCCTATTCAACGATACTGGCGCGACCCGACTCCCGAGAACCGCAGCGCGCTGCGTGAATTTCCGACGCCCGCCTCAATCAAATGGCAGTATCTGGAAGGGGTAAGCGATGCGAGTCTGGTCTCTCCGGATGGCTACTCGCTGGAAGGAATGCAGGTATTACGGCCGGGCAATGCGGAGATCCAACTCGATTTATTACTGGATTACGCTTCGAATGTACGGATGTATCCGCAGTTTCAGCAGTATTTCAGGGACTACCAGCCCCCGCTGCTGGCGGTCTGGGGTAAACATGATCCGTTCTTTATGACCGCAGGTGCCGAATGGGCAGCGTGGCCAGAGCACTACTGGGCGCGATTGCGTTTCCGACAATGGCCCCGGTGGCATAAAAAACGACCGAGTTAGCACCGGCAAGAGCCTGCGCGGCGGAGAGGCGAATAATATTCTTTTTCTGATCTGCGACAGGCAGGAACTGTTCTGTGGACATGTGATTAATTATCCTGATTCATTGTGAGCACCATCCGGTAACGTACCTTGCCCATTTTGAGTCTGCTGAGCGCCTCGTTTGCCCGTTCAAACGGCAACTGTTCGGTGACAGGCAACGTCTGGAAGAGATGGCTGAAATGCAGCGCGCGTTCGGTTTGAGCCGGTGTGCTGACGAAGGACCCGGTCAGCGAGCGTTCAGCACCAATCATCATACCCGGCATAATCTGTAGAGGCGTGCGTCCGGTACCCAGCAGGACGACTTTTCCCCGGGGGGCCAGAGCAGGCAGCAGGGCTGAAAGCGTTTCAGAATCCGCCGCCGTAGCCAGAATAAGATCCACGCCGCCATCTTCTTTAAGGCACGCTGGGCATCTTCGCTGAGCGCATCGATGTAGTGATGCGCGCCCAGCTGAAAGGCTGTACGCTCTTTCTCACGACCACGCGCTATCACCGTCACCTCAAAACCCATGTGACGAGCGTACTGAACGGCCATGTGCCCCAGCCCCCCCATCCCGAGAACAGCCACTCTGTCGCCCGCCCTGGCACCGGAGTGACGCAGCGCATTAAAGGTGGCAGTACCGGCGCAGAGGATCGGCGCGGCATGCACGGAAGAGAGCTCTGCGGGAATAGCGATCAGCGCGGTATGGCGCATAACAACATACTCTGCATAGCCGCCATCGCAGCTGAGACCCGGTGTTAACTGGTTTTCACACAGATGAAAAAGTCCGTTACGGCAGGGCTTACATTGTTGACAGTAGCCCCCTAAACGCCCGATCCCGACCCGCTGGCCGGTTTGCCAGATATCGGGCACCCTGCCCCCCTTCCGGGTGATGTATCCAATAATTTCATGGCCCGGAATTCGCCCGGGCTGGCCTGCCTGCGGCGCTTTTTCTGTATCCCGGAGATCGGCACCACATACGCCGCATGCTTCAATTTTGATGAGCACTTCATCAGGAGCGGGAGCAGGTATCGGCCGCTCTGTCATTTCCAGCACGCCGGGGGCGACAACCTGCATAGCGCGATATTTTTTATTCATAAGTTGCACCGGTTGAATAATGGGGCCGCGTCAGATAAGGATTAAATCACCCTCTATCGTCATGTTCTGAGCCAGTAACCACCGGTTAAGGGAGGCGTTAATGACTCGCTGATGGACGCATTCAAATTGATGGGCCGTTCCATTCCCGCTGACGTGAATGACGTACTGCAGCCTGCCAGGGGAGAGTTCTGTCGTTTTGTCACAGAGTTGGGTGATTTCCGTCAGGAGTTCGCCGCGGGTCTCGATATCGAGATGGGTGAGCGTAAGGTCCGCCCCTCTGGCTTCCTGAACAAAAGCGGCCGTCATGCAGGCGTTAAAAGCGGCCAGCATCAGGTCCTGAGGAGCGGGGGCCCGCCCTTCGCCACCCAGCGCGACAGGTTCATCGGAATCGATAACGTGGCTTTGACTTCTGTCACCCGTAATGGACCGGCAACGCGTGCGGCTCGCCATCCCCCCCTGCCACGTGGTGACAAGGTCATAGTTTGCGGTCTGGATTTGCATAGGTACTCCAGTGCCGCACGCGGTCGCCCGCGTGCGGCAGAGTCATCAGGCGTTACGGCCAGCCATCACGCCACCATCGATATCCCAGATGGCGCCAGTGACCCAGCCAGTCTTGTCAGAAAGCAGGAAGGCGACGGTCTCCGCGATATCCACCGGCGTACCCACGCGGCCAATCGGGTGGAAGCTGTCGAAGCTGTTCATCACGTCTTTCACGTCGTCTTTCGGAATGAAGCCTTCGTAGATCGGCGTGTGAACGACGGCCGGAGAAACCGCATTGACGCGGATCCCTTTTTCGCCCAGCTCAATCGCCAGGTTTTTGGTCAGTGCGTGCAGACCGGCTTTCGCCATCGAGTAGGCTGAAGACGGTGTGGCACCAATGGCCTGCTGCGCCCACATGGAGCCGATGTTAACGATAGAGCCTTTAATGCCGGCCTCAACCATGTTGCGCACCACGTCGCGGGTAATGAAGAAGGTCGCGCGGTTGATGTTCATGTACATGTCGTAATCAGACATTTCGTGTTCGGTGAAAGGTTTCGGGAAGAATACACCGGCCGCATTCACCAGCAGGCTAATGTCTTTATGCTCAGCGTTGATGGTGTTCACCACGTGCTGCATGCCTTCTTCTTTCATCAGGTCAGCCACGATGATGGATACCTGGCCGTCAGCAGCCAGCGCCTGGCGTGCCTGCTCGGCTTTGTCCTGACGATTACCAACCAGTACGACACTACCGCCGTTTTTCAGAACCAGCTTCGCTGTTTCAAAGCCCATTCCACTGGTACCACCAACCACTAACAGTTTTTTACCGGCAAAAGATGCGTTCATCGCTAACCTCTTTAAATTCATTTGGTTGTCATTGATGAAAAGCCCTGCTCCTCATCGTGTGAAGCCAGAATGCCACCCTGAAGCCGGATTGACGACTGAGAAGAAATTGCGACACAGGAAAGAAAATCTTTCTCGCTCAGGTATACTGAAAAAACACTGAATCAGGATACCTGCAATGCGATCGCTAAACCGACTGAAGTGGCTGCATGCCTTTGAGGCCACTGCCCGGCACGGCAGCTTTACCGGCGCCGCCCAGGAGCTGGGCGTTACGCCAGCCGCCGTGGGCCAGCTAGTCCGCTCACTGGAGGACTGGGTAGGACACCCGTTGCTCCACCGCACCCGCTCCGGGAAAGAGCGTCTGACCCTCGTGGATGAAGCGCAGGAAGCCCTGCAGGACATCACCCAGGGGCTGGATAAACTGGAAACCGGGTTAAATAAACTGCGCGGCCGTCGGGCACGCTCTGTTGTGATAGTGACCGCCTCGCAGGTTTTGATGATGAACTGGCTGATGGATCGCCTGAACCGCTTCTCAGAAACGCATGAAACGATCGACCTGCGGCTTAACGTGACGGAAAAGCTGATGGATGTGTCGCACGGTGAGGCGGATATCGGCATCCGCTGCGGTCAGGGGGACTGGCCCGGCGTGAATAAGACCTGGCTAATGGATGAAGAGGCGGTGCTGGTCTGCAGCCCGCGGCTGGTCCCGGCAGAGAAAATCACCTGTGCTGAGTGGCTCGCCACGCAAAAGTTGATCCATGATGACACGCCGCATCCGGGGGCGAATTTTCCCTCATGGGACGATGTCCTGAGCGCCGTCGGTGCGCCTGAAGCGCAGGAAAGCGGCCTGCATATTAACTCCACCTCTGCCGTTATCCTCTCCGCCCTGAGTGGACGGGGGGTGGCCGTGGTGCGTTACGCCCTGGTGAAGCAGTTGATTGAAACGGGACAGCTGGTTCAGCTGCACTCCGACCATCGCTGGCCACTGACCTGGTCTTACTACCTGGTCACTCCGCAGCAGAACGTCATGCGTGAAGAAGTCAAAGTTTTCCACGACTGGCTTGTGCAGGACGTCCTCTCTGAAAATACGCCTCAAGCATGAGGCGTTAATTCCATAACAGGCGCGACATAGAATTTCTTCTCCGCATCGCAAGATTATCTGATTTGTTGGCGCTCGCGAGCTTTCCGATAATCCCTCTCAACGAACGGCAGTGGCCCTGACGGCATTGCTTTAACCTGAGCGAAGGAGAGAACGATGGCTTATCTGCAAATCACCCTTGATATCAGCAATGAAAACCGTGCGGCAGCCGCGGGTATCTATCAGAAGTACAAAACCCCGTTTCTGACCACCATCGACGGTGCCACCTCGAAAGAACTGCTTATCCGCGACCAGGACGTGCAGGTGTTGCACGGTTTTGCGACCACAGCCCAGGCGCAGGCGTATCTCAACAACCCGCTTTTCACCCAGGATGTAGTCGCAGGCCTGAAACCTTACCTGAACAGCGACCCTGATGTACGTATCTACGACGTTATGTAATTAACGTTTTTCTGAGACAAAAAACCGGAGTTTTCAATGTTCTTAAACTGGAATGAATATCGGAGCGGCCTGCTCGCCACCATTGGCAAATTTGCCAAACTGCAGCCTGAGTTTATGAAAGGCTTTCAGCAAATGGATAAAGGCGCGTCTGAAAACAAGCACCTTGATCCTAAAACCCATGAACTGATCGCGCTGGCCGTGGCTGTCACCACCCGCTGCGACGGATGCCTGGCGGTGCACGTGGATGCTGCGGTCAAGCACGGCGCCACACGGGAAGAGATTGCCGAAGCGCTTGCCGTCGCCATCAATCTGAATACCGGTGCGGCACTGACTTATACCGCGCGTGCTCTGGATGTTTACGATAACCTGCCGAATAAATAAACCCGCAAACGGCACCCCACTGGGTGCCGTCAACTGACTGATTATGATGTTACTGAATTCTGATTTCTCGCAAAGAGCCATCATCACGCCGGATGATTATCGTTGGATCCCCTCTCCGCAGCCGGGCGTGGAACGCGTCATGCTCGACCGGATAGGCCGTGAGCAGGCCCGGGCCACCAGCCTTGTCCGCTATGCGCCGGCATCGCTCTTCCCCGAGCACAGCCACCCTGGTGGCGAAGAGATACTGGTGCTGAGCGGAACGTTTACGGAAAACGGGATGGATTACCCTGCAGGCTGGTATCTGCGTAGTCCGGACGGATCGTCCCATCAGCCCTCCAGCCGCGACGGCACGACGATTTTCGTCAAACTGCGCCAGATGACCGATGATGAACGCCAGCCCGTCAGAATCAATACACATGATGATCATAACTGGCACGGCCAGCCGCAACGAAGAATTTGCCCCCTGTTTTCTGACTCGCGAGAAACGGTACTACTCCAGAAACTGGCGCCGGGCGAACGCATCTTCTGTGCGCCACTTATCGGCGGTGCTGAACTGCTGCTTCTGGAAGGGGCATTAATGGCACCGGAAGGCCGCTACGAACAGGGGAGCTGGTTACGGTTTCCGCCTGGCGACATGCCCGCCCTGACAGCCACCGCCAGTGGCGCACTTTTTTATCTGAAAACCGGGCACCTCAGCCCTGCCACCCTGACCGGAGCCACACCATGAGAAGCAGCGTTATTATTATCGGGGCAGGCGTTAGCGGGCTCTATGCCGCCACGCTACTGGAAAAAGCAGGCGTGGATTATGTGATTCTGGAAGCGCGGGACAGGACAGGCGGCCGTGTGCTGTCCGACGAAGTTGCAGGGCTGCATGTGGATATGGGGGCAGCCTGGTTCTGGCCGCAGATCCAGCCTGAATTCGCGCAACTCATCGGGCAACTGGGACTCACCGTCATCCCACAGGGGCGACCAGGCGATATGTTGTATGAGCGCCATCCCTCCTCCCCGGCGCAGCGTTATCCTGCCTATGAAACCGCACCGCCATCATTCAGGCTGAAGGGGGGTATGCAGGCCCTGACGGCCGCACTCAGGTATCAGGTTTCGGCGAACAAAATTAAGCTGGGTCAGCAGGTGAAATCCATTATTCGCACCGAAGAGGGAATGCAGGTCCTGGCCCAAACCGGGGCGGGAGAGGAAACCCTCTTTACCTGCGAGCACATTTTTCTTGCCCTGCCGCCCGCGCTGGCTGCAAACATTGCTTTTAGCCCGGCGTTGCCTGAGGCGCTGCTTTCAAACTGGCGCACTACGCCAACCTGGATGGCACCCCATGCAAAGTATGTCGCCGTCTACAACACCGATTTTTTGCAAGCTCAGCGGCTTTCCGGCGATGCCAGCAGCCAGGCTGGCCCGATGGTTGAAATTCACGATGTCTCCGAGCCTGACTCAGGGAAAACGGTGCTCTTTGGCTTTATCGGCGTACCCGCTAAATCAAGATGGACGGTCAGCGAAGAGATGCTCATACAACTTTGTCGTGAGCAGCTGGCGCGCCTGTTTGGACCGGATGCGGCCGCTCCTGAAGCGGAGTTCCTGAAAGACTGGGCAGCCGATCCGTTTACGGCCACGGAATTCGACCTGCTGCAGGAAGCAGGACATGCGCTGCCTGAGTCAGTCCCGGATCGTGGCGAGTGGACAGGAAAAATAACGGGTATTGCCAGTGAATGGTCACCACAGTTTTCAGGCTACCTCGCTGGCGCAATCGACTCCGCATCCATGGGTATTCAGGGCTGGCTACGGCAGCGATAACCTTTCTTAGCCTTACCCCAGAGGATAATGTTCTGGAAGCATGAGTGGGGTTCGATAATGACTCAACTTAAGGGCAACGACGGCTTCTGAAACCTTCGCTTCTGGCATCAGGAGGATGTACGCCCTGCCCTTAAGTCAGTCCGGACTTGCTGGTTGAGCTCCGGCAGCAGGTGAGCGTGAAGAGGCGTTAAACCAGGCAAGCTCATCGCAATAACACACAAAGCCGAGATTACACAAACTTACACAAATTCACTTTCCTATACATTTTGGTGGTGTGATAGTGAAATTGCACGTTACGTCAAAATCCATGATTTTTGTGTCAACTATCAAAGAAATGAATTTTGATGAGAGTACGTTAACCGGGGATGACAACGTCATTGATCATTAAACAGTGGCCAGAGTTGTAATATCAACGCTGAAGCTCATAACTTACTGGCACAAAATACCCCCCCCACACTCATAGTGCGCCATATAGCCGATAAATAAGTATCAACGAAGGATGCTGCAATGGTTATTAAAATATTATCTTTTATATCCAGTTTATTACTGGGCCTTGCACTATTGAGTGGTTCCTCGATTGTTGACTTGTCATGGTTTTCGTTGCCTGAGGAATTTTCAAAAATTACAATTACCCTAATCACCCTGTTTTCAACCGCTAAATTTATAGATATCGTTTTGGCAAAAATATTAACCCTCATAAAGTGATGCTTTGTAATAAATGACGGTTCAAGCCAGTTCGAATATATAAATCTGCTCTGTGGAGCATAAGCATTTAGCGTGATGACCCATCACACCTCATACAAGCCACCCCCGCAGGTGGCTGCGTCGTTAATGGGCACATACAGAAAGATTATTCAGCAAAGCAGCGAGCTGCATGCTCTTCAACAAAGGTCGTAACGGTTTCCGGTGCCTCCAGCGGCGGGAAGTGGTTGACCCCCTTCAGCACCTTTAGCTCTGCCCCACCGCCCAGCAGTTGCTGCAGCGCGGTGGCAAAAGGAAGCGGATTAGGCGCATCGTTTTCACCCTGCAGGATGAGTGCCGGTGCGGTAATAGCGCAATAGCGATCGGCCATTTCATGGTTCAGGAATGCAGCGGCATTCGCCTGCAGCGCATGCGTCGCCCATTTTGCGGCCTCGGCACCCACGCTTTCCGGGACGCCAAAGGGTTGATAAAAGGCCACCGCACCGGAAGGCGTGGCAACCGCTTCGCTAACCCCCTCCACGGACATACCCGCGTCGCGCATCTGCTTGCCGTCTACGTAGCAGGCGGTATAGACCAGTCCGGCCACCCGCTGCGGAGAGTTCGCTGCAAAGGTGGAGATGATATTGCAGCCGATCGAATGAGAAACCAGTACCACAGGCCCGTTGATGCCAGCCGCATCAATCACCGCTTTTAAATCCTCTGCGTGACGCGGAATGCTGTATGCCTCTGCCTGCAGGGGTTTAGCGGAACGGCCATAGCCGCGGCTGTCATAAGAGACCGTGCGGAATGTCCTGGACAACACGTCGGTCTGTGCCTGCCAGATATCGCTGATGCCAAAATAGCCGGAAACAAAAACGATCGGCAGGCCCTGCCCCTTCGCTTCGTAGTAAATTTCGATGCCGTCATCGGTGAGTGCGTATGCCATAGTATTACCTCGGATGTTAACAGTCCGAAAAGTATAAAAAGCGCCCCGCAACGGCGTGAGAGGCCAGGAAGTCAAAATGCGATGATATCGGGCCAACCTCGTTTCCACAGGAGACAGGCCGGTCGCCAACGGGAAAGGGATAATGCTCTGAGCGCAATGGCATCGCTTTTTGACCCTTTTTCATCGAAGAATGACCTGCGCGCGCCTTACCCCTCTTCCGCAGCTTTTTTATACTGCGCTCTCCATGCACAGACCGCATCGCTGCGGTGTACCTGACGGAGTAAAAAATGCAGCTGACTCAAATACGAAACGCCACACTGAAGCTTGACTATGCCGGGGTTCGCTTCCTGATCGACCCGATGCTCGCGGATAAAGAGGCCTGGCCCGGCTTTCCCGGAACGGCGCGTTCTCACCTGCGTAACCCTCTGGTGGCGCTGCCGGTTTCCGTTGACACCTTGCTGGACGTAGATGTGATTATCGTGACGCATACGCATCAGGATCACTGGGACGAAGCGGCTCAGCAGCTCATCCCCAAAGACAAGGTGATTTACACTCAGAATGAAAGCGATGCGTCACTTATACGCTCTCAGGGCTTTACCGCAGTCAGCGTGCTGGCTGACACCAACGTCATTGCCGGCATTAACGTCGTGAAAACCGATGGACAGCACGGCAGCGATGAAGCCTATGCCATTCCTGAAGTGGCCGAACGCCTGGGCGATGCGTGCGGGCTGGTCTTTTCCGCCGAGGGTGAAAAGACGCTCTATATTGCCGGCGACACCATCTGGGTACCGCCGTACGTGAGCAGCCTGAAGAAATACGCGCCGGACGTCGTCGTCCTCAATATCGGATGTGCGACGGTCGACGGGATTGGCGCCATTATTATGGGTAAAGAGGATGCCCTGCGCACGCTGGAGATTCTGCCGGCAGCGACCCTGGTGGCCTCACATATGGAAGCCGTAAACCATTGCCTGCTCAGCCGCGCTGAGTTGCGTGCATACACCGCAGAAAACGGTCTGCAACAAAAGGTGCGGGTGCCTGAAGACGGCGAGACGCTCAGTCTCTGATGCACAACCTGTCTGCAGGCGGCTAAAATCTGATTGCCGCCTGCCGGCAAAACGTCGGCCACACCCGATTTAATCAGTAAAAGGTCTCTATTATGTCCGCTCTGCATGTTGCCGTTATTGCCACGCCGGGTTTTAGCCCGTTTCACTTCTCCGTTCCGTCCATGGTCTTTGATAAGGCCATGCCGGAGCCGGGGCTGTTCGACGTGACAATCTGTGCTGAGCAGCCTGGCACAGTGGAATCTGATATCGGGATTTCCATTAGCGTGGAGCATGGCGCTGAGCAACTCGAGATTGCAGACATTATTATCGTCCCCTTCTGGGAGCATCCCGGGGTGCGTCCCTCCCCTGCCCTGCTTGATGCCCTGCGAGCGGCCTGGCAACGCGGGGCTGAGGTGGTGGGGCTATGCCTTGGGGCTTACGTACTCGCCTATGCCGGACTATTGGATAACCGCCGGGCCTCGACGCACTGGGAGTTTGAGCAGGATTTTGCCGGGCGCTTTCCGCAGGTCAGGCTGGACGGTAATGCGCTCTATACCAGCGATGAGCGCCTGATCACCTCTGCGGGTACGGCCGCAGGCATAGACTGCTGCCTGAATATCGTGCGGGAACATTACGGATCTGCACTTGCGAACCGCGTGGCCCGGCGAATGGTCATTCCTCCGTACCGTGAAGGGGGACAGGCGCAGTTTATTGAGCACGTGGTGCCGGAGACGACGCGTGACGAGCAGATTAATGACCTTATTAACTACCTGCGCCGCAACCTGGACAAGCGCCACGATATTGACTCTCTGGCCGGTTTTTCCGGCATGAGCCGGCGCACGCTGACGCGCCATTTTGTCAAGGCAACCGGAATGACCGTCAAAGACTGGCTCAGCGCCCAGCGTCTGCAGCGCAGCCAGGAGCTGCTCGAAACCACGGATCACAGCATTGACGTAGTATCGTCCCTGGTGGGATACCAGTCCCCGGTCTCTTTTCGCCAGAGTTTCAAGGCGCGCTTTAATGTCAGCCCCAGCGAATGGCGGCGCACCTTCAGGGGACCGGGACTGTTTTAAAGAGCGTGCCCACGCAGGATCGTTGGCATTTTCTGAGACAGCCAGCCCGGCTCAACGAATGAGGTCCAGCTACTTAATTCGCTGACCGGTCTCATCAATCACTTTTTCACCATCCTCTTTCGTGAAAGCGCCCTTCTGACCTTCAGGCAGGATCTCCAGCACCACTTCTGAAGGCCGGCAAAGCCTTGTCCCAAGCGGCGTGACCACCACCGGTCGATTGATCAGGATGGGATGCTGAAGCATAAAACCAAGCAGCTGCGCATCAGAAAATATCTCCTCTGCAAGACCCAGTTGCGCATAAGGTTCAACGTTCTGACGCAGCAACGCCCGCACCGGGATCCCCATATCGTTGATCAGCTGCACAAGCTCATCGCGGGTGGGGGGCGTATCGAGATAATAGATAATGTTCGGTTCGTTCCCGCTGTTACGGATCATCTCCAGCGTGTTACGGGAGGTGCCACAGGCCGGGTTGTGATAGATGGTGATGTTGCTCATATCAGTATCTCATTACAAAGTGACAGAGAGCCGCCACGCCAGCGCGGCCAGAGTGACAAAGAGCACGGGCAGGGTCATGATGATGCCGGTGCGGAAGTAATATCCCCATGTGATGCTCATGTTTTTCTGTGCCAGCACATGCAGCCACAGCAGCGTGGCCAGGCTACCTATCGGGGTGATTTTCGGGCCTAAATCGCAGCCAATGACGTTGGCGTAAATCATCGCCTCTTTAATGACGCCGGTTGCTGTACTCCCGTCAATAGAGAGGGCGCCAATCAGCACCGTCGGCATGTTGTTCATCACCGACGAGAGAAATGCGGTCAGGAAGCCGGTGCCGAATGTGGCTGCCCATAACCCCTTATCCGCCAGCAGATCCAGCACGCCCGAGAGCGACTCCGTGAGTCCGGCATTGCGCAGGCCATAAACCACCAGGTACATGCCGAGCGAGAAGATCACGATCTGCCATGGCGCCCCACGCAGCACCTTTCCTGTATTGATGGCATGACCTCGCTTCGCCACCACCAGCAGCACAGCCGCGCCAGATGCGGCTATTGCGCTGACCGGGATCCCCTGCGGCTCCAGAACAAAGAACCCAATCAACAAGAGCAGCAGCACAATCCAGCCCGCCCTGAAGGTCGCCGGATCCTTTATCGCGCTGGCAGGCGTTTTCAGAAGCGAGACGTCATAGGTCGCCGGGATATCGCGGCGGAAGAAAAGATGCAGCATGACCAGCGTGGCCGCAATGGCCGCCAGGTTTACGGGGACCATGACCGAGGCGTACTGCGTAAAGCCCAGGTTGAAGAAATCCGCCGAGACGATATTTACCAGGTTGGAGACGATCAGCGGCAAACTGGCGGTATCGGCGATAAACCCTGCCGCCATGACAAAGGCCAGCGTCGTCCCCTGGCTGAACCCCAGTGCGAGCAGCATCGCAATCACGATTGGCGTCAATATCAGCGCTGCGCCGTCGTTGGCAAACAGCGCAGCCACCGCAGCGCCAAGCAAAACTATCCAGGTAAAGAGCAGGCGACCCCGTCCGTTCCCCCAGCGTGAAACATGCAGCGCGGCCCATTCAAAGAAACCGGACTCATCAAGCAAAAGGCTAATGATGATCACCGCAATAAAAGCGGCCGTGGCATTCCAGACGATGTCCCAGACGACGGGAATATCCTCGACATGAATAACTCCCGTAACCAACGCCAGCCCGGCTCCGATGCTTGCGCTCCAGCCGATGCTAAGCCCCCTGGGCTGCCAGATGACCAGAACCAGCGTCAGGATAAAGATACTCCCTGCCAGAAACATTTTAGGCTCCTTTATATATGATTATACGTATATGATTACACTACTCAGCAGGAGGTACAGGCGGATTTTTTTAACCATTCACCCACCTCTTCGCGCAGGCACTGCCATGACATCGTTATTGTTTCACTGGCCCACGCCGGCATGTGGGGAGAAAGACGATAGTGGATCCATTTGCCTTCCCGACGATCGAGCACCAACCCTGCTTCACGCAGGATAGCCATATGCCGGGAAATTTTGGGCTGTGACTCCGAAGTAGCCGCGCAAATATCGCAGACGCACAGCTCACCCGAATGCCGGAGAAGCATGACAATGGCAAGGCGGGTCTCATCCGCCAGGATTTTAAAAAGCTGCACAGGCTGTAGCATTTTTTGCTCCGTTCCCTTTATCTTTCATATATGGTAAATCATATGTGTATTTTTTGAAATCATCATCTCCCGGAGTAAACAATGGAACAGTTCCCTGCCCTGAACGCTGAATGCTTTGACCAAAAGATTGCTGAACGCCTGCAGCTTCAGGAGCCGCCACGTATTCTGATTTTGTACGGCTCGGTAAGGGAGCGTTCGTACAGCCGTTTCGCAGCGGAAGAAGCGGGTCGCCTGCTGACGGCGATGGGCGCAGAGGTGAGACTGTTTAACCCTTCCGGTTTACCCCTGCCGGATGACGCCCCGGATACACACCCAAAAGTGGCCGAACTGCGCGGGCTGGTCAGATGGTGTGACGGCATGGTGTGGAGTTCCCCGGAGCGGCATGGGGCCATGAGCGCGGTGATGAAAGCCCAGATTGACTGGATACCCTTAAGCGAAGGCGCCCTTCGCCCCTCCCAGGGGAAAACTCTGGCGGTGATGCAGGTCTGCGGCGGCTCGCAATCTTTCAATGCCGTGAACCAGATGCGTATTCTGGGCCGCTGGATGCGGATGTTCACCATTCCCAACCAGTCCTCAGTCGCCAAAGCCTGGCAGGAATTTGATGAAAATGGACGAATGAGGCCCTCTTCCTGGTACGATCGTATTGTCGATGTGACCGAAGAGTTATTTAAAATCACGCTGCTGCTGAAGGGCCAAACAGATTATCTCGCCGATCGTTATAGCGAACGAAAAGAGAGCCACCAGGCGCTCTCCGTCCGCGTTAATCAGGAAAAAATTTAACGTTTATCTCTTCGATAAGAGAGACTGCGTAGAGTTGGCAACGTCCGCTTCTGGCCAAAGCGGACAACAGATCTGCAACAGGCAACGGAATTTCTGCAGAAGGCGCTGGATGCAAAATATGTTTATGACGGCCTGACGGACAAGGACACACCGCTGAAAGGGGCTGATGCCGAGAAACAACTGGGCTTAACCTCTGGCTCAATGATGATCAAGCAGCGGCTACTGCGCATTGGTAATGGGCCAAACCTGGAACTTTTTGAAATTATCAGTGAAGATCAAACGAAGCCGGTAAGAGTGCAGGATTTTGGCTGGAAACATATTTCTTTATACGTAGACGATATCAATTACGCCATTGAAAGAGTGAAGGCTGCGGGAGGCAAGTTTCTTTCAGAGCCCCACGGAAACTCGCGTCATGAAGACACTGAAAATAATGCCGGCGTATACTTTTATACCCCCTGGGGAAGTATTGTCGAGTTGCAATCGATACCCAATGGCTATTACTACCCTGACGATAGCGAAGCGAAAATTTGGGTATCAGGTTGGCGATAATGCAGAGCAACATCAGTCGAAAACGAGTACGGGTGCAAAACTGTTTATTGTTGACTAACTCTCTTGCAACCCAGCCCTATAAACCACGGCTTATGGCCGAGAGCGATGGGAGTTCAGCATGACGGTACTGGCGTGGAAGGAATACGTGCGACGCCAGAGGAAGCGCGAAATTAGCCTGCTGAAAGGCCATGACAATACCAGTAACGAGAAAGATAACTGAAAAACATTAACAAGTTATGAATTTTGTAATGTAGAGTAAGTTGCTCACATTATATACAGGGGTAATCCTTCTGTCGGGTTAGTATGACATTCCGGTTACCTGTATAAATGTTTATGAAACTTATAAGTATTAAATTAGTTATTCTTTTAGTCGTAGCGATTATTTCCGGTTGCAGTGAGAAAAGAGTTCATAATGTAAAAAATAATAACAATAAATCTCTTATCAAATCTAACAGTCATTATTCCCCGGATTTAATTCCTGTCGTGGCTGCGCTGCACGATCAGTTGAACACCTGGCGTACGGCTCCCTATCAGTGGGGAGGGACTGATATTGATGGTGTCGATTGCTCCGGGTTTGTATGGAGAACCCTTAAAGACAGGTTCAACCTTCCTATGAAACGTGTTACCACTCATGATCTTATTCATATGGGGGTAAAGGTTGATAAAAAAAATCTTCGTGCGGGAGATCTTGTTTTCTTCAAAATTAAAAATGGCTTCCATGTTGGTTTTTATGATACCAATAATAAGTTTATTCACGCGTCAGTCAGTAAGGGTGTCACCCGTTCGTCTTTAAGGAATGTATACTGGAAGAGAATGTATATTGGCGCTCGTCGATTGCCGAATAACATCAGCGAAGTTATTACGATGAATCATAAATTGCCAAAATATGCACATGACAATCCTCTTTAATCAGGTAATTTTAAGCCCAAACAGCCGATACATGGCGACCTTGCCTGAATCGGTTAGTTTCACTTCACGATATCCCGGTGTACGCGTTATCCACTCTTTTTCAAGAAAAAGCGTAAGCAGTGCCGAGCCAGCATTACCGCCGAGGTGGGAACGTCGTTCACTCCAGTCCAGACAGGGGCAACAGTGCTTGCGGCGCGAGCGTGAATTCAGTACGACGCCCATTTTCTCAAAATGTATTTTGCCGGCTGACGTCAGTGCCGAGCCGTCGGCTTCCAGCCATTTTTCCCGCAGCATACACTCATAAATGTTGACAGCAAGCTCGCCTGCCAGATGGTCATAGCAGGTGCGTGCATAACGAAGAGAGTGCGGTGTACTACAGGCAGGAGCCTTACGAGTACGCATGGACACACCCATCAGGTTTTCCAGCAGTCCGGCGATATGATGTCCCGCAAGGCTGTAATAGCGATGACGCCCCTGCGTCAGGCAAATAACCAGACCGTTGGTAAGAAGCCGGTTTAGGTGCCCGCTGGTTGTCGAGGCTGCTATATCAGCCACTACGCTAAGTTCGGTGGCTGTCCATGCGCGCCCGTCCATCAGGGCGCACAGGATGCTGACCCTGGACGGGTCAGACAACGCAAAAGCCACCATTGCCATGGATGTTTCAAGGACATCATCTGGCTCACTGTCGTGCTTTGTTTTAACGAGGTTCATTCAGAAGGTATTGCCCATTTTTGGGTTACTTCAGCTGCCCGGGCATCATCATCCGTAATGAGGATGAGCCGGTTACTATGGTCACTGTACTGTACCAGAATATTGATCCCGTTCCGGGCAATTGTATTCGCTATTTCTCCCAGCTCTCCGGGCCGTTCCTGAGGTAACTTTCTTACCAGAGGACGACACAGGTTGCGGACTTCAAAACCGGCTTCAGTCAGCACCCTGCGGGCTTTTTCACCGTCTTCAACCAGGAAATGTGCGTGCCCGCCTTCTGCTCCTGTAAATACGCCACCGCCTTCAAGTCCCACTCCGTTTTCGCCCAATACACTCCCCAGTGAACCAAGGGAACCCGGGCTATTTTTGAGAATAACGTGAATGTCATACATGCTGATTTGTTCCCTTATCTGAAGAGTAATCACGGAGTACGCTGGCTACCCGTATTCTGTAGAATGAAAAAATCGACTGCTTCCCTTCTGTCTGAGCAGCCTGATGCATCACATTTCGCTTCCATCCCGCTACAGATTCCTCATCTTCCCACCACGACAGCGAAAGAATTTTTCCGGGTGTAGTCAGGCTCTGGAAACGCTCAATTGAAATAAAGCCGGGCGTGTCGGATAAGAGAGGCTTCAGCTCCGAAGCGAGCTGAAGATATCTTTCCTGCGCTTCTGGCAGGGCATCTGCCTCAAAAAGTACTGCAATCATGTTTCGCTCCATTGTCAAATTTCGGACAGATTAATGATGACGGAGGCATGTTGCTTCGGTGGGCGCCGAAATATGCCAGTGCGTTAGCGAAGCTTTGATCATGATAAAGCAAAGTACATTGCAAGGCCTGCGCGCCCTGAAAAGGAAACATTCGCGGAATCAGAAGGGGCCACACGATATGGCCCGGATGGCCCTGAAGGTCCGCTCTGAGCAAAAGCGGACGTTAACATTTATCAAAGAACGCAAACGTGCATATCGGTATCGTGGCGACTCAACTCTCTTTGTTCACAGGAACTATGAGAAATCCCAATTAAGAACGATAGCGTTGCAGTGTTTACACGAGAATTTATAAACCCCCTGATCTCCTCCGGGTTGATACCCGCTCATAAAGGTATCCCAGTCATTCCGGCTTTGGTCGTATCTTTCCATCCAGATTTGGATAGTTTTTTCATCTGCTTTAATTATATCCTGAGCAGTAGCATCGCCATGAAATTCACACGCGTCATTACAATGCGTAGCCCACTCCTGATCTTGCCAGGTAAAGATGCCCGGTGTGCGGCAAGAAATTTCACTCGAGACGTTCTCATCGACACATTCAGGATCTATTTCATTAAAAAAATCGACTAAGCCGGATTGAACAGCCTCACCAGTTTGAATGCAATCCGGGCACAGGCTGGCATCATTATCCGCCGTGGAATATTGGGGGCCGATATATTTAGCATTGCTAATTTTTTTACAGCAATCACAAGTAAATGACTCATCGGCAAATACTGTCGATAAGTAGTCGTCACTCATATAATTAAATCGGGACATATCTCATCCTTAATTTACCCATGCACTTATTGGCACAATAACACAGGGAAAGCGTTATACATACGGACACGAAGGTGTCGTATACCCTCTCTGATAAGTGCTATAGGCAAGTCGATTACTGGCGTTTCTGAACGCCCCGCCTATTCAAAATGACCGGTTTCTGGGACAGATACGCAAACAAAGCCTTAACGCAATGATTCACCTTTCGACAGTTGGGGTAAATAAACTTCCGCTTCTGGCGCAAAGCAAGCCAGGTTGTGAGCCAACGTCCGCTGTGAGCAAAAAGCGGATACTGCATTCGCAAGCGATCCCCCCAAATGCCCATGCAGACTTATTAGGTCTCATCCTCGTCCCGAAAAAGCGTTTCGGCCATAAAGTCGATGAACACGCGTATTTTGGGTGAGAGAAACTTACTTGAGGGCCATAACAATCTGAACGTACCCTGATGCGCGATATGCTGATCAAGGACGAGCTGAAGTTGGCCTGTCGCCAGAGAGGGCCGAATCATGAAATCCGGCAGGCAGGCTATGCCCAGCCCTGCCAGGGCAACGTCCATCAGTGCGGCCGAGGTGTTGCATATCATCGTTACTGGTGGGCTTACGACCGGTGTATCAGAGGATGTTTTCAGCGGCCAGGGTTCAAGCCTGCCCGTACTAGGAAATCTGTGGTGCAGGCAGGCATGCTGGATCAGATCGTTAGGGGTTTCGGGTACCCCGAACGCTTCCAGATAGCCCGGTGAAGCAACCAGCTTTAGTTGATAGTTGCCCAGCGTGCGTGACATAAGGCGTGAATCAGCCGGTTCACCGGTACGCATCACTACATCGAATCCCTCTTCAATCACATCTACCATGCGATCCGAAAAATCCACATCCAGCTCGACCTCGGGATAACGATGCATGAAGGCGGTTATGGCAGGCATCACCAGCATACCAACAAGAGGCATACTGATACGCAAGCGCCCGCGGGGTTGTAGTCTGGTTTCAGAAAGCTCCAGCTCGGCGGCTTCCACTTCGCTCAGAATGCGGCGGCATCGTTCAAGGAACAGACCGCCCTCAGCGGTGAGCCTTATGCTACGCGTGCTGCGGTGAAACAGGCGGACGCCCAGCCGCTCTTCCAGCCGGGAGACGCTTTTGCCTACCGTTGATGAAGAAACGCCAAGGTTTCGACCGGCCCCGGAGAAGCTCAACGCTTCTGCTGCCTGCACGAAAAAGGTAATACCACTCAGTGATTCCATCATTAACAACACTTAAGAATATTTGTCCGATATGTTTTGAACATTAGCATTATTGTCCTGAATAAGTAACACCCGCATTATGGCTGCTACCCACTTCCTCTGGCGGCCCCGGGTAACAAAGACGGGGCTCCGCCGCGCAGCAAGGCACAACTATGACTAATTCAACTCTCACTCAGCGTCAAAATGCTGAACATGATCGGCTCCCCATTGCCGCGCTTTTGGCGCTCGCCCTCGCAGGGTTCATTACCATTGTGACAGAAGCTCTCCCTGCGGGATTGTTGCCGCAGATTAGTGCTGGCATGAATATTTCGGGCGCGCTGGCCGGACAGTTCGTTACGCTTTACGCTGTCGGATCGCTGGTGGCTGCTATCCCTCTGATTACCGCCACGCAGGGCATGCGTCGCCGCCCGTTATTACTGCTCGCGCTGACAGGATTTGTTGTCGCAAATACCGTCACAGCGTTCTCTGGTAATTATGTCATTACGATGGCGGCAAGGTTCCTGGCCGGCGTTTCAGCCGGGCTCGTTTGGGCATTGCTGGCTGGCTATGCCGCACGTATGGTGCCAGACGAAAAGAAAGGCCGGGCTATTGCCATAGCGATGGTCGGCACTCCACTTGCTCTGTCGCTTGGCGTGCCTGCCGGCACTCTTCTTGGCAGCCTGATCGGGTGGCGCATGTGCTTCGGTATCATGAGCGTGATGGCGGTGGGGTTGATGGTATGGGTGCGTATCCGGGTGCCTGATTTTGCGGGGCTGGCTGCGGGTAAACGCCTGCCGCTGAGACAGATTTTGACGCTTGCAGGCGTCCGCCCGGTGTTATTTGTGGTACTGACGTTCGTACTGGCGCACAACATCTTTTATACCTACATTGCGCCGTTTCTGGCATCCGTGAACATGGCTGAACGAACTGACCTGATATTGCTGGTTTTTGGTGTCGCGTCGTTACCTGGCATTGGGGTTAGTGCCGCCTGACAATCCGGATCAGACCATAACAGGAGATAAAATGTCCCCTCTGAATGGTTTTCCCGCTGAAATGAACCTTACCGGGTTAGCCATGTTACGTCTGGCTAACGGTTGTAACGTTGAACTGTTTCAGACCTCCCCCACTGTTCAGGAACATTCTGCCAATCCTGGCCAGCCGGGAATTAATCACTTCTCGCTGTATACTGATGATATCCATAAGACTGCTGCCAACATGCGTTTACACGGAGCGCAAATGTTCGACGGGCCGTCAGACTGTTTCGCACAGGAAGAGGGTAAAGGTAACCAGACGTGGTTCGGCATGACGCCGTTTGGCATATTAATTGAGCTAATATCCCTTCCAGCCGGTGTACGTTACGATGAAGAAGCGACAGAACAACGTTGGATACCTGAGGGCTGATTTACCTGAGGGACTGCGTTCTCTGTAATCGGTTTGACCACTGAGTACGCATTCCGAATTATTATTGAAACATAGGCATGGTTAACCCTTATCGATAAGTCTTTTGCTGGCAACGATATGATCAAAGCGGAATGCTTTGACAAAGTTGCCACTCTGGCAGTCCCGGAAATTTATGATAAGAAATCAGCGGGCACTGACTGTGCCCCGAAAGTCCGCTTCTGGCACAGATTAGCCATTCATCCCTAACCCCAAACACATACCGTTTTTCGTGGTGCCTGGCGCTTACGCCAAAAAAAACGGCACCACACTTACGCATGGCGCCGCTCTTATTTTAACACTCCAGCTTACACATCCGGGAACATCACACTGTTCCCCGGCGCTTCCCTGTGCAGGTGGATAAAGTTCAGGTGCCGTTCATACTGGTCCAGAATATCCGTAATGACCTGCTCCTTGCTGTAATCCATCAGGTCATTGCCCTGGCTGCCCTCCAGCAGGAACGTCTCAAGCCGGTAGTAGGTTGATTTCCCGCTGCGGGCCCGATAGGTAAAGCCGGGCACGGAATACTGCTGCGGCCAGATCTGGTAAACAAAGTTCTGCTCGTCGCCCATATCCACCAGCAGATCCAGGTGCCCCAGGGTTTCGCCCTCCTCCGGCGGCAGGCTTTTCAGCTCGACGCGCGCGCCGCGCAGCTTCAGCTCCTGAGCCACCTCTTCCATTGCCGGGAAGCAGACCGTCTCCATCATCTGTTTGGTGTAACGCGTGCCCGGGTAGTTCATCAGGCGCGACAGACGTTTCTTCCAGCTCAGGCGGTCCTGCGAGCCCATCGGGCGCGGGGCGGTGTCGCGATTGGCACTTTCGCGGCGGTAGTCTTCCACCTTCAGCGATTTGTACAGCCCGGCCATCACGAAGAAGATCACAAAGCTGAACGGCAGCCCCATGATCACCGTGGTGTTCTGCAGGGCGGAAATGCCGTTGGTCATCAGCATGCCGAGCGTCAGCAGGCCAATAGCGACCGACCAGAAGATGCGGATCCAGTTTGGCGCGTCGCTGTTGATGTCCTTCAGCTTCGAGGTGAAGTTCCCCAGCACCAGCGCACCGGAATCCGCCGAGGTGACGTAGAACAGCAGGCCGGTAATGGTCGCCACGGAGGCGCTAAAGGTGAACGCCGGATACTGCGCCAGCAGGCTGTAGAAACCGCGCTCCGGGTGCGCCATCGCCTCCTGAGCAAAGGTCGCATTGCCATGGATAATCTCGTGCAGGGCACTGTTGCCGAACACAGAGAGCCACAGCAGGGTAAAGGTGAACGGGATAATCAGCGTCCCCAGCACGAACTGGCGAATGGTGCGTCCGCGCGAAATACGCGCCAGGAACAGGCCAACAAACGGCGACCAGGCCACCCACCACGCCCAGAAGAAGAGCGTCCAGCTGTTCATCCACTCCACCGGGCGGTCAAAGGCAAAGCTGTTCAGCGTCATGCCCATAAAGCGGTTCACGTAGTCGCCAACGTTCAGCACCAGCGCGTTAAGCAGGAACGAGGTGTCGCCCATAAACAGCACGAACAGAATCAGCCCCAACGCCAGCGCGACGTTCAGCTCGGAGAGCACGCGGATCCCTTTATCCACGCCGGAGGTGACAGAAATGGTGGCGATAATCACCGACAGCGCAATCAGCGCCGCCTTGGCCGCCATCGAATCCGGGATATCAAACAGCACGCTCAGCCCGTAGTTAAGCTGCACCACACCGATACCCAGCGTGGTAGCGATGCCGAAGATGGTACCGATCACCGCCGCAATATCTACGCTGTGTCCAATGGGCCCGTTGATTTTTTTACCGAAAATCGGATAGAGGGCAGAGCGGATGGTCAGGGGCAAATTATAACGATAGCTGAAGTATCCGAGCGCCATCCCCATCAGAGCGTACATCGACCAGCCGGTCAGGCCGTAGTGGAACAGCGTCCAGACCATCGCCTGGCGCGCAGCCTCCATGGTCTGCCCCGCCCCTTCCGGCGGCTGCATATACTGCGTGACCGGCTCGGCTACGGAGAAGAACATCAAATCGATGCCGATGCCTGCGGCAAAGAGCATCGCGGCCCAGCTCAGCAGGCTGAACTCGGGCTTTGACTGCTCCGGCCCGAGCTTCACCGAACCGAAGCGCGAGCAGGCAATGCACACCACGAAGACGATATAGAGCGTCGCCGCCAGCAGATAGTACCAGCCAAAGGTTTTCGACACCCAGTTGAGGGTGCGCCCAATCCACTCGGCAGAAAAATCACGAAAGAAGATCGTCGTCAGGGAAAACAACAAAATCAGCCCGGCGGAAGTATAAAAAACGACCGGGTTGATTTTGTCTTTTTCTCTGTCTTGTGAAAGGTCTGTCATCCAGTATCCCCACTGTTTTTGTAACTATTGAAATCCAAATCCGCAACAATTAAGACACATTTTATATTGAACGTCCAATCAAAAACCGCTTTAATGTATTACAAACGCTGATGAATGGAGTGGCAAAAATGCCCAAAGTGGGGATGCAGCCAATCCGGCGCAGGCAACTGATCGACGCCACGCTGGAAGCAATAAATGAGGTGGGCATGCACGATGCGACCATCGCGCAGATCGCCCGTCGGGCGGGCGTGTCCACGGGGATCATCAGTCACTATTTCAAAGACAAAAACGGTCTGCTGGAAGCGACCATGCGCGACATTACCGGCCAGCTGCGCGATGCGGTATTAAGCCGTTTACATGCGTTGCCCAACGGCAGCGCGGAGCAGCGATTACAGGCGATTGTCGGCGGCAACTTTGATGAAACCCAGGTAAGCAGCGCGGCGATGAAAGCCTGGCTGGCCTTCTGGGCGAGCAGTATGCACCAGCCGATGCTTTATCGATTGCAGCAGGTGAGCAGCCGCCGCCTGCTGTCGAATCTGGTGTACGAGTTTCGTCGTGAACTGCCGCGTGACCAGGCGCAGGAGGCAGGATACGGACTGGCGGCCCTGATTGACGGGCTGTGGCTACGCGCCGCACTGAGCGGCAAACCGCTGGACAAAAACCTGGCCCAGTCGCTCACCAGCCACTTTATTAGCCAGCATTTACCGACCGATTAACCGAGGAGAAATTATGTCCCGAATGGCAGAACAGCAGCTTTATATCAATGGTGGTTATACATCGGCCACCAGCGGTCGCACCTTCGAGACCATCAACCCGGCCAACGGCGAAGTTCTGGCGACCGTACAGGCCGCCGGGCGCGAGGATGTCGACCGCGCGGTTGAAAGCGCACAGCGCGGGCAAAAAATCTGGGCAGCGATGACCGCCATGGAGCGTTCGCGCATTCTGCGCCGCGCCGTGGAGATCCTGCGCGAACGTAACGACGAACTGGCGAAGCTGGAAACCCTCGATACCGGTAAAGCGTTTTCTGAAACCAGCACCGTCGACATCGTCACCGGCGCGGACGTGCTGGAGTACTATGCGGGCCTGATCCCGGCACTGGAAGGGAGCCAGATCCCGCTGCGCGATACCTCATTCGTCTACACCCGTCGCGAGCCGCTGGGCGTGGTGGCGGGGATCGGCGCGTGGAACTACCCCATTCAGATCGCCCTGTGGAAATCTGCCCCGGCGCTGGCGGCGGGCAACGCAATGATCTTCAAACCGAGTGAGGTTACTCCGCTCACCGCCCTGAAACTTGCCGAAATTTATACCGAGGCGGGTCTGCCGGACGGCGTGTTTAACGTCCTGCCGGGCGTGGGCGCGGAAACCGGCCAGTTCCTGACCGAACATCCGGGCATCGAGAAGGTCTCCTTTACCGGCGGCGTCGCCAGCGGCAAAAAGGTGATGGCGAACTCGGCTGCCTCGTCCCTGAAAGAGGTGACGATGGAATTGGGCGGCAAATCACCGCTGATTATTTTCGATGATGCGGATCTCGATCTTGCGGCAGACATCGCCATGATGGCCAACTTCTTCAGCTCCGGCCAGGTGTGCACTAACGGCACCCGCGTGTTTGTGCCTGCAAAATTTAAAGCCGCATTTGAGCAGAAAATTGTCGAGCGCGTGGGCCGCATCCATGCGGGCGACCTGTTCGATGAAAACACCAACTTCGGCCCGCTGGTCAGCTTCCCGCACCGCGAAAACGTGCTGCGCTACATCGCCAAAGGCAAAGAGGAAGGCGCGCGCGTGCTGTGCGGCGGCGACGTGCTGAAAGGTGAAGGCTTTGACAACGGTGCGTGGGTGGCCCCGACCGTGTTCACCGACTGCACCGACGAGATGACTATCGTGCGCGAGGAGATCTTCGGGCCGGTGATGTCCATCCTCACCTATGAAACCGACGAGGAAGCGATTCGTCGCGCCAACGACACCGACTACGGGCTGGCGGCGGGCATCGTCACCGCCGATTTGAACCGCGCCCACGGCGCCATTCATCAGCTCGAAGCGGGCATCTGCTGGATCAACACCTGGGGTGAATCCGCCGCAGAGATGCCGGTCGGCGGCTATAAACACTCCGGCATTGGCCGCGAGAACGGAGTGATGACGCTCCAGAGCTATACCCAGGTGAAGTCCATCCAGGTTGAGATGGCTAAATTCCAGTCCATATTTTAACCGGGAGGTTTATTTGCAATTTGACTACATCATTATCGGAGCCGGCTCTGCCGGCAACGTGCTGGCAACACGACTGACTGAAGATCCGAACACCACCGTGCTGCTGCTTGAAGCGGGCGGCCCGGATTACCGTTTTGACTTCCGCACCCAGATGCCCGCCGCGCTGGCGTTTCCGCTGCAGGGCAAGCGCTACAACTGGGCGTATGAAACCGAACCAGAGCCGTATATGAACAACCGTCGCATGGAGTGCGGACGCGGTAAAGGTCTGGGCGGCTCATCGCTAATCAACGGCATGTGCTACGTGCGCGGTAACGCCATGGATCTGGATAACTGGGCGAAGGAAACCGGGCTGGAGCACTGGAGCTATCTCAACTGCCTGCCCTACTACCGCAAGGCGGAGACCCGCGACGTGGGTTCGAATGACTACCACGGCGGCGACGGTCCGGTGAGCGTTACCACCTCTAAACCGGGCGTGAACCCGCTGTTCGAGGCGATGGTAGAAGCGGGCGTGCAGGCGGGTTATCCGCGCACCGACGATCTCAATGGCTACCAGCAGGAAGGCTTCGGGCCGATGGATCGCACGGTCACGCCGCAGGGTCGACGCGCCAGCACCGCGCGCGGCTATCTGGACCAGGCGAAGCCGCGCCCGAACCTGACCATCCGCACTCACGCCATGACCGATCACATTATCTTTGACGGCAAACGCGCGGTGGGCGTCGAGTGGCTGGAGGGCGAAAGCACTATCCCGTCGAAAGCAACGGCGAATAAAGAAGTGCTGCTGTGCGCGGGGGCGATTGCCTCTCCACAGATCCTTCAACGCTCCGGCGTGGGCAGCGCTGAACTGCTGAAGCAGTTCGACATTCCGCTGGTGCATGACTTACCCGGCGTGGGTGAGAACTTGCAGGATCACCTGGAGATGTATCTCCAGTACGAATGCAAAGAGCCGGTCTCCCTCTACCCTGCCCTGCAGTGGTGGAACCAGCCGAAGATTGGTGCGGAGTGGCTGTTTGGCGGCACCGGCGTGGGCGCAAGCAACCACTTCGAAGCGGGCGGGTTTATCCGCAGCCGCGAGGAGTTCGAATGGCCGAACATTCAGTACCACTTCCTGCCGGTAGCGATTAACTACAACGGCTCGAACGCGGTGAAAGAGCACGGCTTCCAGTGTCACGTCGGCTCCATGCGCTCGCCGAGCCGCGGGCACGTGCGGATCAAATCCCGCGACCCGCATCAGCATCCGGCGATCCTGTTTAACTACATGTCCCATGAACAGGACTGGCAGGAGTTCCGCGACGCGATCCGCATCACCCGCGAGATCATGCACCAGCCCGCGCTGGACAAATACCGTGGCCGGGAAATCAGCCCGGGCGTGGAGTGCCAGACCGACGAGCAGCTGGACGAGTTCGTGCGTAACCACGCTGAAACCGCCTTCCACCCGTGCGGCACCTGCAAGATGGGCTACGACGAGATGGCGGTGGTAGACGGCGAAGGCCGTGTTCACGGGCTGGAAGGGTTACGCGTGGTGGATGCGTCGATCATGCCGCAAATCATCACCGGCAACCTGAACGCCACCACCATTATGATTGGCGAGAAAATTGCTGATGCGATCCGCGGGCGCGAGCCGCTGGCGAAAAGCACGGCAGCCTATTATGTGGCGAACGGCGCACCGGTTCGCCGGTAAGTCGTCCTTCACCTCTCCTCCTCTCCTCACTGGAGAGGGGGATTATTCGCGAAACGCTTCCAGTTTTTTAATCTGCCGCCCTTCCCCGTCAAAATTCTCCGCCGCCAGCCAGGCACACAGCGCCGCCTCTTTTTTTGGCCACTCACCATCGATAATCGAAAGCATATCGCTGTCGCGCGTTCGGCCCTTGCGCACAATTTTTTGTCGCAACCGCCCTTCCCAGGTGAACCCCAGCCGTTCGGCGGCCCGGCGCGAGACCACGTTCATTGAGTCGCACTTCCACTCCAGCCGACGATAGCCGTGCGCGAAAGCATTTTTCAACAGCAGCCAGATGGCTTCGGTACCCATCGGGCTGTGACGCATTTTACGCGACCAGGTCACGTGACCAATTTCTACCGTTCCCATCTGGCGGTCGATCGCCATGTAACACACTACCCCCACGGCCTGGTCCGTGCGGGTATCAATCACCGCATAGGGCACCAGGGCATCGTCCATGACTTTGCCCAGCAGCCAGTGTCGGGTGACCTCCACGCTTTCCGGCAGGTTACTGGCCATCCACGTCCAGTCGCTGCCATCACCCAGCGCAAAAGCCTCAAACAGATCGACGGCGTGGCGGGCGGCATCCAGCGGCTCCAGTCGGCAGAAGCGTCCTGGCAGAAGCGAGCGGGGTAAAACGCGTGCGCCATTCCAGCCGGGAACGACGTCATTAACAGTCTGACCAAATTCATTAATTTCCGGCACGGTGCCCCCCCCTTTGAAATGTAAAGACTTTGTTATATCAGGATAAAAAGCAGGCGAACAGAGGATTTTTACGCCTGGATCCCGACATTCTGGAAAGCGCCTCGCAAATCGAAAAGTTAGCGGGTGCATTTCGCGGTTTTGACTGTTATTTGCCAGGGCGGGGCCGTAAAGTGCCTGAGTTGCGGGCGCTCTGCAACCGGGTGTAGGAACCCAGACAGGATGACACGACATTCACTTTGCCACGCCGTTAAAATCGCGGTAGCGCTGGCGGAGCAGCCGGTTGGCTGGCCGTTTTGTCGTGTACGGTATTCCTACCTCCGTCAGTGCTACCCCTCACGAGCACAGAAAATTTCGCTGTCAGGAGCTTTTATAGAGAAGGAATACGACATGACAACAAAATCGACATACGTTTACGCCTCATCCACTAACGCGTTAGTTCAGCAACTGATCGATACGCCGCTTGCCACGACGGCAGAACTTCCCGAACTGGCTGATATCAGCGCGGCACTGGTTAGCGTGCTGAAGGAGACCGACGCGCACGACACGCGTAAAGCCCTCTGCGAAAAGCTGCTGCAAACCCTTGGGCAGATGCGGGAGTGCGACACGAGCGAGCCTTCCCCGGAACTGATTGCGCAGTTGATCGAAGGTGAAAGATTCAGCACCAGCGTGCCGGCGTGCTGGCAGGAGATAACCGTTCAGGTGGATTATGCCCTGGCGTTGACGCAGGCCGTTCTGGGCGGAACGTTGCCAGCCAGCGTGGAGAGTTCACTTACGGGGCTACTGCATGACATGGTGTGGATGCTGGAGGAATTTGTGAAGGAGTCGTCCGGCGCGGCACAGTAAGTGCAGAGACAACCTATAAAGCCGAAATTCTGCTTCTCATTGCTGCAGAATTTCGGCACAGGATCACTTCAGCAGCTTCACCGTGGCATCGATGTCGATCTCATCTTCGGTGAAGATCAGCGTTGTGTTCTGGAAAGTGGTGATGGCCAGCTTCTTCACGGCGCGCATTTCGCCTGGCTTCTTATCCGCTTTTGGCCTGATATTGCTCATCAGGATCCCTACTGAAAGCACCGCGTTCTCTTTATCGATCCCGGTCTCAACAGGTTCATCCTCACTGAAGACCACGAAAGATTTGATCGAGGTAAGCTTCACACGCTCGCCCGCAATAAAGAGGTATTTGCTTTCGGGGATCACCTTCACGGCATACGCCGAGAGGCCTTTGTTATTGGTGGTCGGTTCAAAGGTCACCACCGCATCTTTTTTGATCAGATCAGGGTTAGCGACCTTAATCACATGAAAATAGCGGTTGTCACCGTTCTCATCTTTGATAAATCCAAAGCCTTTATCTTTAAACCACGTTGTGATTGTTCCGTTCATCGCTTTTACCGCCTGTCTGATCGTTCATAACTCAATTTTTGCAGCGCGCAGTGTAAAGCACAATGGGTTTTGAGGCTATGGGGAGACAAGGAGAGAAAAAATCGGCAATGACGGTCAGTGAAGATCAAGGCGGGATGAAACGCGCCCCGGCAAAACGCGGTGAGTAGCCGGGGTGTGCCGATACCGGCAACTGACCAGCGAGGGCGAACCGCCTGCGTTGTCTATACTGAAATGATACCTGACAACGGAGTGTGCCATGCCTTTACCTGACTTCCACGCCTCTGAACCCTTCACGCTTGGCATTGAACTGGAGCTACAGGTGGTCAACCCACCGGGCTATGACCTTAGCCAGGACTCCTCCGCGCTGATTGCCGCGGTTGAAAACGAGATCCAGGCCGGTGAAGTCAAACACGATATCACCGAAAGCATGCTCGAAATTGCCACCGGCGTGTGCCAGAGCATTGACCAGGCCGCCGCACAGTTTTCGGCTATCCAGCAGGCCATTCTGCGAGCAGCCAGCGAGCATCATGTGCAGATCTGCGGCGGTGGTACCCACCCCTTCCAGAAATGGCAACGCCAGGAAGTGTGCGACGACGAGCGTTATAACGTCACCCTGGAGCGCTTTGGCTACCTGATTTTACAGGCGACGGTCTTCGGGCAGCATGTGCACGTGGGGTGCCGCACCGGTGACGACGCTATCTATCTGCTGCACGGTTTATCCCGCTTTGTGCCGCACTTTATTGCGCTGGCGGCCTCCTCGCCCTATATGCAGGGCACCGACACCCAGTTTGCTTCATCACGGCTGAATATCTTTTCAGGCTTCCCGGATAACGGCCTGATGCCCTGGGCACCTAACTGGCAGGCGTTCGAAGGGCTTTTCCGCCGGCTTAGCTCCACCAGCATGATCGACAGCATCAAAGATCTGCACTGGGATATCCGCCCCAGCCCCCATTTCGGCACCGTGGAGGTGCGGGTAATGGACACCCCCCTGACGCTGGGCCATGCCATTAATATCGCGGGTCTGATTCAGGCCACCTCGCACTGGCTGCTGACCACCCGGCCTTACAAACATCAGGAGCAGGATTTTCTACTGTATCGGTTCAATCGCTTCCAAGCTTGCCGCTACGGTCTGGCGGGCATTTTGACGGATGTTCACAGCGGTGAGCAGAAGACCATTGCAGAGGATATCGCATGGTTGCTGGAGCGCGTCGCCCCGTCAGCCGAAAAGCTGGGGGCGACAAGCGCGATTCAGGAGATTGGCCTGATGTTGAAACAGGGTAAAAGCGAGGCGCAGCGCATGCGTGATTTCGTCGCCGACGGCGGGTCGCTGATCACCCTGGTGCAGAAACATGCTGAGCTGTGGGCAACGAGTCCGTAACGCTTACGGACAGGAATGATGGCCTAAAGGCGCGTGATCTCCTCTCGCCCTCTCCCCGTTGAGGAGAGGGCGGGAGGAACCATGTATCTTATGCCGCCTTACGGAACCTGCGGGTCAATCTTTTCTCAATTTCGACAACAAAGAACATTGCGCCAGCCACCGCCAGGGTGACGAACCAGTAGCGCAGTGACAACGCCTCGGTACCGAACAACATCTGCATAAATGGCAGGTAGATAATCGCCAACTGCAGCAGAAGCAGTACACCCGTTACCAGCCAGATACCTTTGTTAGCCAGCAGGCCGCGGTTGAGGGAGAAGCCCTCGGTGTTGCGGCAGTTAATCATATAGACCCACTGGGCGCAGACCAGCATCTGCAGAAGCACAGTGCGGGTAAATTCGGCGCTGTGCCCACGCGGCGCCAGCCAGGCTTCCAGCGCAAAGGCGGCGATGGCAATCATGGTGCCAACGAACGCCACGCGCCATACGGCATAGGCATCCATCACATACTGCGCAGTCTGGCGCGGCGGACGCTTCATGATGTTGCGCTCGGCGGCTTCGAAAGCCAGGCCGAAAGAGAGCGTGGCGGAGGTTGCCATGTTCATCCACAAAATCAGTACCGGCGTCAGCGGAATGACGTTCCCCGCCAGCAGGGCGATGATAATCAATAGCCCCTGCGCGAGGTTGGTCGGCATAATGAAGAGAATGGTCTTCTTCAGATTGTCGTAAACGCGGCGCCCCTCTTTTACCGCGCTGGCGATAGTGGCGAAGTTGTCATCGGTCAAGACCATCTCGGCCGCCTCTTTAGTCACTTCGGTGCCTTTAATACCCATCGCAATGCCCACATCCGCCTGACGCAGCGCGGGCGCATCGTTCACCCCGTCACCCGTCATGCCGACAATCTCGCCCTTCTCCTGCAAGGCCTTGACCAGGCGCAGCTTATGCTCCGGGCTGGTACGGGCGAAAATGTCATACTGCACCGCCGCGGTCGCCAACGCTGCATCGTCCATATGCTCCAGCTGATAGCCGGTTATCGCCTGGCTGCTGTTAGCAATTCCCAGCATCTGCCCAATGCTCATGGCCGTCTGCGGGTGGTCACCGGTGATCATCTTCACACGGATCCCCGCCTGCTGACAGGCGTGGATGGCATCGATCGCTTCCGGGCGCGGTGGATCCATCATGCCGGCGATCCCCAGCATGATCAGCCCGCTGCTGAGATCCTCATGACGTAGTGCTGGCTTGTCGGCGGCAGCCGGCTTAAAGGCGGCGGCAACCATGCGCAGCCCCTGCCGGGCAAAGCGCGCCATCTCGTCTTCCCAGTACGCGCGGTTGAAGGGCTCGGCGCCGTTGCGGGTCTGCTGCTGCTCGCAAAGGGCGAAAATCACGTCCGGCGCGCCGGTAATTAAAATCTGCGCGTCGTTGCCCACCTGGTAGTGCGTGCTCATGTACTTGTACTGGGAGTCGAACGGGATTTTGCTAATAAGCGTGGTCGCCACGGGGCTTAGCTTCGCTTTAGCGGCCAGCACCTTCAGCGCCCCTTCGGTCGGCCCGCCGGTAATGCCCCACAGGCCGCGCTCGTCCTTAACCAACTGGCTGTCATTGCAGAGGTCAATCGTGCGCAGATATTGCTCCAGCACGGTGCCTGGCTGGATTTGTACCGGCTCGTCGCTGCCCTCAAGGCAGATCTTCCCCTCCGGCTCGTAGCTATTACCGTCCACGCTGTAGCAACTTTCGGCGGTGATGATTGCCTTCACGGTCATCTCGTTCATGGTCAGGGTGCCGGTTTTATCCGAACAGACCACGGTCATTGCCCCCAGCGTTTCCACGGTAGGGAGTTTGCGGATGATCGCCCGCTTACGCGCCATCGCCTGCACGCCCAGCGACAAGATAATCGAAATAATGGCCGGCAAACCTTCCGGCACGGCGGCGACCGCCAGGCTTATCAGGGAGAGAAGCAGTTCACCCAGCGGGATATCGCGCAACAGGATGCTAAAGACAAACAGCGCCGCCATCATCGCCAGGATAATGGCGAAAATCGCTTTGCCCAGCTTATCCATCTGTACCAGCAGCGGTGTGCGGTGCTTCTCTATACCGGCCATCATCTGGTTGATGTGCCCAAGTTCAGTCTCTTGCCCGGTGGCGATGACCACGCCCACGCCACCGCCCGCGCTGACGGTCGTGCCTGAAAAGACGAGATTGGTGCGATCGCCCAGCGGCAGTTCGCCGTGCAGCACATCGGTATGTTTATCCACCACCGTGGATTCCCCGGTCAGTATCGCCTCTTCCACGCGTAAATTATGCGCTTCAATCAGACGCATATCCGCCGGAATACGATCTCCTGCGCGCAAGACAATAATATCGCCCGGAACGATTTCAGTGGTTGGAATGGTTTCGTGCTCGCCGTGACGAATAACACGCGCATCGCTAGAGAGCATATTTCGAATACTTTGCAGCGATTTTTCGGCGTTGCTTTCCTGAACATGACCAATTAAGGCGTTAATGACCGCCACGCCAAGAATAACCAGCGTATCGACCCAATGCCCCATTACCGCCGTTAATACAGCTGCCGCCAGCAGTACATAAATCAGGACATCGTTAAAATGGGCCAGAAAACGCAGCCAGGCAGGTTTCGCTTTTTTCTCTGGCAACGCATTCGGGCCATATTTATTTAAGCGTTCATCCGCCTCGGCGCGGCTCAGACCGTTAGTGTGGGTTTGCAGCGCGGCCAGAGTCTGCTCCACGGTCTGCTGATACGCCAGACCAGAAGCCTTGTTGTCAGGGGATGGCGAAGACGGCGGGTTAGGCATTTTCGTCATAGTCAGTTCCTTTAATTTCATGTGAATGGCAGCCGGAATTCCTTTCTGGCTTATTAAAATGGGCGTGAAATAAATTAATAAGTTGTGGCAAAAATTGATTTATCGCAATATATTCTAAAAAGATAATGGCAAAACTCAGCACAACTTATTTCATATAATGATTTTCACAAAATATTTCTAAACCAACCTTAAACAAGGGGGAAGCATGTTTGGTATTTATCGCGGTCGCCGCCTGGCGTTATATATTGTCGCTGCCATTGTTATCGCCACGTTAATTGGATATAGCACCTACACTTTCGTTAAATTATTTTCCGTGGGATGACATTAATTTACACGGATAAGGATTACTTGAATATTCTCCACTAAAATAATGCAATTCCGGCGTACATCGGCGGATTATTATCCGCCCTCGCGGCCAGAGGTTTATATTGCTTTACGTTGCGCTATCCCGGACAATGCTATTTTTAACTGACGATTAACATTACTATGAAACACCCGTTAGAATCGCTGTTAACGGCAGGCGGCATTTTGCTGATGGCCTTTCTCTCCGTGCTGCTGTTGCCCGCGCCCTCGCTGGGTCTGTGGCTGGCGCAAAAGCTAATGACCACCTTCCATATGGTCGATTTGAATCAGCTTTACACTATTCTGTTCTGCCTGTGGTTTCTGCTGTTGGGCGCCATTGAATTTTTCATCCTGCGTTTCATCTGGCGCCGCTGGTTCTCACGGACGTCGTAAATCGGTGAAATCGCGCATCCCCTGGACCAGCGCTTCGCACCACGCCGTGTAATCGTGACCGCTGGACCACGGGTGAAAACTCACCCGATACCCTTTCTCTTTTAGCACCTGCTCAAACTCCAGGGTATTCCGGTAGATACCGCCATCCGGACCACTGCTTTCAAACCTGCCGGCCTGCAGCCAGAAGCGAATCGGGTAGCGCGGGGCATGCTGATACTGACGTGTTAACCAGCTTGCCTCTTCGCCTTCAGGCGCCCACCAGTAAGAGCCGGACAAACTCAGCACATTGCCAAACAGGCGTGGATAGCGTAAAGCCACCCACGAGGCGGCAAGGCCACCGTAACTGGAGCCCGCCAGCACTGTTTTTTGCCGCTGTAAAGCCACGCCCTGACCCCGTAGCCAGGGCAGAAACTCGTGGGCCATGGCATTGGCGAAGCGCGGATTAGGCGGCAACTCCTGACTACGGCGGGCGTGATCGAGGCTATCGATAAAGACCACATTTATCGGCGGCAGAACATGCCGCGTAATTAAGCTATCGAAGATATTGGCGACGTGATAGTCGCGCTGATAGATCTGCCCGTCGAAGAGGATGAGCGTCCAGCGCGCTGGCTGCGCGCTGCGCGGCCGGTAGAGCAACACGTCGCGGCTGTTGCCAAGCTGGGTGCTGGTAAAGGTGTGACGGGTAAGCGAGCCATTCACAATGGGCGTGGCGGCGGCCTGCGCGGAACAGTAGCGCGTCGGGCTGAGATCAAGCAGTGAATAACGATTCCAGCGATCCTGCTTACCCTGCACGGCAGTGTGGGGGTTGAGCGGATCGGCCTGTGCGCTGACCAGGATCGCCCGACGTTGATCGCGTGGGGAGCCGGTGATAACCGGCACATCCGGCGCCAGCTTGTACTGCATCAGGGTATCGGAAGGCACTACATAGCTACGAAACCAGACGTCGCTTTGCCCTAACCGGAACAAGGGGTCATGGTCGCCCGCCGGTGACCCAAGAATGAAGACGTTTTCCCGCGCGCCGCGCCAGAGGAAAGTCACCCGCTTGTGGTCGGCGTCCACCGGCTCCACCATCGGCGTTCCCTGTCGACGCTGCGCCTGCCAGAACGCCTCAGTACTCCCACCAGCAGCAACCGTTTTTGCCAGCGCATTCAGAGTCGGACTTTCAGGCTCAAGCATCTGCACGCGCGGTAATGCGGAGGTTTCTCTTATTCGCCACTGAAAATGCCAGGGTTGACCCGGTTCGCCGTGCAGCACCAGGGAGGTGTTCTGGCGCACCGGCAAAGCGAAGAGTAGCGAGTGTTCGCCGTCCGCCGGGCCATTCTCAATCAGGGTGCGAACCCGGCTATTTTGTCCATCCAGCAGGCGGGCGTCCGTTACCCCTTTTAGCGTGGCCGAGACATAGTTTTCATTCAGTTTCGGCAGCGTAAAACAGACTTCGCCGCTGGCATCAAATTTCCCCTGTACATCCCCCTGAAGGGAAGAGTGTTCACAGGTCGCCGCCATGGCTGGCAGTGTACTTATTCCTAACAGCAACCCACTCCACACCCTTTTCATTTACGCCCTTTCCTCGCAAAATTTGTCAGTAACGCTAATGCAAATGGTAATTGTTTGCAATATCATTTAAAACGTTTTTACCGGTGTTTTTATGGCGATAGCAACCAAGGATAGATAATAAAAATGTTTAAAAAGAATAAAGTAATGCGCCTCTGGCTTATGAGCCTGGCGACAGTCAGCATGGTGGCTCAGGCCGCAAACAATGAAGAAACGCTTGTGGTTACGCAGGGTGTGAGTCAGGAGCCCACGGCCCCGGTCACCGGCATTGTGGCCACCAAAACGCTCTCCGCGACGAAAACCAGCGCAGAAATTTTGAAGACGCCGCAGTCGGTCTCGGTGATCACCCGCGACCAGATGGCAATGCAGGATGTCACCTCCGTATCGCAGGCGCTGCGCTACTCCGCCGGGGTCTTTACAGAATACCGCGGATCATCCAACCGTAACGACGAGGTCTTTGTGCGCGGCTTTAGCTATGTGCCAAAGTTCCTCGACGGGCTGAGCTTTGGCGCAACCGCCTCTTCCCAGACGGGGACGATCGATCCATGGTTACTGGAACGGGTGGAGCTGATACGGGGTCCGGCATCCGTTCTGTTCGGTCAGGTAAACCCTGGTGGTTTAATCAGCATGACCAGCAAACGCCCCACCGCAGAGGCTATTCATAATGTGCAGTTTCGCACCGGCAATCATGATCTGGCAGAAGGCGCATTTGATTTCGGCGGCAAGCTTAGCGACGATGGTCGCGTACTGTATCGTGTGAACGGCATTGCTCGCACCCAGCATAACCAGGTGGACGATTATAAAGAGACGCGTATGGCGATAGCCCCGGCGATCACCTGGTATCCAAACGATCAGACGCGCTTTACGCTCCTCACCAGCTACCAGAAAGATCCCGATGCAGGTTACCGCAATTTCCTGCCCGCCTACGGCACGGTAAAGAGCGCTAACGGCCAGTACATTCCCTACGATTTTAACGTGAGCGATCCCAGTTACGACCAGTCCTGGCGCGAGCAGACCCTTATCGGCTACGAGCTGGAGCACCAGTTCACCGATAATATGACCTTCCGCCAGAACGCGCGTTACGCCACTATCAAGCAGAAGTATCGCTACCTTGTTTATGCCAATAGCGCCGCCAACAGCACGCTGCTGACCCGCCGGGCGCAGCGTGAAGTGCGCACCACCAACGAGTTTGGACTGGATAATCAGCTGGAGTATCTGGCCAATACTGGCGAAGTCAGCCACATTCTGCTGGGTGGCGTTGACTACAAGGCCAGCAAAGATAAACAGCTGTTGGCGCGCGGCGCCGGCACGCAGTACGACCTCGACTGGACCCGCCCGGTCTACGGCGTGAATGTCGATGAAAGCACGTTCAGCACCGCAACGGATGAACAGCAAAATCTCGACCAGATGGGCCTCTATCTGCAGGATCAAATGAGCTGGAAAAACTGGGAGTGGCTGGTTTCCGGGCGCTACGACTGGAGCGAAGTTCGCACCAAAGACTTCACGGACAGCAGCGTCACCCAGCAAAACGACAGCAAATTCACCTGGCGTACCGGCCTGCTGTACGCCTTTGATTTTGGCCTGTCGCCCTATATTAGCTACAGCACCTCCTTCGAACCGAACCTGCAAACCAACCGCGCGCCGGGCGTCGGGCCTTTTAAACCGACCACCGGCGAGCAGACGGAGATTGGCCTGAAGTATCAGCCAGTGGACACCACCCTGATGACCCTGGCGCTGTACGATTTAACCCAGGAGAACGTCGCAACGTACAACAGCGCCGAAGGCTGGTTTGAGAACGCCGGCAAAGTTCGCTCGAAAGGGGTTGAAGCAGAGATCCACGCCACGCTGATGGAGAACATCAACCTGATTGGCTCCTATACCTGGACGGATGCAGAAAACAAAAGCACCACGGTGGCAGGGACGGAGGGCAAAACGCCGGCGCGTATACCCGCCCATATGGCCTCTGCCTTTGCCAGCTATACCATTCCCGGAGGCGCGCTAAAGAGCCTGACCGCAGGCGTGGGTATGCGCTACATCGGCACCAGCTACGGCGATGCGAAGAATACGTTCAAGGTGCCCTCGGTCGATCTGTATGACGCCATGGTGAGCTACGATCTCGGCGAGCTGAACAGCACGCTGAAAGGCGCCAGCGTGCAGTTCAACGTGAATAACGTGGCGGATACCCGGTATGTGGCTTCGTGTGCAAGCGATACGGCATGCTTCTATGGCATTGGCCGGACGATGACCGCCACCGTGAACTATCGTTGGTAAGAGGAATGTCGCCCTCTCCCCTGGCGGGAGAGGTCAACCTTCAGTGCGCCCGATAGTGGTTCTCTTTGCGATACGCGCCAGGCGGCTGATTGAAGGTGCGGGTAAAGACCCGGGTAAAGGTCTGCTGGGAATCAAAGCCGTAACGCAGGCAGATGTCATAGACCTTTTCATCTGACTCGCGCAGATCGCGCGCCGCCAGCAAGAGTTTGCGCTCGCGGATATAGCGTCCCAGACTCTCTCCTTTGTACTGCATAAAAAGCCGCTGCAAATGCCATTTCGAATATCCCGCGTGACGGGCGATATCATCAATGCGCAACGGCTGATGGAGGTTGTCGTCGATCCACTCGACAATCGTATCAATGACCTGAGCGGAAATAGTCATACTGCTCTCCCCTTCTCTTCCTCGGGTTAACATTATTTCCACCACTCGCGAAAGTGCTGCGTGGCGCTACTAACATCTACCGGCTCGCCGGGTTCTGGCGTTAACAGCCGATAATTTTTATCTTTACTGGCGCGGGTGAGCTGGATCAACGGGTCGTCCCAGGTGTGCTTAGCCAGCACGAAGCGTCCGTTATGCCCCGGCACCACCGCTTTGGCCTTAATATCCACCGCGGCCTGTGCCGTTTCGTCCGGCTGCATGTGAATGTATTTCCAGTCCTGGTCGTACTGACCGTTTTCCATGATGGCCAGTGCCACCTCGCCAAACTGCTCGCCAATGGCGCTGAAGTGCGGCCCGTAGCCAGAGTCCCCGCTGTAGTAAACCTTGCGCTGCGGGGTGACGAACATAAAGCTGCCCCACAATGTCTGGTTACGCTTCAGGCCGCGCCCGGAGAAGTGGCGAGCGGGCAGAACGTGAACGGTGAGTGCATCGCTCACCGGCACCGACTGGTTCCAGTCGCGTTCGTCAATAATGTCTGGGTTCATGCCCCAATAACGCAGGTGTGAGCCCACGCCCAGCGGCGTAATGACACGCTTCACCTTTGGCATCAGCGCCTTAATGGTGGCGTAATCGAGATGATCGTAATGATCGTGAGAGATGATCAGCAGATCGATCTCCGGCATCGCCTCTGCCCGCCACGGGTAGTCCCCGGTAAAGGCTTTATTCAGAAACGAGAAAGGCGCCGCGTAGTTACTGAACACCGGATCAATCAGGATGCGCTTGCCCGCCAGCTGCAGATACCAGGAAGAGTGACCCAGCCAGACCAGGGTTTCCTGCTCCAGCGGCAGGCTGGCCAGATCGGTGTTGACCATTGGCAGCGGTGCCGCCGGACGCGCATTTTCGGTTTTGGTCATCAAAAAGCCCCACCATGCCGCCAGCATATTTTTCTGACCGGTATAGCCCGGCGTTGGCAGGGTGTTGTGGAACTGGCCGTCGCGGTAGTGAGGAGAGGCCTCCACTTCGCTTAGCTGTGCGCCCTGAGGCGGTTGTCCAAAACCCGCATTGAAGACAAAAGGCAAACTCGCCGCTGACGCAAGAATCATGACCAACACCACGCTTACAATGAGAGGTTTCTTCATATCCCGACCCGATTTCGCGCTCCATCCGATGGTATGCGCGGGCAAAACTTGATTATGAGAGAGTAAGCACTCATTATAGGAGTGAATAGAATGTCGTCAAGACGTTTTCAATCTTTGACATTCCGCGTTGCAGCCATATGAAACGCATGCTTCAATACGCTTTTTTACAATTGACACGGGAGGATATTTAGTGGCACGTCCGAAAAGCGAAGATAAGAAACTGGCGTTACTGGAGGCGGCAACGGCTGCATTTGCCCAGTCTGGCATTGCCGCCTCGACGGCATTAATTGCCCGTAACGCGGGGGTCGCTGAAGGGACTCTGTTTCGCTACTTTGCTACCAAAGACGATCTGCTGAATGCCCTCTATCTGCACCTGAAGCAGGATCTCTGCCAGTCGATGCTGGCGAACCTTGATCGCACCATCACGCTACCAAAAGAATATACGCGTAATATCTGGAACAGCTACGTTGAATGGGGTATTCGCAATCCGGTCTCCCACGCGGCCATTCGCCAGCTGGGCGTCAGCGAGAAAATCAACAATGAGACCGAGCAGGCAGTAAAAGAGATGTTCCCGGAGCTGCATGAGCTTTGCCGCCGCTCTATCCGCCAGGTCTTTATGTCCGACGAGTTCCGCACCTTTGGCGATGCCATTTTCTTATCCCTGGCCGAGACCACGATGGAATTTGCCACCCGCGATCCCTCTCGCGCCGTGGAATTTAAATCGCTGGGCTTTGAGGTGATGTGGCGCGGCCTCGCCTCGGAGGAGGACAATGGATAGTCGTACCTTGCAGGAGCAGGCCAAAAAAGTGGCGCTGGAGCTCCCCTTTACGGAACATTGCTGGCCGTTTGGCCCGGAGTATGATGTTTTTAAGGTGGGCGGGAAAATATTTATGCTGATGGGCGTGGCGCGCGGGCGGGCGCACGTGAGCCTGAAAGCCGATCCAGAAAAATCCCTGCTCAACCAGGCCATCTACCGCAGCCTGGAGCCGGGGTATCACCTGAATAAAAAACACTGGATCTCCCTCTATGCCGGCGATGATATTACCCCTGAGCTGGTTACCGATCTGGTGCTGGACTCCTGGCATCTGGTCGTGGATAAACTGCCCAAACGTGACCAGAAGCGTATTCGCCCTCAGTGATTGTTCGCCTCAGGCGAACAGTTTAAGCGCATTTAACGCACTTATCATTTCACGTTTCCCCTGGTAATCTGCTCAGCTTACGCCTCGCTGAGGGGCGGATCTTATTCACCAGGAGCTGTTATGGATATTATTTCTGTTGCTTTGAAACGCCACTCCACCAAAGCCTTTGACCCGAGCAAAACCCTGACAGACGAGCAGGTAGAGAAGGTGAAAACCTTGCTGCAGTACAGCCCGTCCAGCACCAATTCCCAGCCGTGGCACTTTATCGTTGCCCGTACGCCAGAGGGCAAAGCCCGCGTGGCAAAATCGGCCGCGGGCGGTTTTGTTTTTAACGAACGCAAAATGCTGGACGCGTCGCTGGTGGTGGTGTTCTGCGCCAAAACTGCGATGGACGACGCCTGGCTGGAGCGCGTAGTAAACCAGGAAGAGGCCGATGGCCGCTTCGCCACCCCAGAGGCCAAAGCCGCCAACCATAAAGGCCGCACCTTCTTTGCCGATATGCACCGCAAAGATCTGAAAGATGACAACCACTGGATGGAGAAACAAGTCTACCTGAACGTGGGTAACTTCCTGTTGGGCGTGGCGGCGCTCGGACTGGACGCCGTGCCAATCGAAGGCTTTGATGCCGCGGTACTGGACGAAGAGTTTGGCCTGAAAGCGCAGGGCTTCACCAGCGTCGTAGTGGTGCCGGTGGGCTATCACAGCGTGGAAGATTTCAACGCCTCCCTGCCGAAATCTCGCCTGCCGTTAAGCACTATCGTGACCGAGTGCTAAAAGCAAACGGGCCGCACTCTGCGGCCCGTTACAATTTTACCTTACTGATCACCAGCCTGCGATGTGGATGCACATTTTTATCGTCACCCCATGCAAAGGTAATCCACCGCGCCTCCAGTTCAGCGTAAGATGCTACGGGCGTTAATTGCCAGACCTCCCCGACTGTGCCGTCTGCTACGCTAATCTGATACTGCATGCTGTACGCCCAGTCGATCATCCTCAACCAAAAACGCTGGCCATCGCCGGTCTGTTCGCTGTCTGATACCACAATGTCGTACTCATTTAAGAGCCACTGGAAAAAAAGCTGCGGAAACCCGCTAATGACAGGCTGATGAACCGTACGCGGGGTACGCCAGACCATAACCTGAGTGGCTGCCCCGTGGGGAAAAGTGATCTCATTTTGAAATTGCAACTTAACGGCATAGGCCGTATAGGGCTGCCCCTCATCCGTTGTCACTATCCGGTATTCGTCCCCATAAAGGGATTTTAAGAGGCGATAGCCGACAGGCAGGACAAAACCCGGCAGCGCGAAGGCTGCGGTACCGCGGGCCAGAAAGGCTTCCGTATGTTCGATATTACGGGCGATAAGCCCCAGCTTCTGGCTGAATTCAGCAGATTCAATCATCAGTGGCGACATGGGGGTTGTTGCTCATTTCGTCATTATAGGCCACTTTACTTTCCATCGAAATGACGGAAGTTCAGTGAGTTATTTTGTTAACGCAATGAACAATACGCAATTTTTACCGCGCCACCTCAACTCGCATTGATTCCCGGAAAGCGACTCGCAAAAAATTAGTTACCGGGTTCGGTGGCGTGCCAAATCCTCTCCGCATAACGCCCCAGCATCGCCAACGACACCGCCAGAATCAGGAAGAACAGCACCTTGTGCATGCCGTCCCAGAAGTATTCGAAATAGCGGGTGTAGAGGTTAATCGCGAGGAAGGTCAGGCCGAATCCGCGTAGCATGCCGTCGTCGGTTTTTAGACTGATGTAAATAGCGACCACCGCGGCCACGGCAAAGAGTAACGCCCAGGGGAGTAACGCCGCGCGTGTCACGCCATACCAGTTATCGATATCGTAATTACCGAAAATCGACATGATCCACAGCGCGACGAAGAGATATGCAGCCCCATCGCCTTACTGGTGGTGTAGAGATGACGCTGGATAAGGGGCTTACGCAGCAGCCAGCAGAGCGCCAGTAATGCCCCACCGAAGAAGATAAACCGCACCGGGTAGTTCATGCCCAGCCAGTAAGCTCCCCAGCCGGATACATACCCCGTCTCGGCGCCAAACCAGTTACCCAGCGACAGCAAAAAGAAGAGCCACACCAGCCCGGAACGCCCGAAAAAGCCCACCAGCCCATAGACCGCACACTCCACCAGGAAGAGGGGGGCAAGATGCCCGCTGCCGTTATCCAGCCGTTCGCCCAGTTGCCAGAGGGCGATTGCCGTAAAAAGCACGCCCAGAAAAAGCAGACCTTCAGTGGTGTAGTGCCACCGGGTTTCGTGTCGCTGGCGGGCAAACCCCCACAGGTAAAACCCTACCGCCAGCGCGGCCGGCAGGCCGATGCGGGCCAACGAGGAGAAGGAGAGAAAATCGATTATCCAGGCCATCAGTTCGCTGTCGGCAAACAGGCTGCCGAGGGCGATAATTGCGCAGGCCAGCGCCGTCCAGATGGCGTAGCGGCTCAACCGCTGCCAGTCCAGCACGGTACGTTTTAAGGTTGCAGCCAGCCGCTGATGATCGCTGGCGCTGAGCGCCCCTTCCTGCTCCCACTGGGCCAGCGCCCGGCGTAGCAGACGCTCTTGTTTACGCGTTACCTGCATGTTCAATCCCTGAAGCCGATAGAGTTAACTGAGTATAACAGCCTGTTGAGCCAGCCACGTTAGTGCATGCTCACCCTGCTCATCCACCGGCAGATAGACCAGCAGCCGGGATCCGTTTCGCGGCGCTGAGTACCAGTACATCTGCTGCAGATGAAAATCACCCAGCTCCGGATGGGAAAACAGCTTCAACTGGTTTTCTACGCCACGCACGTCGTAGCGCTGGTGCCACAAGGCTTCGAACTCCGCCGAGACCGCAAAAAAGCGCGCCAGCTGAGCTTCCCAGGCGGGATCGCCGCGATGCTCGGCCATCGCGGCACGGAAATAAGAGACAAAAATCGCCAGCACGTCATCACGCCTGCCGAGGCGGGCCTGCCATGTGGGATGGGTCAGGTAGAGGTAAATACAGTTGCGATCCTCCGGCGGGATAGTATTGAAATCCACCCCCATCAGATGCCCAAAACTGTCGTTCCAGGCCACGATGTCAAAGTTCGGTTTCTGGATGCTGGCCGGTTTCGGCATCAGGGTATCCAGCAGGCGCCGTGTGCCCTCGCTTATCCCCTCGCACGGCAGCGTTTGCGGCGCTTCTCCCGGCGGCAGCCCGGCCAGCACAAACAGATGACGCGTCTCGGTAGGGGTACATTGCAGCGCCTTTGCCACCGCCGCCATCACCACGCCTGAGGGGTTGACGTCCCTGCCCTGCTCCAGCCAGGTGTACCAGGTCACGCCCACATCTGCCAGCATCGCCACCTCTTCCCGGCGTAGCCCTGGGGTACGCCGGCGGCCACTGCGCGGCAGCCCCAGCCGCTGCGGATCAAGGCTTTCGCGGCGGGAACGTAAAAACGCGCCGAGCTGTTTACGGTTCTCTTCCTGTAACGAAGGAAGGGGGTCTGCTATCAACGCCATACATCACTCCTGCGTGGTAGTGCCAGTACCAGTATAAGCAGGAACTGGTACCCGTTTATCAGATCGTTGATGCTACGTCCCTCAGCTGTTACATGCAATGGAGTTACCATGAAAACCTCTGCCGTTTCACCGGGGCGCGCCGGCCTCATTTTACTGCTCACCGGCCAGATGTTGCCGCTGATTGACACCTCGATCACGAACGTCGCGCTAGACTCCATCACGCATTCGCTGCACGCCAGCGCGACCGAACTGGAGTTAATCGTCGCCCTGTATGGGGTCGCTTTCGCCGTCTGCCTGGCGCTCGGTAGCAAACTGGGGGATAACCTTGGTCGCCGTCGTCTGTTTATGACCGGGGTGGCGATATTCGGCCTGGCTTCACTGCTATGCGGTATGGCAGGCAGCGTGTCGCAACTGCTGGCCGCCCGGGTGGTGCAGGGCGCTGGCGCGGCGCTGATCATGCCGCAGATCCTGGCCACCCTGCACGTCACGCTAAAAGGCAGCGCCCACGCGAAGGCCATTAGCCTGTTTGGCGGCATTGGGGGGATTGCTTTTATTGTCGGCCAGATGGGCGGCGGCTGGCTGGTATCGGCAGATATTGCCGGGCTGGGTTGGCGTAATGCCTTCTTTATCAACGTGCCCATCTGCCTGCTGGTGCTGACATTAAGCCGTCAGTACATTCCGGAGACGCATCGTGATACCCCGTCGCGCATCGACTGGCAAGGGACGGTGTTGCTGGCCGCGATCCTCTGTTGCCTGCTGTTCCCGATGGCGCTCGGCCCTCAGTGGCACTGGGCATGGCCGCTTAAGGCCGCGCTTATCGCCATCATCCCGCTGGCAGGGCTGATGATTATCAGCGCCCGGAAAAAAGAGCGTGATCAGGCGCATCCGCTCATCCCCCCGCGCCTGATGCAGCTTCACAGTATCCGTTTTGGTGTACTGATTGCGATGCTGTTTTTCAGCGTCTGGTCCGGATTTATGTTCTGCATGGCGCTGACCATGCAGACCGGGCTGGGGATGGCGCCCTGGCAGTCGGGCAACAGCTTTATCGCCCTCGGGGTGACCTATTTTGTCTCGGCGTGGTTTGCCCCGCGCCTGATCGCCCGCTACAGCACAAGCACCATTCTGCTGATGGGGCTGGGGATTCAGATGGTCGGCCTGCTGGCCCTGATCGCGACCTTCCGTTACTGGGGGCTGCACAATACCGCCCTGACGCTGGCCCCCGCCACCGGGCTGGTGGGCTACGGCCAGGCGCTGATTGTGAACAGCTTTTATCGCATGGGGATGCGTGATATCGGACCGGACGACGCCGGCGCGGCCAGCGCCATTCTTAGCACCTTGCAACAGGCCGCGCTGGGGCTGGGCCCCGCTATATTTGGCGCGATCCTGTTGCACGCGCTGCAGACGCACGGGGGCGATTATGCCAGGGCAATTAACGTCTTCCTGGTGGTGGAAACGGCCATGATGGGGATACTTGCCGCGGCCACGCTCCGCCTGCGCCATCGCCTGAGTGCGGCAGTCCCGGCGGGCTGCACCGCAGTGAAATAACCCTGTCCTGCATAACGTCGCGGTTTGCATAATAAATTCGCAGCCGTCATCATGTAGCCGCATCAATACAGGAGACGTTATGCAGGAATTCATTGCTCAGGTCGAAGAGTTAGGCATTGAAATTAATCACACCACCTCGCTGGTGATTATTTTTGGCATTATTTTTCTTACCGCCCTCATTATTCATCTTATTTTACATAAGCTGGTGCTGCGCATTTTCGAAAAACGGGCGCAGGCCAGCAGCCATTTATGGCTGCAGATTATTACCCAGAATAAATTATTTCACCGCTTAGCCTTTACCCTGCAGGGGATTATCGTCAATGTGCAGGCGGTGTTATGGCTGCAGCGTGGCAGCGAAGCGGCTGAAATACTCACCACCTGCGCAAAACTGTGGGTGATGGTATACGCCCTGCTCGCCTTCTTCTCCCTGCTGGATGTGATTTTCAACCTGTCGCAAAAGCTGGCGACCGCCTCGCAACTGCCGCTGAAAGGGATCTTCCAGGGTATTAAGTTAGTGAGCGCAATCCTGGTGGGGATCTTAATTATCTCGCTGCTGATTGGTCAGTCCCCCGCGATTCTGATAAGCGGTCTGGGCGCGATGGCCGCCGTGCTGATGTTGGTCTTTAAAGATCCGATTCTGGGGCTGGTCGCCGGGATCCAGCTCTCTGCCAATGACATGCTTAAGCTGGGCGACTGGCTGGAGATGCCGAAATATGGCGCGAATGGCACGGTCACCGACATTGGGCTGACCACCGTAAAAGTACGCAATTTTGATAATACCATCACCACCATTCCGACCTGGGCCATGGTCTCCGATGCCTTTATCAACTGGAGCGGGATGTCCGCCTCCGGGGGGCGACGTATTAAGCGCAGCCTGAACATTGATACCACCAGCATCCATTTTCTGGATGCCGGGGAGCAGCAGCAACTGATACAGGCGAAGTTACTGAAGCCCTATATGGCCGCACGCCATGAAGAGATTACGCTGTGGAATCAGGAGAACGGTGAGGGTGAATCGGTACTGAATCTGCGAAAGATGACCAATATTGGCACCTTCCGCGCCTACCTGAATGAATATCTGCGCAACCACCCGCGCATTCGCCAGGATATGACCTTAATGGTGCGTCAACTGGCACCGGAGGCGAACGGTCTGCCCATCGAGATATATGCGTTTACCAATACGGTGATTTGGGCAGAATACGAAGCTATTCAGGCCGATATTTTCGATCATATCTATGCCGTGATTGAGGAGTTTGGGCTGCGTATTCATCAGGCCCCTACCGGTAACGATATTCGTTCGCTGGCAGGCGCCCTGACAAAATAACGATCAGGTACTGGCACGCTCAATATAGTGCCAGTCCATCATCACCCGCTCCGTGGGCGCATCGGGGTTGTCGATCTTGTTCAGCAGCAGTTCCACCGCCTTGCGCCCGATATCCCGCGAGGGTTGTTCGATGGTGCTGAGCGGCGGTGAGACCAGCCCGGCGAGCTCGGTGCCGTCGAAGCCGGCCACGGCGATATCGTCAGGTACCCGTAACCCCGCCTGCTCAATGGCGCGCAGCGCCCCGGCGGCAAGGGTATCGGAAACAGCAAAGACCGCATCCGGGCGGGTGGGCGCTGCCAGCAGCGCTTCCATCGCCGCCATGCCGGCCGCCGAACTCAGCTCGCTGGCATACTCCACTGCCTGATACTCCAGATCCCGCAGATGCAGCACGCTCTTATAACCGCGCTCGCGCAGGCGGGCATATTTGTAGCTGAGATCGTGGTTAATCAGGGCTATGCGCTGCCGGCCGGCGTCAGCCAGACGGCTGACCACGTGCTGTGACGCATCCACATCGTTAATACCGACGCAGGAGACCGCCCCGGCATCGGCATATTCGGCGCATTGCACCCAGGGTGCCTCGCCAATCAGCGCCGCCAGTTCGTTCAGGCGTGAGAACGCATCCATCGTAATGACCCCGTCGACCATCTTGCCCGACAGCAGGCTCAGGCCCGAGCGTGAACGTTCAATATCCGAGCCGGAGTTACAGAGCAGAATGCGAAAACCGTTCTTTTCCGCCTCCTCTTCGATGCCCTTAACCACCTCGGCACAGAAAGGGTTTGCGATGTTCGAGACCATGACCAAAATCATGTAGCTGCGCGCAGTACGCAGCTGGCGCGCCAGCAGGTTGGGCTGGTAATTGGCCTCTTTTATCGCCTGCAAGACGCGGTCGCGGTTTTTGGCTTTGACGGTATCGCTGTTATTAAGCACGCGCGAGACCGTCGCGACCGACACGCCCGCCAGCCGGGCGATTTTCTGAATGGACATAACAACGAGTGATCCTGCAGTTGAGATTCCCGGCAGGCTACCATAAATTCGCGGCCCGGCGTACCGGGGTGCGTGTTACACGGCGACTTTCACCCAGCGCTGCTGCTGATGGCTCTGCACAATGGCATCAATGATGTGCATCACATTGGCGCCGTCGTGGAAGGTGGCAAACAGCGGCTGCGCAGGCATTGCCCCGGCCTGAACGGCGCGATAGAACTGCGCCATCATGTTTTTAAAGGCATCCGGCCAGCCTTCAATGTGCCCGCCGGGGAAGTGGGCGCTGTCGGCGGCGTCCGGGTGCATAAGGCCAGGGTCGTCGGTCAGCAGCTGGTTGGCCTCGGCGCGACGACCAATCCATAGCCGTTGCGGTACCTCCTGGTCCCAGGCCAGCGCGCACTCGCTGCCATTGATTTCAACGCTGAGGCGGTTTTTGCGCCCTGCGCTCACCTGCGAGACGCTGAAAGAGCCTTTACTGCCGTCGTCAAAGCGCAACAGTACCGAACCGAAATCCTCCGTGGTAACGGGTTTATCTTCATACTCCGCCTCGGCTGCGTGGCTGAAGGTCTGATTGCCGGCAATGTTCGCCTTACGGGTTGGCCAGACGATGGCGAGATCGGCCATCACCTCGGTAATGCGGCGGCCAGTGATAAACTGCACCGTATCGCACCAGTGAGAGCCGATATCCGCCACCGCGCGCGACGCGCCGCCGAGTGCGGCATCCACCCGCCAGTTGTAGTCGGTTTCCAGCAGCATCCAGTCCTGCAGATAGCTACCGTGGGCGGCAAAAAGCCGCCCGACAGTGCCGTCGCGCACCATGCTGGCCGCCTGGCGTACCATCGCAAACTGGCGATAGACAAAGCTCACCCCGTGGATCACCCCGGCCTGCTCCGCCAACGTCACCAGCTCCCGAGCCTCTTCCGGGGTCATGCACAGCGGCTTTTCTGAGAAGACGTGTTTACCCGCGCGCAGGATCTGGCGGTTAATCTCCGCATGCAGATGGTTCGGCGTGCAGTTATGCACCACGTGCAGATCCGGATGTGCCAGGAGCGCCTCCACGCTGGCGTAGGCGTGGGGAATATTCAGCGCCTGTGCTTTCTCCTGGGCCTGCGCAAACGACCCGTCGCAAAGCGCCACCACCTGCACGCAGCCGAGGCGGCGCAGCGCTTCAATGTGTGCCGGGCCGATAAAGCCGCTGCCGATAATGCCCACGTTAATCATCACTCTCTCCTGCCGCGAAATCATCAAAGGCGCGCGCCGAAACGGGGATGATATGCCGGGAGATAAACTCGCGGCCTTCCCGGGCGCCGGTGTCGCCATCCTTCAGGCAGCACTCCCACTCCAGCACCGCCCAGCCGTCATAATCGTACTGGGTCAGCTTGCTGAAGATGCCCTTGAAATCCACCTGCCCATCTCCCGGCGAGCGGAAGCGCCCGGCGCGGTTGATCCAGCTTTGATACCCGCCATAGACGCCGCTGCGTCCGTTCGGGCGGTACTCCGCATCCTTCACGTGGAACGCCTTGATGCGGGTATGGTAGTGATCGATAAAGGCCAGATAGTCCATCTGCTGCAACAACAGGTGGCTGGGATCGTAGAGCATGTTGCAGCGCGGGTGGTTATCCACCAGCGCCAGGAAGCGTTCAAAGGTCACCCCATCGTGCAGATCTTCCCCTGGGTGGATCTCGTAGCAGACATTGACCCCCTGCTCATCAAACGCATCCAGAATGGGGCGCCAGCGGCGCGCCAGTTCGCTGAAGGCACCGCGGAAGCGCGCTTCGTTGTGGGGCGGCCAGGGGTACATCCACGGCCAGGCCAGCGAGCCGGAAAAGGTGGCGTGGGCGGTGAGCCCGAGTCTGGCCGAGGCCACCGCCGCCTGTTTTAGCGTTTGGGTCGCCCACGCCTGACGCGCTCCGGCATTCCCCCGCACGGCCTGTGGTGCAAAGTGATCAAAGGCGTCATCGTAGACGGGATTAACGGCAATCAATTGCCCTTCCAGATGCGTGGACAGCTCGCTGACCTCCAGCCCAAACTCGGCCAGCTTTCCGCGGATTTCATCGCAGTAGGTCTGGCTGGCTGCCGCCTGCGCCACATCAAATATCGCCGGATGATTACAGGGGATTTGCAGTGCTTTGTAGCCCTTCTCCGCCGCCCAGCCTGCCAGCCCGTCCAGGGTGTTAAAGGGGGGGTGCCCCCCGATGAACTGCGACAGAAAAATACCCGGTCCTTTAATTGTCCTCATACCCCCTCCCGTTATTACGCCTTGTCATCTTCATATTTGAATGAGACAAGGAAAATCAGTGCGATCGCGGCAGCGGCTACCGCCGGGATCCACCAGAATGTGACCCACGCCGCTGGCACGGGTTGACCCGCCACCAGGCGGTTATAAAGCGCGCCAGAGATCTGCGAGCCGAGCAGCATGCCAATACCGTAAGTGAACATCACGATCATGCTCTGCGCCTGCCCTTTTACCTTTTCACCCGCCACGCGGTCGGTGTAGATAAAGCCCACCACGAAGAAGAAGTCGTAACAGACACCGTGCAGAAGAATGCCGAGATAGAGCAGGATCCGCCCCTCTTCACTGACCCCCAGCGCAAACATGGCATAGCGGACAAACCAGGCCAGCATGCCGATCAGCAGCATGTACTTCACCCCAAGACGCCGGAACAGCAGCGGGATCACCAGCATGAAGAAGATTTCGGACATCTGTCCGAAGGACATGGCGGTACTGACGTCGGCAATACCGGCGTCGGCCAGGTACGACGCGGTGTAGGCGTAGTAGGTACCAAGGGGTACAGAGATCAGCATTGCGCACAGGGAGAAAATAAAGAAGTGACGCGTTTTCAGAAGCGCAAACGCATCGGCGCAGAAGAGGTCGCGCACCTTGACCGGCAGCCCTTTGGCGGGCGCAGGCGTATGCGGCAGCGTCAGGCTATAGAGCGCCAGCAGCACGGAGCTTACCGCCGCCACCTGGAAGATGGTGACGCTGGAGGCGACGCCCGTCACCCCGATAAAGATCCCCGCCACAATCCAGCCGATGGTGCCGAACACGCGTACCACCGGGAAGGTTTTATCGACGTTCGCCAGGCTATGGAATGCAATGTTGTTGGTTAAGGCAAGCGTAGGCATATAGCAGAGCGTGTAACCAAACAGCAGGCCAATTAACAGCGCGCCGTTTTCCGCCACCAGTGCCCCAGGGACGAACACCAGGATCACCGCCCCGGCGAGGTGCATCACCGCCATCACTTTTTGCGAGGCGAAGAAGCGGTCAACTAACATGCCGAGCACAAACGGCGACAAGATTGACGCAATAGGCCCCGCCGAGAATGCGTCACCGATGAGCAGTGACATATTGTGCTGGGTCATTACCAGGCCGAGCGTAACTGACCAGCTCCCCCAGATAAAAAATTGTAAGAACATCATCAGCGACAGGCGCGGCACCAGCATGCGGTGCTGGACTATCGCCTTTCCACGACTTTCAGTTGTTGACACCATGATCTGCCCCACCCTCAAAAGTAATCGATTACAAATTACATCAATTGAAAAGTAATCGATTACAAAAGAAAGATCATGGGGATCGAAACAGAATTGGGAGAGGGGTCACGATAAAGATTCTTATGCGCTAGCGCAGGCGAAGCACCGATTTCGTCGCGGGGCCGCGGGGATTGATAAGGGGGACCCGGCGGTCCCCCTTGTCACGTTCACGGGTGGTGTAATGCCATATTCTGCTGAACATGAGGTGAACGGAACGATTCCACCGTGCCCGGCATGACACTCTAGGTTGCCACTGCCCTTAAACCTTGCCGTTACTTTTTACGCGACAGCTTAAACGCCACAAACAAAAACACCACCCACACCGGTAACAAAATGGCTGAAGTACGCATGCCATCCATGGTGCACATCAGCACCAGGATCATCGCCAGGAAAGCGATACAGAGGTAGTTACCCGCCGGGTAAAGCAGGGCCTTAAACTGCGTTTCACGCCCTTTCCGGCGCATTGCCGCGCGAAAACGCAGGTGTGCCAGGCAGATCATCACCCAGTTCAGCAGCAGCGTAGCGACCACCAGTGCCATCAGCAGGCCAAAGGCATCATGCGGCAACAGGTAGTTAACCAGCACCACCAATGACGTAATCGCCCCGGAGAGGATCAGCGAGTTCACCGGCACGCCACGACGGCTGACCCGGGTCAGGAATTTCGGCGCATTGCCCTGCACGGAGAGACCAAACAACATCCGGCTATTGGAGTAAACGCCGCTGTTATAGACCGACAGCGAGGCGACCAGGATAATAAAGTTCAGCGCAGAGGCCACAACGTTGCTGTTCAGATCGTGGAAAATCATCACGAACGGGCTGCTGTCCGATTTCACCTCTACCCACGGATAGAGTGCCAACAGCACCACCAGCGAACCGATATAAAACAGCAGAATACGGTAGACCACCTGGTTTACGGCTTTAGGGATGCTCTTGTGCGGATCCTGCGCTTCAGCGGCGGTGATACCAATCAGCTCCAGCCCGCCAAAGGAGAACATAATGACCGCCAGCGACAGAATCAGCCCTTTCCAGCCGGTCGCCAGGAAGCCCCCGTGCTGCCACAGGTTGTCGATCGATGCCCGTTCCCCGCCGTGACCAGAGAACAGCAGCCAGATGCCAAAGCCGATCATGCCGACGATCGCCAACACCTTGATCAGCGCAAACCAGAACTCGGTTTCGCCATACAGGCGCACGTTCACCAGATTGACGGCATTGATGATGATGAAGAAGCCCGCGGCCCAGATCCAGGTCGGCACGTCCGGCAGCCAGTACTGCATATAGATGCCTGCCGCAGTGAGCTCAGCCATGCCCACCAGCACAAACATCACCCAGTAGTTCCAGCCGGAGAGGAAGCCGGCGAACGGGCCCCAGTATTTATAAGCAAAGTGGGCAAAGGAACCGGATACCGGCTCTTCCACCACCATCTCGCCGAGTTGGCGCATGATCAGAAAGGCGATAATCCCGGCGATAGCGTAGCCCAGCAGTACGGCTGGCCCGGCCATTTGAATTGCAGGTCCGATACCGAGAAAAAGGCCGGTACCGATAGCGCCCCCAAGGGCAATAAGTTGAATATGGCGATTTTGCAAACCACGATGCAGCGTCGGAGCCTGTTCCGACGAGGCTTCAGCAGCACCAGTGGCTGAAGCGGATGACGCGTCTTTCACGTCCTACCCCTGTCTCTTTCTAATAGAAGGGGCACCTTTTAACACTTCAGGCAGATGGGAGCAAGTGAATCGCCGGGCAGCGGACGCCGCCCGGCATGCGGAGGTTAAGATCCGATAATGCCGCCGTCCGCTTTGGTGATCACCACCGTCGAGGCGCGCGGGCGTCCGTTCGGATTGGCATCGGGCCAGTTAGAGACGGCGCGCGGGTTAGCCGGATCGGTAATATCATCCCCGCCCTCCCCCGGATGCTGAATATTGATAAACAGCGTGCGGTTATCTGGCGTAAAGGCGATACCGGTGATCTCACAGCCACGCGGTCCCGTCAGGAAACGTCGATAATCATTGGTGCCAGGAATGGTCGCCACCATCTGGTTGTTGCCCATCCCTTCGTACGCTTTCTTATTGATGGTACTGGAGGAGACATCGGTCTGGATCCAGAGCACTCCCTGATGATCGAAGGAGAGGCCGTCGGGGCTGCCGAACTCGGCCCCTTTCATCGTCCCTTTCGCGCGCGGATCGTCGCTCTGGGCGCGCCCCGCCAGCACCAGGATATCCCAGGCAAAACCCTGGGCGGCAGGATCGTTCCCGGCTTCCAGCCAGTGCATAATATGGCCGTACTGGTTATTCGCCCGCGGATTCGCCGCATCCGGTGCCGCCTTGCCCTCTTTCCCGCGATCGCTGTTATTGGTCAGCGTGCAATAGACGCTACCGCTGCTGTGTGGATCCACCGCGATCCACTCAGGACGATCCATTTTCGTCGCCCCTACCGCATCGGCGGCCAGTCGGGTTTTGATTAACAGATCGCCCTGGCTTTCAAAGCCCTTGTGCGCATCCAGACCGTTCTGCCCGTAGATCAGCGGGAGCCATTCGCCGCTGCCATCGTCGTTAAAGCGGGCCACGTAGAGCGTGCCCGTTTCCAGCAGACGCATGTTGGCATCGCGGTTCGCCGGGTCGTATTTGTTCTCTGAGATAAATTTATAGATATATTCGAATTTCTGATCGTCACCCATATAGACGACCGCCCGTCCGTCGGCCGCCAGCGTTACCGCGGCCCCCTCGTGCTTAAAGCGGCCCAGCGCGGTGTGTTTACGCGGTGTCGAGGTGGGATTATAGGGATCGATCTCGACCACCCAGCCAAAGCGGTTAGGTTCATTCGGGGTTTTATCAACGTTAAAACGGTCATCGACTTCATTCCAGCGGTAGGACTCATCGCTATCGCTAATGCCGTAGCGCTTTTCCAGCGCGTTATGCTCGCCTTTTTTGACAAAAATATCTGACCAGTTCTCTTCACAGGTGAGATAGGTGCCCCATGGCGTATGGCCGTTGGCGCAGTTTTGCATGGTGCCCAGCACCTGCTCACCCTGCGGATCGGCTGCCGTTTTCATCAACGGCTGGTGGCGCGCCGGGCCGGTAAGCTGCATCGGTGTATTAACCGTGATGCGACGGGCGTAGCCGGAGGGGCGAACGACCTCCCAGCCGCTGTCCCCTTTTTTCACTTCGATGACCGACACGCCCATAGCGTTCTGCCCTTTGCGCGCTTTCTCAAGATTCCAGTTCGCCGCGCCGTCGGGGAACAACATGCCGTTATCGATATACTCGTGGTTCATTGCCAGCAGGCCGTGAGTGGGGTTGTCTTGATTCTGCGGCAGACTGAACCACGCCATGCCGTCGTGGTGCATACCGGCCTGTACCGCCTGCTCCTCTGCCGTGTTGCTGGCATCCAGTTTAAAGGCGGGCATATTCCCCTGAATGCCGGTAGCGTCGCCCCAGCGGTAGAATGGCCGCGCAAGATACCCTTCGGGGACCCTGACGCTATCCTCTGTGGACACGGCGATGCTGGTAAAGCCGAGTGAGACCGCCTTCGCCAGCGGTGAGGGCGTAGCAACTGCGGCAAAGGCTTGCTCAGGTTTAATCAGCAGGGGAAACGCGGCTGCGGCTCCGGCAACGGCACCCAACTGCAGAAGACGTCGGCGGGAGAGAAATATCTCCGCTACGCTGGAAAAGGCCGGGTTGGTAGAGGGATTACTGACATCGTCGCGATGTTCTTTTTTAAATACGGACTTAAGAGGTTTACCCACGATGGCTTCCTGTCATTGGCTCGAAAATAGCACGGTGGGAACACTATAAAAACTCCGCATGACAGTTTTATAACAGGCGCAAGGATGGGGCATCCCTGCCCCGGATAACGAAAGTAAAACTTAGAACTCGTAGCCAACAGAGACTTTAAAGGTGCGCGGCTCCCCCTGGTAGATATAGGTGCCGCTGTCGTCCGCACCTGCCCAGTAGTTTTCGTCGGTAACGTTTTCCACGCCGGCACGTACCGTCATCTGATTCTGATTGTTGTTCAGCGCTACGCGGTAACGCACGCCAAGGTCCAGCGTGGTGTAGCTATCCAGCTTTTTGGTGTTCGCCTGGTTAGCATACTGTGAGCCGGAGTGGTTAACGCGCGCGATCGCGGTAAGCCCCTCGACCGGCTTGATGTCATACTCTGCGCCCAGCACGGCGTAGAAGTTCGGCACGCCGATGGCATCATTGCCCTCATACAGGCCGGTACTGGTTTTCGTCAGCTCTGCCTGCAGCCAGGTCGCCCCGCCATTCAGACGCAGACCCAGCATCGGCTCGCCAAAAACGCTCAGCTCGACGCCGCGGTTACGCTGTTCGGCATTCAGGCTATAGACCTTCGTTGCGCTGTTAAGGGTCGAGACGGGCATGGTGATCTCAAACAACGACAGCGAGCCACCAACGCGACCAAAATCGGCTTTGACGCCCACTTCATTCTGCTTCGAGTGAACAATACCGGTGCTCTGACCATAGTTGACCGCCGTGTTTGGCGCAGCTTTACCCGGCTGCAGCGACTCGGTATGGTTTGCGTAGAGCGAAAGCTCTTGCAGCGGCTTGTAGACGATGCCGTAAACCGGGATCCACCGGCTGCCATCGAAGTTATCAGCCAGATTTTCTTGCCCGGTCTGCTTGTCATAGCCACGAACCACCACTTTCTGATGACGCGCGCCAAGGGTGAAAAGCAGTTTGTCATCCAGCACGCCCAGCGTGTCGCTCAGCAGCCAGCCCTGAGTACGGGTGCGTCCACTGGTGATCGGATCGCTGTAATTGCCCCCTTTACCATCAGAGTTAGTGCTGACCGGCGGGTTGACCGGATAAGGGTGATAGATATTGACCAGCGGATTATCGGCAAGTTTTGACGTCTTCCAGGCAGTTTTTTCCTCTTTGGTCTGGGCGGAATAACCCAGGTTCACTTTGTGCGAAACAAATCCGGTATCGAAGTTACCGCGAATGCCCGCCATGCCGCTCATCGTGTCGCTGATGCGGTTGGTATCCAGGTGGCTGGCGGTGGCGTTGCCGCTCTCGTCCTGCAACCTCGGGGCGCTGTACAGACCCAGCTCATGCGCATGCTGCGCGCCAAGTTCGGTGTAAGCCGTCCAGCTGTCGTTAATGTCGTACTCGCTGCGCCACATGCCGAATTCGTTTTCGACATCGCTCCAGGCCCATTTCTGCGAATAGCTGCGATCGTTTTTCGGTAACGAAGGAACAAAGTCGACATACATAATGTTCAGACCGGTTTCACCGCCGTGGAAGGTTTTCTTCTGGTAGCCCATGTCAACGGAGGTGCGGAACTTATCGCCTTTGTAATCGAGACCAACAGACGCCAGGGTGGTACGACGACGATCGTTGTCAATCGCAGTATCTCCTTCGCGATGCACCAGATTAACGCGGGCGCCGAACTGATCGCTGTCGCCGAATCGACGACCTGCGTCCGCGGTGGTACCGATCTGCGCATCGGAGGTGTAATCCATCCCCAGCTTCACCTGCGGAATGTCACCGGCGTGTTTGGGTTCAAGGTTGATCATCCCACCCACGCCCGAACTGGCCGCGCCGTTCATCAGGGCGTTAGAACCTTTGAAGATCTCGATACGATCGACCATCTGCGCGTCTACCACCTGGCGCGGCAGCACGCCAGAGAGGCCACCGAAGGTCATGTCATCGCCATCAAACTTCAGGCCACGAATGCGGAAGCTTTCCGCGTAGTTGCCATAGCCCTGCAGCGGCTGCACGCCCGCGTCGTTAGAAACTACATCGCCGATGGTGCGCGCCTGCTGATCTTCCACCAGCTTGGAGGTGTAGCTGATGATGTTGAAAGGCACGTCCATGGCGTTTTGCTGGCCGAGCATCCCCAGGCGTCCGCCGTTGGCGACCTGCCCATCCAGGAAGGCCGGCACCAGCAGATCGCCGCCGGGCTTGAACTCACCGGTTGGCGCGGCTTGCACCACAATGGTCTCTTCTTTGGGGTCAACGGCGGCCCAGGCGGAGTGGGTGACGGCGCCAATAGCCAGCGCCAGCAACGTTTTATTTAATTTTCTGGTGTTGTTCATGGTTAACTCGTTCAAATACGCGCAAAAAGGCCCGTTGCCGGGCCTGACTATTTTTATTTAAGAGAGATTCTGACGACGCTATCCGGCCCGCTGGTGGAGTGATCTTTGTTGAACGGCTGTTTGACGGTAACGTACAGGGTCTGGCCATCTTCAGAGAGCAGCAGGCTGTTCGGGTTCGGCGGCAGATCCCAGCTCTGCTTCACCGCATAGGTGGTCGCATCCAGGCTTAGCACTTTTCCTGCCTCACGCTGGGAGATGTAGAGCTCATTACGTTTGGCGTTAAATTTCACCGCCAGCGAATCGCCGACATCCAGCTGCTTAATCACTTTGCCGCTGTGGATATCCAGCACCAGCGTGGTTTTCGCTTTCGAGTTGTCGGTGACAAAGAGACGGCCTGTGGCCTTGTCTTCAGCGAAGTTCAGCAGCAACGCCGGTTTATCGCCCAGCGGTTTCCAGCGTTTTTCGATACGGTTGGTGTGCGGGTTAAGCACCAGGATCTCACCGCCGCCGTTAGCCACATAGATACGGTCGGTTTGCTCAGACCACAGCAGGCCTGTCACCCACTGACCGGCGTTCTTGATGGTCTTTTTCAGCTTCAGCGTTTTTGCATCCACAACCCAGACCACTGCCGGATCGGCGACACCGCCGATATAGAGAGTGCCTTCATGCAGCAAGACCTGACGCGCACCGTACGGATACCCCTCTTTATTGCGTTCGCTAAAGAGCAGGCGCTGTTTCACTTTGCCGTCGGCCGTGTCGATAGCGCTGATGCCGCCATCCAGCGAATTGGTGGTATAGACCGTTTTGCCATCGTCAGAGATCGCCAGTGCAAAGTTTTTCAGGTCGGTATGGCTGCGGCCGAGGGTTTTCAGCGTGGTGGGCTCGAGCTTGTACACCACCCCGCCCTGCACGTCTTTAAAGCCTTCAGCGCTGGCTACGTAGAGCGCATCGCCTTTCGGGCTGAGCACCATTTCATACAGCCCGTCTGCCAGCTCGCGTTTAACCACGCCGGTCTGGGCGGGCGCTGTCGCAGCGTCGGGAGTTTGTGCTACCGGTTTGGTGACGGCGGATTGCTGTGTGGCGCAGCCCGTCAGGGAGAGGGCAACGAATAGCGCCAGGGCGGAAAGTTTTTGGGTCATCAGGAACATCCTTTACCGTACAAATCGAATTTGAGGCGGATGTCTGCGTCGCATGAAAATGCGTTTATGGTTGTGATGTTGGGCTTACGCCCCTGCAGACTCCACCGTAACACTCAGTGTTCCTTGTGAGATCTGCGCTCACTCCTGCTGCGGAAAGATCCCTGCCACCCGCAAACACTAAAGAGAATGAGAACTATACTTATTATCCTTTCGTAATCAAGTGTAAATATGGACATCTCCCGACATAAAAGCCGAAGGGGGACATAAAGAGGGGAAGTGATTGAACACCACCCCGGTCGCCCGGGGCGGTGGAAGGGTTATTTTTTCTTGTAGATGTCGGCGGTGCCGTGGATTTTTTTATCGGTATTGCCGGAGGTCAGCACCAGCACATCAGCACCTTTCTCATCGGCTTTTTTGATCAGCTCTTCTTTTGCATCCGAAACCGCCGTTTCACCCGAGGTATTAACCGTACCGATTTTCTCGTATTGAGACTCGACCTTAGAGAAATCCTCTTTCGTCATAAGTTCTGCAGCAAAGGCGTTGGTGGTAAAGAAAAAAGCGGTTCCTAACAAAATAGCAGTCGTCTTTCTCATAACCTGATTCCTTTTGATTAATACAGGATCTACCTGACCTTGCGACAGTGCGCAAAGTTTAAACAGCATGGGTGAGAAAGCGTACAAATTCCATGAGCTGGAACGCATTATTTATGACAGTGCGGGATGCAGGCTCTGGTTCTTTAATGGTAAGCGGCAGTTGCGTTCGGTCGAGCAGAGGTTAATGGTCTCAATCAGCCCGTACCGTGCAACGGGCATTTTGTAAAAGGGGCGCCTGTTCATCGCTTTAACGACGCGAGTTAAAGAAGCGAAAGTAACGAAAACATACCAGGCGGCGACTCTGCAGAGCTATAAGAAGTTGGGGGCAACGCCAAACTTCGGCGTCTTAATATTCGCTGCCCACACTTTAATGTCATTCTGTAAGACGAGCGTAAAGTCTGATTTCAGGTTTTGAACCATCCCATTTACCCGCTCCGCATCAGTCACTGCAAAGTGCTCAATTTTTTGATTGTGTCCGATATTCACACATTTGTAAGTTGCGGGAACTTCTTGTCCACTCACCTCGAAAGGCTTTTCAGGCGTATCACACCCACCTTCAGCGATATAGGAAACAACCATGTTGGCGCCCGGATGGCCCTGCTGTGAGATGCTCACCATAACCGGAAGCTCATTCGAGGTTTGCGTCATGCCGTAAAGCACCACCCCATCCGAATACCATGTGTTGTATTCCCGCTGGAGAGACGCAGCCGAAGCACTTGAACTGATTACAGCCAGAAATGAAAGGATACCAAGCCAGATTCTCATAAGCGTTTTCCATAACAAGTTTGCGTCCATTATTCAGAATGAACTTTCAACCGCAACTCATTAGGATTATTCCTACCAGTTCTGGCGGTGCTGTTTTACCCTAACCTTATGTTTCAGATTGATTAAACGCATATTAACCGTATGAAGGCGTTTATTTCAGACGTTGCTTTTTGATTTTGACGGCTGATGTCCCAACTCTGTCTCAGGATGACATTTGTGAAGCGGGAGGAGTGCGGTGAGTCTCTGATGTGAAATGGCACGCCCTGTAGGATTCGAACCTACGACCTACGGCTTAGAAGGCCGTTGCTCTATCCAACTGAGCTAAGGGCGCACTGAATGCGGGTACTACGCAGTGGTGAAACGCGTGGAATTATACGGTCAATAGCAGGTGAGTCAATGCCTTTCGGCGCGTTTGCCGCGCATCTCAGCAGATGTCTCTTTCCCCCTTAACAATACGTTTAAAATTTCAACATTTACTGGCGGATCAGCCAACTACGAAATAGCTTAGTCGACATTAAGTAACGCCCAGTTTTATCCCCCTCCGCCACCCGACACACTGTTCTGCGGTAACCCGGCGCCCTGGAAGCCGGTATAAAGGACAGTGAAGTGAGCTTAACCTCGTTTTTGGCCTCCCCTCCGCTAAAGAGTCCGTTGCAGTCTCTCCCCTGCGGCATCGTCGGCATGAAGCTGGAACCCATCGTCAACCTCGCCACATTTCATACTGTCGGCGTGGAAGTGCTGAGCCTTTTGTCGCCGACCCTGCAAAGCGAGCCGTGGTTTCAACAACTCTCTGCGGAACACGCACTCGCCTTGCTACAAGTACAGTGCGAGACGCTCAAAAATCACTTTCCCTGGCACAACCTTTTCATCAACTTGCCGATAACCCTGCTGACAGAGGTGGATTTATTTCACCAGTTGCTGCCGCTACCCGGTCCGGGTGCGAATATTGAGATCGTTGAACCCGCTCAGCTTCTCTCCCTGCCCTGCACCTCACGCATCCGGGCGATAGAACATCTGCATCTTTTGTCCGGGCGTGGCTGCCGTATATGGCTCGATGACGTTGATGAAGCGCAAATCCACGGTTTCATCGACGCGCATTTACCTTTGAGCGGGATCAAGATCGATAAGATGGCGTTCTGGCGTCTGAAGACGACTCCCGCATTTTCATCCCTGGTAAACCTCTGCGCAACGCTTGCGCGAAACGTCCTTGTTGAAGGGATCGAATCACAAGAGGATTTAGCGCTTGCGCGTCAGGCGGGGGCCGGATTCGGCCAGGGATATTTATGGCCCTCCGTCGGCAGACGGCATGGCTAAAAGGAGGCTTGCCTGAGGGAACAACTATGCGCATGACCGTACGCCGTTACCGGCGACGTCGCACGGGAAGTGATTCGTTAGGCTTCGCACAGTCCCGTTTTAGCGCGCCTTTCTTTGATCGGCTGGTCTATCTCAGCCAGGCTATAAATCAAACGCGCAAACCTGAAGTTCCCTGGATGATCCTGGTCTCCCGCGATAACTATCTCTGCGCGGGGCTACAACGCAGCCCCTCACCGGTGAAGCATTGCCGCAGTTATGACTCTCTGGACGAGGCCCTGGGCGCCAGTCAGCTCTGGCCCTCCGCCCGGCTGGTGATCGATATTGAAAGCGACATCGCGCCGTGGCTTGAACTCCTCGACGCCCTACGCAGGTTAACGCTCTATCCTCCCTATACCCCGGTCACTTTGCTGGTACGCGCTGATAACTACCCGGGCCGCCTGTTTTGCAAAACGGCGGGACCGTTTCACGTCGTCGAACGCCAGCTTTGCGCTACCGCCTTGCCAGCGGCGTTGAATCCGCACGATATACCGAAAGAGGGGTGGTTTTCAGCCAACGAGTGGAAACTGCTGTTCCCGTTGTCGTGTGGACAATCCCTGAAGGAGATAGCACAGGAGAATAGCCAGCCCTATAGCCGCGTCGTTTACCGGCTTAGCCGCATCCTGAATAAGCTGGGGCTGAGTCATCGTCAGGAGCTCTTTCATCTACTGAGCCAGCTTCCAGCCTCGTCCAGTACGTTCGACCGCCCCTCTCTTCCTGGAGAATGTTAAGAAATGACGTAGTTTACTTGGTTAAATTTTTGTTAAATAAAAACAAAACAACAACAAATATAACTATTCCTAACGGCACCGCTCTGACGATGCTAAACACCAGAAACACGGTCAAAAAAGAATATTCTTCTGGTTAGGATTACGGACTGTTTTGCGTAATTAATGTAATAGCAATGTAAACAAGGATTGGTTGTAGACGGGACGCTGGCTGCCGGGCAGGCGCGCAGCAGATATGGCTTTTGGTAGAAAAAATTTCTCTGAATGTTTCACATGAAGGTACAGCGCGGGCTGCGCACCCTCTTCGCTGACGATGCTGGGAATTTTTACTATAGAAGCCGTCGCTCGATTATTAACATTTTGTCAACAATTGGCGAGATGTATTATTTTTTCCTGATACATTCAGATGTTTCGCTGCCATTCTTCATCCAGGCAGGTTATTAACCCAATTTTAAAATAATAGTTTTTCCTCTCCAGAACATCATATTAGGCAAGCCATTAACAATCATTTACCTGCTTTTCGGATAAAACGTAGCGGGTATAATAAGATCTATAAGATCAATTTCCTGAATAATATCTCACGCTGTGGTGAGCTTGTATTTTATTCATAATAAAGAGTGCCCTGAACATCACTATGCCAGTATGGCAGTGATGACTTTTTAACGGACGACCCGGTAATGACTCCAACTTATTGATAGTGTTTTATGTTCAGATAATGCCCGATGACTTTGTCATGCAGCTCCACCGATTTTGAGAACGACAGCGACTTCCGTCCCAGCCGTGCCAGGTGCTGCCTCAGATTCAGGTTATGCCGCTCAATTCGCTGCGTATATCGCTTGCTGATTACGTGCAGCTTTCCCTTCAGGCGGGATTCATACAGCGGCCAGCCATCCGTCATCCATATCACCACGTCAAAGGGTGACAGCAGGCTCATAAGACGCCCCAGCGTCGCCATAGTGCGTTCACCGAATACGTGCGCAACAACCGTCTTCCGGAGCCTGTCATACGCGTAAAACAGCCAGCGCTGGAGCGATTTAGCCCCGACATAGCCCCACTGTTCGTCCATTTCCGCGCAGACGATGACGTCACTGCCCGGCTGTATGCGCGAGGTTACCGACTGCGGCCTGAGTTTTTTAAGTGACGTAAAATCGTGTTGAGGCCAACGCCCATAATGCGGGCGGTTGCCCGGCATCCAACGCCATTCATGGCCATATCAATGATTTTCTGGTGCGTACCGGGTTGAGAAGCGGTGTAAGTGAACTGCAGTTGCCATGTTTTACGGCAGTGAGAGCAGAGATAGCGCTGATGTCCGGCGGTGCTTTTGCCGTTACGCACCACCCCGTCAGTAGCTGAACAGGAGGGACAGCTGATAGAAACAGAAGCCACTGGAGCACCTCAAAAACACCATCATACACTAAATCAGTAAGTTGGCAGCATCACCCAGGTCTGGTCTTAATCATCCCTAAGAAAAAAACCGTACAAAACGCAGGGACTGGATGGTTCAGCCGGAGGGCGATCAGGAAATCTCGCAATGGGTGACTGACAGCAGCGCTCGCTTCTGACAAAATATAGGCAATCCCCCCTTTAAACCTTACAGATGGAATCCTCTCTCTGATGGCAGCACAGATTATTGACGGTAAAACGATTGCGCAGCAGGTGCGCTCTGAGGTCGCGGAAAAAGTGAAGGCGCGTACAGCGGCCGGAAAACGCGCCCCCGGACTGGCTGTTGTGCTGGTCGGCAGTAACCCGGCATCCCAGATTTATGTCGGCAGCAAACGCAAGGCGTGCGAAGAGGTGGGCTTTGTCTCCCGCTCTTATGACCTGCCGGAAACCACCAGCGAAGCAGAGCTGCTGGAGCTGATCGACACCCTGAACGCTGATAAAGAGATCGACGGCATTCTGGTTCAGCTGCCGCTGCCTGCAGGCATCGACAACGTGAAGGTTCTGGAGCGTATCGCACCCGATAAAGACGTGGACGGTTTCCATCCGTATAACGTTGGTCGCCTGTGCCAGCGCGCGCCGCGTCTGCGTCCTTGCACGCCACGCGGTATCGTTACCCTGCTTGAGCGCTATAACATTGATACCTACGGTCTGAACGCCGTGGTGATTGGCGCCTCGAATATCGTTGGCCGCCCGATGAGCATGGAGCTGCTGCTGGCTGGCTGTACCACGACCGTTACCCACCGCTTTACCAAAAATCTGCGTCAACACGTTGAAAACGCGGATCTGCTGATCGTCGCCGTCGGCAAGCCTGGCTTCATTCCCGGTGAGTGGATTAAAGAAGGTGCGATTGTGGTGGACGTAGGCATTAACCGTCTCGAGAGCGGCAAAGTCGTGGGCGATGTGGTTTATGAGGATGCCGCCGCGCGCGCCTCTTACATCACCCCGGTGCCGGGCGGCGTAGGCCCGATGACGGTAGCAACACTGATTCAAAATACTTTGCAAGCATGCGAAGAGTATCACGACGTAGAGGAAGCGTAAGATGGCCACTTTTTCATTAGGTAAACACCCACACGTAGAGCTGTGCGATCTCCTGAAGCTGGAAGGCTGGAGCGAGAGCGGCGCGCAGGCCAAGATCGTCATTGCTGAAGGTCTGGTTACGGTTGATGGTGCGGTGGAAACCCGCAAACGCTGCAAGATTGTTGCGGGACAGACCGTGAGTTTTGCAGGCCAGAGCGTGACTGTTACCGCCTGAGGCGTGTGATGCCCGGTGGCGCGACGCTTACCGGGCCTAAATACTGAGTGTATATTTCCCCTCACCCCGGCCCTCTCCCCAAAGGGGCGAGGGAGAAAACCGCACCGGGCAGCCCCCTCTCCCATCAGGGGCGTGGGAGAAAACCGCACCGGGCAGTCCCCTCTCCCCTATGGGGAGAGGGTTAGGGTGAGGGGAACAAACCGCTCTCCTCTCACTTTATCCCCCATCCCCATCACGGTTAATTATCGATCGACTTCAAAGAATCACTATTTCGTTTGTTGAAATGTGAAAATTTAGTTGCGCGTAATTCCACCTTTCCTCACGATAAGTATAACGTTCTACTAAAACGTTATACTTACTATAACAGCGCGAAAAAAGCGCTTCTCGGGGGAGATTTCAGCATGAGTCTGATATCAGGGTTTGTTAAATCGTTGTCTAAGTTATCGATGATTGGCCGCGCCTTAATGCTGCCAATTTCACTGCTTCCCGCTGCCGGCCTGCTGCTGGCGTTCGGGGATAAATTCCATCTGCCGCTGATGATGAATGCGGGCGGGGTTATTTTCGATAACCTGCCCATGCTCTTCGCTATCGGTTCCGCGGTGGGTCTGGCGTCAGAATCGGGCATCGCTGCGCTCTCTGCGGCAGTGTCGGTATTTGTTACTAACATTACCATCGGCACGCTACTGAGCATCACGCCGGAGATGGCCTCTCAGGGCGGTAAATACGCCATGGTGGTCGGCATTCCTACTCTGCAGATGGGCGTCTTTGGCGGCCTGATCTGCGGTATTCTCGCCGCCTGGTGCTATAACCGCTTCCATACCATGCAGTTGCCGGAGTTCCTCGGCTTCTTCTCCGGTAAGCGATTTGTGGCGATTGCGACGGCATTTCTGTCGTTCCTGCTCGGCCTGCTACTGCCGTACATCTGGCAGCATATCCAGTCCGGCATCGACGCGCTTTCGGTGGTGGTAAACGGCGATAACCAGGCGGCCTCGACCTTTATCTTCGGTCTGGTGGAGCGCGCGCTGATCCCGCTCGGCCTGCACCACATCTGGTACCCGTCGTTCTGGTACTCGTTCGGGGATTACACCACCCAGGCGGGCCAGGTGATCCACGGCGACCAGACCATCTGGTTCAAGATGCTGGAAGAAGGGACTAAATCCTTCAGCAGCGACACTTACCAAAATGCCGGTAAGTTCATGCAGGGCGAGTTCCCGCTGATGCTGTTCGCGCTGCCTGCGGCGTGTCTGGCGATGTATCACGAAGCGCACACCAAGAATAAGAAAATCGCGGCCGGTATTCTCTTCTCTGCCGCACTGACCTGCTTCCTGACGGGGATTACGGAGCCGGTTGAGTTTACCTTTATCTTCGTGGCACCGATTCTGTACGTCTTCAACGCTATCATGGCGGGTCTGGCCTATATGACCATGTACCTGATGCATGCACATATCGCCAAGTCGTTCTCTGCGGGCTTTATCGATTATCTGTCGTTCGGGATCCTGCCGTCGTTTAACGGCTACCAGACCAACTTCCTGAACGCGGTGATTATCGGTATTCCGATGGCGCTGATTTACTACTTCACCTTCCGCTTTGTGATCCGTCGTTTCGACGTGAAAACACCGGGTCGTACTGACGTGAGCGCGACAACCGATGACAAGACCGATACTGAGCTTGCCACCGAAATCATTGCGCTGCTGGGCGGGGCGAACAACATTGACTCCGTCGGCTCCTGTATCACCCGTCTGCGTCTGGAAGTGGCCAAAGGCGATGAGGTAGATAAAGACGGGCTTAACGGCCTGGGGGCACGCGGTGTGGTCTTCGTTGGCGATAAGGGGATTCAGGTGATCTTTGGTGCCAGGGCACAGTTTATCGCCCAGACTATGAGCACGCTGATCGGAAAATAATAAGATGCCTGGCTGACACGTCTCCTGTAATCTGGGAGGCGTTGTCTGAACAGGCTGATAATGTGGAAATTTCAGGGAGCGAGTTTGAAGAAAGTCAGCATTATTGATGTTGCCAGAGAGGCAGGCGTTTCGGTATCCACCGTCTCGCTGGTGCTACGCCAGAAAGGGAAAATCTCAGAGGCAACGATTGAGAAAGTCCATGCTGCCATCAATACGCTCGGCTATGTTCATAATGTCGCCGCTGCTAACCTTCGCGCCAACACATCCAACCTGATCGGCCTGATTCTGCGTGATTTTAGCGACAGCTTTTCTATCAAAGTGATGGCAAGCGTCGTGCAAGAGCTGGAAAAACAGGGCTATATGGTCTTTCTTGGGCAGCCGCAAAACGATGGCGAACATCTTGAGCGCTGCCTGCTTTCATTTAAACAGCAGGGCGTGGCGGGGGTGATCTATTTATCTTCCGATACGCAGCATGCCCGTTTACCCGAACAGATTCGTCAATGCCCCCTTCCGCTGGTCGCCGTCTCGCAATCTTTTCTGGATGAACCCTGTAATCTGGTGCTGCGGGATAATCGCCAGGCGGCGAATCTTGCAACGCGTTACCTGATTGAGCGGGGACACCGTAATATTGCCTATATCGGCGGGCAGGAAAACTGCCTGATTCGCGAGCAGCGCCTGCTCGGTTTTCGCAGCGCCATGAGCCAGTATGGGCTAATTAATCGTGACGAGTTTGCCCCGGCCTGTAGCGACGACACCCGCGCCGCCGGGCTCGCCACCCGCCATTTGCTGGAAAAAAACAATACCATCACCGCCCTGCTCTGCCATTCGCCCGATGCGATGATTGGCTCGATCTCCGGCATTCATCAGGTGGGGCGCACGGTGGGCAAAGATGTCTTTCTGACTCAGCAGGTCGCCCTTGTCGGCTTTGAAGATATGCTGCACGTTAATCTCACCTCGCCGTCGTTTACCTATGTCTCCTCCGCCAGTGAAGAGACCGGACGTCAGGCCGCGGGCTTAATGATGCGCAAGCTGAAGGAGCCCGATCTGCAAACTCAGCGTATTACGCTCTCGGGCCAGCTCATTGCCCGGGAATCGGCCTGAATTCAGAATTCGTTTCGGTTGGCGGCGGGTAAAGCCTGCTATATTTCCATGATTTACCGTGGGAAATGACCATGCCAACGATTATCACTCATGCTGCTGTACCTCTCTGCCTGGGCTTAGGGCTCGGCACCCGCGTTATTCCTCCTCGTCTCCTGTTTGCCGGTGTGGTGCTGGCCACGCTGCCAGACGCCGACGTGCTCTCTTTTAAGTTCGGCGTGGCCTACGGCAATATTTTTGGTCATCGCGGCTTTACGCACTCCCTGCTGTTTGCATTTGTGGTTCCGCTACTCTGCGTCTGGGCGGGTCGACGATGGTTCAGGGCCGGGCTGATTCGCTGCTGGCTGTTTTTAACCGTATCGCTGCTATCGCACAGTCTGCTGGATTCGATCACGACCGGAGGCAAAGGGGTTGGCTGGCTGTGGCCCTGGTCGGATGAACGCTTTTTCGCCCCCTGGCAGGTGATTAAGGTCGCGCCGTTTGCGCTGTCGCGCTATACCACCCCGTACGGGCATCAGGTGATCATTTCGGAACTGCTGTGGGTGTGGCTGCCTGGGGTGGTGTTAATGGGGGTATTGTGGTGGAAGCGTGCGCGCTGAGGCCCTCACCCCGCCCTCTCCCCCAGGGAGAGGGAGAAAACCGGTCAATCCCCTCTCCCTGAGGGAGAGGGTTAGGGTGAGGGGGAGAACTTACTTACGACGCCAGGTCGTCCCCTGAGGACCATCTTCCAGAATGATACCCATCTCGGTCAGACGATTACGCGCTGCATCTGCTGCCGCCCAGTCTTTCGCCTGACGCGCTTCCAGACGAGCCGTAATCAACGCCTCGATCTCCGCCACTTCGCCGTCGTCCGCCTGCGCGCTACTCTGCAGGAAGGTTTCCGGCTCTTGCTCCAGCAGGCCAAGCACCGCGGAGAGCTTACGCAGATGGGCAGCCAGCGCATTCGCGGCCGCGGCATCTTCCGTTTTCAGGCGGTTTACTTCACGCGCCATATCGAACAGCACGGAGTAGGCTTCCGGGGTGTTGAAGTCGTCGTTCATCACCTCAACAAAGCGGGCTTCAAACGCCTCGCCGCCGGCCGGTGCGACAGATTTATCGGTACCGCGCAGCGCAGTATACAGACGCTCCAGCGCCGAACGAGCCTGCTTCAGGTTCTCTTCGCTGTAGTTCAGCTGGCTGCGGTAGTGGCCAGACATCAGGAAGTAGCGCACGGTCTCCGCGTCGTAATACTTCAGTACGTCGCGCACGGTGAAGAAGTTGCCCAGTGATTTGGACATCTTTTCACGATCGACCATCACCATCCCGGAGTGCATCCAGTAGTTCACGTAGTCGCCGCCGTGGGCGCAGGTGGACTGGGCAATTTCGTTCTCATGGTGCGGGAACATCAGATCCGATCCGCCGCCGTGGATATCAAAATGGTTACCCAGCTGTTTGCAGTTCATGGCGGAACACTCGATGTGCCATCCCGGACGGCCTTCGCCCCATGGCGACGGCCAGCTTGGTTCACCCGCTTTGGACATCTTCCACAGGACGAAGTCCATCGGATTACGCTTCACATCCACCACGTCCACGCGCGCACCGGCCTGCAGTTGCTCCAGATCCTGGCGAGAGAGCTGACCATATGCCGGGTCAGTCGGCACAGAGAACATCACGTCGCCGTTGTCAGCCACATAGGCATGACCGCGCTCGATCAGTTTCTCGGTGATCTCGATGATCTCGTGGATATGGTGGGTGGCGCGCGGCTCGTTGTCCGGGCGCAGGATATTCAGCGCATCAAAATCTTTGTGCATTTCGGCGATCATCCGATCGACCAGCGCGACAAAGTTCTCGCCGTTTTCATTAGCACGCTTAATGATTTTATCGTCAATGTCGGTGATGTTACGCACGTACTTCAGGTTGTAGCCCAAAAAACGCAGGTAACGCGAAACCACGTCAAACGCAACAAAGGTACGGCCATGTCCAATATGACAGAGATCGTAAACCGTAATACCACACACGTACATGCCGACTTCCCCGGCATGGATAGGCTTAAATTCCTCTTTTTGGCGCGTCATTGTATTAAAAATTTTTAACATCGAAGGTTCCATATGAGACGTGTGTGGATAGAAACTTTCTTATCATACCTATTATTCATCATCGAAGCAGCACACAATGCAAGGTGATCGCGTCCAGTGGTTATGCTATAACAAGCCCCTATATGTGGCCCGAACCGGGGTCGAAGCACTGCAATAACAGAACAGGATGCAAAAATGGTTACTTTCCACACTAATCATGGCGATATCGTAATCAAAACCTTTGATGACAAAGCGCCTGAAACAGTTAAAAACTTCCTGGACTACTGCCGCGAAGGTTTCTACAACAACACCATTTTCCACCGTGTGATCAACGGCTTTATGATCCAGGGCGGCGGTTTTGAACCTGGCATGCAGCAGAAAGAGACCAAAGAAGCGATCAAAAACGAAGCGAACAACGGTCTGAAAAACACCCGTGGTACGCTGGCGATGGCGCGTACTCAGGCTCCTCACTCTGCCACTGCTCAGTTCTTCATCAACGTAGCAGACAATGACTTCCTGAACTTCTCCGGTGAGAGCCTGCAAGGTTGGGGTTACTGCGTGTTCGCTGAAGTGGTAGAAGGGATGGACGTGGTTGATAAAATCAAAGCTGTCTCTACTGGCCGCAGCGGTATGCATCAGGACGTTCCAAAAGAAGACGTTGTGATTACAAGCGTGACCGTCAGCGAATAATTCGTGGCGACACTCTTTATTGCAGATCTCCATCTGCAAACAGAAGAACCGGCGATCACCGCCGGTTTTCTGCGTTTTTTACGCGGTGAAGCGAAAAGCGCCGATGCGCTTTATATTCTGGGTGACCTGTTCGAAGCCTGGATTGGCGACGACGATCCTAACCCGCTGCACCGCGAAATCGCTGCCGCCATCAGAGCGCTGGTCGATGCCGGTACGCCCTGCTTCTTTATCCACGGCAATCGTGATTTCCTGATTGGTCAACGCTTTGCCCGCGAAAGCGGTATGACCCTGCTGCCCGAAGAGCAAGTGCTGGACCTCTATGGCCGCAAGGTGCTGATCATGCACGGTGATACGCTGTGCACCGACGATACCGGGTACCTGGCGTTCCGCGCTAAAGTTCATACCCCCTGGATCCAGACCCTCTTCCTCGCCCTGCCGCTGTTTATCCGCAATCGCATCGCCGCCAAAATGCGTGCGGGCAGTAAAGCCGCTAACAGCAGCAAATCCATGACCATCATGGATGTGAACCCCCAGGCAGTTGTCCGCGTGATGGAAAAGCACCAGGTTCACTGGCTGATTCACGGCCATACCCATCGTCCTGACGTGCATAACCTTATGGTCCACGGCGAGCCAGCCCACCGTGTAGTATTAGGTGCCTGGCATACGGAAGGCTCGATGGTCAAAGTAACCCCGGACGGCGTCGAACTCATCGCGTTTCCGTTCTAAAATCCCCGCCTAAAAATCATTCAAATATTTTGAATTGCACGCGCAAATTGTTTTGATGTTAATCACACTCTGGTCGGCCTATCATTATTCACATCAGGGCAACAACGCCCTATCCCAAACAAAACAGCTTAAGGATCACGACCATGAAATCCATCAAAACTTTCGTTGCAGTTGCCGCTCTTTCACTGTTCTCTTTCGGTTCTTTTGCGCAGAGCGTGAGCACTACCGCCTCCACGATTGACCGTGCAGAAGCCAAAATCGCCGCTCAGGCCGCCCGCGAAGGTGCCTCTTATAAAATCACCAGCGCTCAGTTCGACAACCGCGTGCACATGACCGCAGAACTGACCAAATAATTAACCTGATTGCCGTGCCGCCAGAGAGATGCCCAGCGACAGCGACAATATGATGAGCAAGGAACAGAACATGAAAAAAATGACCCTCGTCAGCGCCCTGCTGCTGGCTGCTTCACTGTCATCTGGCGCTATGGCTGCAGAAAACCACTTCTCCATGCCGGAGGCGGGTTCCAATATGGACACGGTGATTCATGAGAATCATATCAATGTCAGCCACGCCTTCGATGAAGAGAGCCTGACCGCAGGTACTCTGCTGTAAATGAGCCTGAATTTATGACTAAAAAGACCGCCAAAAGGCGGTCTTTTTGTTGCTGCTTCCCCGCAATAAACGGGGAAGTTTTAGCCGCGCAACCGTTTTCCTTGCCTGTATTCCGTGCTATTCTCTATGCCCTCGAAAGCAGAGTGTTCCGCACCACAGGAGTTTTAAGACGCATGTCTTCCCGCAATAATCCGGCGCGTGTCGCCATCGTGATGGGGTCCAAAAGCGACTGGGCTACCATGCAGTTCGCCGCCGACATCTTTGACATCCTGAATGTTCCTCACCACGTAGAAGTGGTCTCCGCACACCGCACCCCCGATAAACTGTTTAGCTTCGCCGAAAGTGCAGAAGAGAACGGCTATCAGGTGATTATTGCCGGTGCGGGCGGTGCAGCACACCTGCCGGGTATGATTGCCGCCAAAACGCTGGTGCCGGTGCTTGGCGTACCGGTACAGAGCGCGGCGCTGAGCGGCGTCGATAGCCTCTACTCTATTGTGCAAATGCCGCGCGGTATTCCTGTCGGCACCCTGGCGATTGGTAAAGCTGGCGCGGCTAACGCTGCGCTACTGGCGGCGCAAATCCTGGCGACCCATGATAAAGACCTTCACCAGCGTCTGGATGCCTGGCGTAAAGCCCAGACAGACGAGGTGCTGGAAAACCCGGATCCGCGGGGTGCGGCATGAAGCAGGTTTGCGTCCTGGGTAACGGTCAGCTAGGCCGCATGCTGCGCCAGGCCGGTGAACCGCTGGGGATTGCCGTCTGGCCGGTTGGTCTGGATGCGGAACCCGAAGCGGTTCCCTTTCAGCAGAGCGTAATTACTGCCGAAATCGAACGCTGGCCAGAGACCGCGTTGACTCGCGAACTGGCGCGCCATAACGCCTTTGTAAACCGTGATGTCTTCCCCATCATTGCCGATCGTTTTACCCAGAAACAGCTGTTCGACAAGCTGCACCTCGCCACCGCGCCGTGGCAGTTGCTGGCCGATAAAGGCGAATGGCCCGCCATCTTTGCGACCCTTGGCGAACTGGCGATTGTTAAGCGCCGCGTCGGTGGTTACGACGGACGCGGCCAGTGGCGTTTACGCGCACACGAAACCGCCGAACTTCCGGACGACTGCTACGGTGAGTGCATCGTTGAACAGGGTATCAACTTCAGCGGCGAAGTCTCGCTGGTGGGCGCCCGGGCTCATGATGGCAGCACCGTCTTTTATCCGCTGACCCACAACCTGCATCAGGACGGCATCCTGCGTACCAGCGTCGCTTTCCCGCTGGCCAATGCCGAACAGCAAACGCAGGCAGAGAGCATGCTCAGCGCCATTATGCAGGAGCTGGGCTACGTGGGTGTGATGGCGATGGAGTGTTTTGTCACCCCTGGCGGCCTGCTGATCAACGAGCTGGCGCCCCGCGTCCACAACAGCGGCCACTGGACGCAAAACGGCGCCTCCATCAGCCAGTTTGAGTTGCACCTGCGCGCCATTACCGGCCTGCCGTTGCCGCAGCCGGTGGTCAATAGCCCGTCGGTGATGATCAACCTGATCGGCACCGATCTCAACGATGACTGGCTGAAACTGCCGCTGGTGCATCTGCACTGGTACGACAAAGAGGTGCGTCCGGGTCGTAAGGTGGGTCACCTCAACCTGAACGATACCGATACGGGCCGCCTGAGCGCCACGCTTGAAGCCCTGGTTCCGCTGCTGCCGGCAGAGTACGCCAGCGGTATCGCCTGGGCGCAGGCAAAGCTGCAGTAATCCCTTCCGCCGGGGAGTTGACCTTCCCCCTCCCCGGCGTACAATCCCGCCCATTGCTTTCGCTTCTCCTGGAATGATCATGAACAATGGAACGGATTACCGCGCCATTCTGGCTGCCGGAACGCCCCTGCTTGACGTACGCGCCCCTGTCGAATTTGCCCAGGGCAGTATGCCTACTGCCCTGAATCTGCCCTTGATGAATGATGATGAGCGCGCCGCGGTGGGCACCTGCTATAAACGTCAGGGCGCCGACGCCGCACTGGCGCTGGGCCATCGGCTGGTCAGTGGCGTAACCCGTGAAGCGCGTATTCACGCCTGGCGCGACGCCTGTCTGGCCCATTCTGAGGGCTACCTCTGCTGCGCTCGTGGTGGGCAGCGTTCACACATTGCGCAGGCATGGCTAAAAGAGACGGGCGTGGAGTATCCGCTGATTACCGGGGGCTACAAAGCGCTGCGTCAGGCCGCGATACAGGCTACCGACGAGCAGGTTAAAAAACCGCTGGTGCTGGTGGGCGGCTGTACGGGCAGCGGCAAAACGCTACTGGTGAAACAGCATCCTGACGGGATCGACCTGGAAGGGCTGGCGCGCCACCGCGGCTCCTCTTTTGGCCGTACGCTCAGGCCGCAGCTTTCACAGGCGAGCTTTGAAAACGCTCTTGCCGTTGCGTTACTGCAAAAGGCCGCACCGCGCTGGGTGCTGGAGGATGAGGGGCGGATGATTGGTTCAAATCATCTGCCTGAAAGCCTGCGTGAGCGCATGACTAACGCTCCCATTGCAATCGTAGAAGATCCCTTTGATGTTCGTCTGGATCGCCTGCGCGAGGAGTATTTTGTCCAGATGTGGCAGGCATTTCTCGGCGCATACGGGGAAGTGCGCGGCTGGCAGGAGTACAGTGACTATCTGCACCAGGGTCTGTACGCTATCCGCCGTCGCCTGGGTTTACAGCGCTTTGCTGAACTCACGGCCCTACTGGAAAGCGCGCTCATTGCGCAGCAGCGCACCGGCGGCACGGAGGCCCACGACGCCTGGCTTGCGCCGCTGCTCAATGACTATTACGACCCTATGTACCGCTATCAGCTTGAAAAGAAGGCTGACAACGTGGTCTTTCGGGGCACCTGGCACGACGTGGCCGCCTGGCTGGCGGCTTGATTTAGCGGCGATCGTAGTTGTCGGCGCGTTTTGCCAGCCACCGAATACTTACACAATCTCCCCCAGCCGCGACAGTGCCTCGCTGCTACCCCGGTGGCCAGGCCACCGGGGCACACAACTTAGAAGTCGTAACGCAGACGTACCAGGTTCATGTCGCCCAGGTCGTCGGTGCTGGAGGTGAACACGTGCTCGTAATCCACGCGGAAACCGTAATCCAGCTGGAAGCTAATCCCCACGCCGTTGTCGATGCGCTGGTAGTTGCGACCATTCATGTACTCGATACGATCGCCCATGAAGTAAGGCTGGATGGATTTCACCGCATACTGACCGATCGGGAATTTATAACCGGCAAAGTACTCAATACCCCAGGCATCACCCGCGAAGTAGTGGTTCACGTCGGTTTTCTTGGTGGTCATGAAGTTCTGATACCAGCCGCCGCCCAGGGAGAAGGTCCACTGTTCTGGCGTCCAGCTCAGCGCCGTACCCAGGATGTTCTGATCGTAGGCTTTGCTGTCGCCGTTGCCCGGGTTACGCATTTCTGCGCGGGTGTAGTTCCATGCCGCACCCCAGGTGAGGTCGGTGGTCAGGTTGTAATCCACGCCCAGCGAGCCGCCGCCTTTACGCTTATAACGCATGCCGTCGTTCGCCAGATAGGTGCTATCCGCAAACAGGTAAGAGGCATAAATATTGGCATCGCCGATGGTTTTCTTATATTTCAGCATTTTGCGTGAACGGTAAGAGCCATCGTAATCACCGTTAATACCGTTGCCCGATGCCTGGCCGATCATGTCGTAATCCCAGATATCGGTTTTCGCGCCCACCACATCGTAGTAAACACTGTTCTGCTGACCGAAGGTCAGGGTGCCCCAGGTGTCGCTCTTCAGACCGGTATAGAGCATACGACGCGAAGTATCGTGCGCGCCGTCAGCATAGTGGTTATCCCAGTTAAACTGAGCCGGAATATTCACGCCCAACTCGTAGTAGCTCACCCAACTGATGTCATCAAACAGGTAGTAATCTGCCGCGAAACGGAAACGGGTACCGCCATCAAAGCCGTTACGCTTGTAGCCGTTTTTACCGTCATCGCCGGTCATGTTCTGGAATTGCGGGCGGATACTGCCGCCTACGGTGAAGTTTAAACGGCTCAGCGGATTACCCGCCTGCGGATCTTGCTTCAGAACGGTAATCTCTGCCTGGGATGCGAAAGACGTCAATGCCACTGCCGCGCCGATGGCCACTGCCAGCGCTGTTTTATTTTTAGACATTATTATTCCTTGATAGACACTCTGCTATTTATTTAGCAGGCGAATATTAACCGGGATTTATCGCGCCGTGTTGTCCGGTTTTTAATGTTTTGTGCTGCTAACTATCAAGGAGTTATCTTTGTGTGCTACTAAAGAGGCACGTACCGGCATATCAACCGGTACGTGATGTTCACGAAGGGGAATTAACCGACAAACTGACGGAATAACGCTTTGCCTTTCAGCAAGCGCGCTCCCAGCCAGCCGCCGCAAAGCGAGAGGAGAACCGCACCGCAGACAGGCAGCGTGATCCACAGGCGCCAGTCCGGCTCCCACGGGAAGTCAAAGACCCGGGTCTGCAATAGTGCCAGCGCCGTTTCGGCACCAATGGCGGCCACCAGCCCGGAGACCATCCCCAGCAGCGCAAACTCACACCACAGCGTGGTGCGCAGCAGTGATTTGCCGGCACCCAAAGTGCGGTAGACCACCAGTTCCTGATGACGCTGGCGCATGCCCACCTGCACCTGAGCCAGCAGCAGCAACAGCCCGCAGATAGTGACCAGCACCACCATCACTTCCAGCGCGCGGCTTACCTGCTCCAGCACCTGCCCGACCTGTTTCAGGATCGCGCCGATATCCAGCAGACTGATAGTGGGGAATTCCCGGTTGAGCTGCGTGAGCATGCCATTGCCGTTTTCCCAGCGGAAGCTGGTCAGCCAGCTTTGCGGCTGTCCGTCCAGCGCTCCGGGCGGGAAGATAAAGAAGAAGTTAGGCCGCAGGCTCTCCCAGTCCACTTTACGCAGGCTGGTTACTTTCGCACTGAAATCCTGCGTATCGCCGGTAAAGGTCACCGTATCCCCGAGCTTGACGTTCAGACGTTTCGCCAGCCCCTCTTCCATCGACACTTCACCGGCCCCAGGCGGCCAGCTTCCCGCCGTGATCGGGTTGTGATCCGGACGTTTCTCCTGCCAGGTAAGGTTCAGTTCGCGGTTGAGCGCTTCGTCCTGGTTACCTTCGGTCGCCTTGCCGTCGATTTGCGTCAGACGCGCCCGCACAATGGGGTAGAAGGAGTCCGGGACAATCTGGTGCTCTGAGAGAAACGCCTTCAGGGGCGTGATCTGTTCCGGCGCAATGTTGATCAGGAAATAGTTCGGACTCTCAGGTGGAAGTTGCTGTTGCCAGCGATCCAGCAGATCGCCGCGCAGCACCAACAGCAGCGCCAGCAGCATAAACGAGAGCGAAAACGCGGAAAGCTGACTGAGCGTTGACCAGGGCTGACGCAGCAGGCGATTGATGGCCAGACGCACCGGCAGAGATTTAACGGTTAACCCTTTCAGCACGCTCAGCAGCATCCAGCCCAACAGACCACAGAGCAAGGCCAGCACAACTGCCCCCGCCAGCACCGCCCACAGCAGCATACTCCCGCCCATCAGCCAGGCGAGCAGCGCCACGACCACTGCCGTCATCACTGGCAGATAGATTTTCAACGGCCAGACGCGCGCCACCGCATCACGGCGCAGTACCCGCAGCGGCTGGGTGGCCAACAACAGCCGGTAGGGACGCAGCCCCACCAGCAGCGAGATCACCCCCATCGCTCCCATCGCCCAAAGCCATGGCCAGAGGCTGGCTGGCGGCAGCGCTGCAGGTAGCACCGGTTTGAGCAGCACCATCAGCACTTTTTCGAACAGCAGCCCCATAACACCGCCGGTGAGGGCTGACAAAGCCAATACCATCAGCCACTGACCGACAATCAGTTTACGCAGTTGCGCCCGACCCGCGCCGAGGGTTTTGAGGATTGCCACCAGATCGTAGCGGCTGCGGCAGTAGTGGCTCATCGCTACCGCCACCGCCGCCACCGCCAGCAGCAGGGTTAACAGCGCCGAGAGCAGCAGGAATTGTTGAGAGCGCTCCAGCGATTTGCCCAGCGCCCCCTCATCCTGCTCTAGCCCATACCAGCGATGTTCGGGCTTGAGCTGTGGCAGGAGCCATTTCTCATAGGACTCGAGTTGAGCCGGGGTACCGGCAAATTTATAGCGCCAGGTGACGCGGCTGCCGGGCTGCACGGCGCCGGTTTTTTCCACGTCGGCCGTGTTCATCAACAGGCGTGGAGCCATCTGAAAGGGGTTAAACCCGGAGTCGGGCTCCTGCACCACTTCACCTGCAATCCGGAGAGTGGCATCACCCACATCAATGCTATCGCCCGCTTTCAGGTTTAGCAGCGCCATCAAACGCGGTGCCAGCAGCACCGTCCCGGCGGCGGGCTTCATCCCCGGTGGCTGCGTCTGTAGCTCACCGTACATCGGGTAGCGATCGTCAACGGCTTTGACGCTGGCAAGCTGCGGGGTATCGGCGGCAAAGGTCATGGTCTGGAAGCTGAGCTGTTCGCTCACTTTCAACCCCTGCCGGCGGGCTTCATCAAGCCAGGCCTGCGGTACCTCGCGCGAGCTGCGCAACGCCCGATCCCCCGCCATAAATTCGCGGCTTTGCTGGCTCAGGCCTTTCTCCATGCGATCGCTGACGCTCCCCAGCGCCAGTACGCAGGCCACCGCTAAGCTTAGCGCCATCCAGACTATCAGTAGCGAGGGGGAGCGCCATTCGCGCCAGAACCAGCGGGCAATCATGCTTCCTCCTGCAGTACGCCATTCACCAGACGCAGACGGCGATCGCAGCGGGCCGCCAGTTGAGGATCATGGGTCACCAGAATCAGCGTGGTACCGTGCTCACGGTTCAGGGAGAAGAGCAGATCGGCAATTTTATCACCGGTCTGGCGATCGAGGTTGCCGGTGGGTTCATCGGCAAAGAGCACCTCCGGACGACCGTTAAAGGCGCGGGCCAGCGCCACGCGCTGCTGCTCGCCGCCGGAGAGCTGCGCCGGGAGGTGATCAAGGCGCTTGCCCAAACCCAGCTGTTCCAGTAAGGCTTTGGCGCTACGCCGGCTCTGGCTGCTGTTCTCGCCGCGCAGCAACCCTGGCAGTTCGACGTTTTCCAGTGCATTAAGCGTCGGGATCAACATAAATGACTGAAAGACAAAGCCAATATGTTTTGCCCGCAGCGCTGCACGCGCCTCTTCATCCATGCTGTGCAGCGGCTGGCCCACCAGCTTCACCTCACCGCTGCTGCCATCATCCAGCCCGGCGAGGATCGCCAGCAGCGTGGATTTACCGGAACCGGATTCGCCAATCAGCGCGATGCTCTGCGCGCGTTTGACAATGAGTTCAACTCCGGTAAGGATGGAAAGCTCGTGCTCACCCTGACCCACGGACTTCTTAAGATGATGAACTTCAACAATGTTTTCCGCTGGCATTTGCCCTTCCTGTTTCTGATTCTGATGACATTCCGCGCCGCGGCGGCGGACACGTTATTAATTTTGGGCGACAGCCTGAGCGCGGGCTACCGGATGGCGGCGAATGCCGCCTGGCCCGCGCTTCTTAATGATAAATGGCAGACGCAAACTTCGGTGATCAACGGCAGTATCAGCGGCGATACCTCGCAGCAGGGGCTTGCCCGACTGCCCGCTCTGCTGAAACAACATCAGCCGCGCTGGGTACTGGTGGAACTGGGCGGCAACGACGGCCTGCGCGGTTTTCAGCCGCAGCAAACCGAGCAGACGCTGCGTAAAATTTTGCAGGATATCCGCGCCGCCAACGCGCAGCCGCTGTTAATGCAAATTCGCCTGCCCGCAAACTATGGACGTCGCTATAATGAGTCCTTCAGCGCGATCTATCCTCGTCTTGCCAAAGAGTTTGATATTCCTCTCCTGCCCTTTTTCATGGAAGAGGTTTATCTGAAACCACAATGGATGCAGGACGATGGTATCCATCCTAATCGCGATGCTCAGCCGTTTATTGCCGACTGGATGGCAACACGGCTGGCTCCTTTAGTTAAACATGACTCGTAATTCAGCGGAGATCCTGACAGGTAAAGTTATGCAAAAATCGGTCTTAATTACAGGATGTTCCAGCGGAATTGGTCTTGAGAGCGCCCTTGAGTTGAAGCGCCAGGGGTTTTGGGTGTTAGCCGCCTGTCGAAAACCGGAAGATGTCGAACGGATGAACGGCAAAGGGCTTACCGGCGTGCTGCTGGATCTGGACAGCCCGGAAAGTATCGACCACGCGGCCGAAGAGGTGATTGCCCTGACCAACGGCAAGCTATACGGCTTGTTCAATAATGCCGGATTTGGCCTCTATGGCGCGCTGCAGACCATCTCTCGCGAGCAACTCGAGCAGCAGTTTTCTGCCAACTTTTTCGGCGCGCATCAGTTAACCATGAAATTGCTGCCCGCCATGCTCCCTCACGGAGAGGGACGCATTGTGATGACCTCGTCGGTCATGGGACTTATTTCAACGCCGGGCCGTGGCGCCTATGCTGCCAGTAAATACGCCCTTGAAGCCTGGTCTGATGCGCTGCGCATGGAGCTGCGTCACAGCGGTATCAAAGTGAGCCTGATTGAGCCAGGCCCAATCCGCACCCGCTTTACCGAAAATGTGAATCAGACCCAGTCGGATAATCCGGTGGAAAATCCCGGCATCGCCGCACGTTTTACCCTCGGTCCGGAGGCGGTTGTCGCCAAAGTGCGCCATGCTTTTGAGAGCAATCGTCCAAAGATGCGCTATCCGGTCACGCTGGTGACCCATGCCGTTATCCTGCTGAAACGGCTGTTGCCTGGCCGGATAATGGACAAATTTTTACAGGGCTGAGTTGAAGCTAACCGCCCCGCCCCCATGTAAATAAAAACGCATAAAAGAGAAGGCCGCATGTCAGTTCAGAATATCGTTAACATTACCGAAGCGAACCTGCATCAGACCCTTGAACAGTCGATGGCGAAGCCCGTGCTGTTCTACTTCTGGTCTGAGCGTAGCCAGCACTGCCTGGAACTCACCCCGGTGCTCGAAAAACTGGCCGCCCAGTATAACGGCCAGTTTATTCTGGCGAAGGTGGATTGCGACGCCGAACAGATGGTCGCCTCCCAGTTTGGCCTGCGCGCCATTCCTACGGTGTACCTGTTCCAGAATGGCCAGCCCGTCGATGGTTTCCAGGGCCCACAGCCGGAAGAGGCCATCCGCGCCCTGCTGGAAAAAGTACTGCCTCGCGAAGATGAGTTAAAGGCGCAAGAGGCGCTGGCGCTGATTCAGGAAGGGAAGCACAACGAGGCGCTGCCGCTGCTAAAAGAGGCGTGGCAGTTGTCGAACCAGGATAGCCAGATTGGCCTGTTGCTGGCTGAAACCCAGCTGGTGCTGAACCGCCCGGACGATGCCGAAGCGGTGCTGAAAACCGTGCCGATGCAGGATCAAGATACCCGCTATCAGGGGCTGGTCGCCCAGATTGACCTGCTGAAGCAGGCGGCAGACACCCCAGAAATTCAGCAGCTGCAACAGCAAGTCGCCGATAACCCTAACGATGCCGCACTGGCCAGCCAGCTGGCGCTGCAACTGCATCAGGTTGGCCGCAATGAAGAGGCGCTGGAGCTGCTGTTTGGTCACCTGAAAACGGATCTGGCTGCCGCTGACGGCCAGGCGCGCAAGATGTTCCAGGAGATCCTGGCTGCGCTGGGTACCGGTGATGCGCTGGCGTCGAAATATCGTCGTCAGTTGTATGCGCTGCTGTACTGATCCGCATCTCCTTCCTGTCGCCCCGCGCCGTTAGCGGGGCTTTTTTATATCTGAATCTTGCTTTGCCCTCGCTTTCAGGGCGAATTCTCCTGTGATAGCCGATATACTCATGAGCAACAAACGAACAGTTGTTCTCGAAACATGGAAGGCAAAACAGGAGGTTTCTTTATGCTTATCGTTATACCCGTCTTGATCTTTGTGGTGCTGGTCGTTGTCGGCGCCGGGGTCAAAATCGTCCCTCAGGGCTATCAGTGGACCGTCGAACGTTTTGGGCGTTACACCACGACGTTGCAGCCCGGCCTGAGTCTTATTGTTCCGTTTATGGACAGAATTGGCCGCAAGATCAACATGATGGAACAAGTTCTTGATATCCCCTCTCAGGAGGTCATCTCCCGGGATAACGCCAACGTCACCATTGACGCCGTCTGCTTTATTCAGGTGATTGACGCGCCGAAGGCGGCCTATGAGGTCAGCAACCTGGAGCTGGCGATCATCAATTTAACCATGACCAATATTCGTACCGTGCTGGGGTCGATGGAGCTGGATGAGATGCTCTCCCAGCGCGACAGCATCAATACTCGCCTGCTGCATATTGTGGATGAAGCCACGAACCCCTGGGGCATTAAGGTTACGCGTATCGAAATTCGCGACGTACGCCCGCCGGCAGAACTGATCTCCTCCATGAACGCGCAGATGAAAGCCGAGCGAACCAAGCGCGCCTATATTCTTGAGGCCGAAGGGGTGCGTCAGGCTGAAATCCTTAAGGCCGAGGGGGAGAAGCAGTCGCAAATCCTGAAAGCCGAGGGGGAACGTCAGTCTGCCTTCTTACAAGCTGAAGCGCGCGAACGTTCCGCAGAAGCAGAAGCCCGGGCAACGCAGATGGTCTCTGAGGCGATTGCCGCCGGGGATATTCAGGCGATTAACTACTTTGTAGCGCAAAAATACACTGAGGCGCTGCAGAACATCGGTGCCGCGAACAACAGCAAAGTGGTGATGATGCCTCTGGATGCCAGCAGCCTGATGGGCTCGATTGGCGGTATTGCCGAGCTCATTAAAGAGAGCGGTAACGAGCGCAAATCATGATCGCGCTGATCCTCGCCCATCCGCATGTTTTTTGGCTCAGCCTCGGCGGCCTGCTTCTGGCGGCCGAGATGCTTGGCGGCAACGGGTATTTGCTCTGGAGCGGCGTGGCGGCAGTGGTCACCGGACTGGCGGTGTGGCTTATGCCGTTCGGCTGGGAGTGGCAGGGCATCCTGTTCGCGGCGCTGACCCTGCTGGCTGCCTGGCTGTGGTGGCGCTGGCTGTCGCGTCAGGTGCGGGAACAAAAACCGGCCGATGCAACGCTCAATCAGCGTGGTCAACAGCTGGTGGGTAAACGCTTTACCCTCGAGACCGCCCTGGTAAACGGGCGCGGCCATATGCGGGTTGGCGACAGCTCCTGGCCAGTGCTGGCCGACGAGGACCTCCAGGCAGGAACCCGGGTTGAGGTGGTGGCGGTCGAAGGAATCACCCTGCGTGTGAGATCCTGTTAAGCCCCCGACTTACGATGGCAGCAGCCGGAAAGATTGTCGATGATCGGACAATCGGCGCTGTCATCACCCGGGCAGGCTTCGGCCAGCGCCAGCAGCTGCGTCCGCATCGCCTGCAGTTCGACAATATGGCGTTCTATTTCCGCCACCTTCTCCAGGGTTCTGCGTTTCACATCCGCGCTGTGTCGCTCGGGATCGTTAAACAGCATCACCAGATTGCCGCACTCCTCCAGGTTAAATCCCACCTGCCGGGCCTGGCGCAGCAGCGTAAGCTCATCGAGATGTTTTTGCGTATAACTGCGGTAACCATTTTCACTGCGCAGCGGCGGTGTCACCAGCCCCTTCTCTTCATAAAAGCGAATCGCTTTGCTGGTTAAACCGGTTTTTTTTGCCACATCACTGATATTCACCTTTCCCCCTTGACCTTCCCCTTGATGGAAGGTTTAACCTTCATAATAGTTAGCAGAGAACAGTATGACGGTTATTATCTGACCGGGTCATTATAAAGGAGTTTACTATGTCTCACACCATCGACCTGACACTGGACGGCCTCTCCTGCGGCCACTGTGTCAAACGCGTTAAAGAGAGTCTGGAGCAACGCGCCGACGTGGAAACGGCGGACGTCACTATCGATCACGCCGCCGTCACCGGCAGCGCCAGCGCGGAAGCCCTGATCGATACCATCAAACAAGCCGGCTACGGGGCGGAGTTAAGCCACCCAAAGGCTGATCCGCTGACAGCGTCATCAATCCCGTCGGAAGCACTGACAGCGGCCCCCTCTGAGCTTCCGGCAGCCGATGACATTGACGACAGCCAGCAGCTGTTGATCAACGGCATGAGCTGCGCCAGCTGCGTATCCCGGGTACAGAGTGCACTGCAAACGGTGCCGGGGGTAGTACAGGCACGGGTCAACCTGGCGGAGCGCACTGCCCTTGTGATGGGCAACGCCTCCGCCGCTGATTTAGTGCAGGCTGTCGAAAAAGCAGGCTACGGCGCGGAGGCGATTGAAGACGATGCCGAACGCCGCGCCCGCCAGCAAGAGACCGCCGTTGCCACCATGAAACGCTTCCGCTGGCAGGCGATAGTCGCGCTGCTGGTGGGGATCCCGGTCATGGGCTGGGGGATGCTCGGCGACAACATGATGGTCACCGCCGAAAACCGCAGTCTGTGGCTGGCCATTGGCCTGCTTACCCTGGGGGTGATGGTCTTTGCCGGGGGCCACTTCTATACCAGCGCCTGGAAGAGCCTGAAGAACCGCACCGCTACCATGGATACGCTGGTGGCGCTGGGTACGGGCGCGGCATGGCTCTACTCCATGAGCGTCAACCTCTGGCCTCAGTGGTTCCCGATGGAAGCCCGCCATCTTTATTACGAAGCCAGCGCGATGATCATTGGTTTGATCAATCTTGGCCATATGCTGGAGGCGCGCGCGCGTCAGCGCTCCTCGAAAGCGCTGGAGCGGTTACTGGATCTGACGCCCCCTACCGCACGTGTCATCACGGAAGAGGGTGAAAAGAGCCTCTCACTGGCGGATGTCCAGCCTGGCATGATTCTGCGTCTGACCACCGGCGACCGCGTTCCGGTCGATGGGGAGATCACCGAAGGTGAAGCCTGGTTCGATGAAGCGATGCTGACCGGTGAGCCTGTCCCGCAGCAAAAGAGCGGCGGTGAAAACGTGCACGCCGGCACCCTGGCACAGGACGGCAGCGTGCTGTTCCGTGCCAGCGCGGTGGGAAGCCATACCACACTGTCGCGGATTATCCGTATGGTGCGCCAGGCACAAAGCAGCAAGCCTGAAATCGGTCAGCTGGCCGATCGCATCTCCGCCATTTTTGTCCCCGTGGTCGTACTGATTGCGCTGTTCAGCGCTGGGATCTGGTATCTCTTTGGCCCGGCACCGCAGATTGTTTACACCCTGGTGATCGCCACCACGGTGCTGATTATCGCCTGTCCGTGCGCCCTGGGGCTGGCAACGCCCATGTCGATTATCTCAGGCGTAGGCCGTGCCGCGGAATTTGGTGTGCTGGTGCGCGATGCCGATGCTCTGCAACGCGCCAGTACTTTGGATACGCTGGTCTTTGATAAAACCGGCACCCTGACAGAAGGCAAACCGCAGGTGGTTGCCGTCAAGACGATAGGCATTGAGGCCGATGATGCGCTGCGCCTCGCCGCTGCGCTGGAGCAGGGCTCAAGCCATCCGCTGGCCCGCGCCATCATCGAAAAAGCCGGAGAGGCGAACTTGCCGCAGGTGGTCAATTTCCGCACCCTGCGCGGCCTGGGCGTTAGCGGCGAAGCAGACCAGCGTCCCCTGCTGCTGGGGAACGAAGCGCTGTTGAATGAGAACGGCATTGATACCGCCGCGATGGCCGATGAGCTGAACGCGCAGGCATCACAAGGGGCTACGCCGGTGCTGCTGGCCGTGGAGGGTAAAGTGGCTGCGCTGTTCGCCATTCGCGATCCGCTGCGCCAGGATAGCGTAGAGGCACTGCAAAGACTCCACCGCGCCGGGTATCGGCTGGTGATGCTGACCGGTGACAATCCCACCACCGCGGCAGCCATTGCAAAAGAGGCGGGTATTGATGAAGTTATTGCCGGGGTGCTGCCGGATGGCAAAGCCGACGCCATTAAAAATCTGCAGCGCCAGGGGCGCCAGGTGGCCATGGTGGGCGATGGCATTAACGATGCCCCGGCGCTGGCCCAGGCAGAGGTGGGGATTGCCATGGGCAGCGGTAGCGATGTAGCAATTGAAACCGCCGCCATCACCCTGATGCGTCATAGCCTGACGGGCGTAGCGGACGCGCTGGCCATTGCAAAGGCGACGTTGCGCAACATGAAGCAAAACCTGATGGGGGCCTTCGTCTATAACGCGCTGGGCATACCAATTGCGGCGGGGATTTTATGGCCGCTAACCGGGACTCTGCTTAATCCGGTCGTGGCCGGAGCGGCAATGGCGCTCTCTTCCATTACCGTGGTGAGTAACGCGAACCGTTTGCTGCGCTTCAAACCTAAAGCCTGACGTAACAGCCCTTCCCGCCTGCCGGGAGGGGCTAAAATTTGCACCTTTCCCTGCTGCGCGCTAGCATGAACCTTTCGCTACAGGGAGCGCGTATGAGTCTGTTTAGCCGTATAAAATCTGCATTGAGCGCGCACTTCCCACGCCGTTATCCCTGGCCGGGGCTGGATATCGTACTGCCCGGCGGGCAACATCTGCACCTGGTAGGCAGTATTCATATGGGCACGCAAGATATGTCGCCGCTACCTGCCGGACTGATCCGCCTGGTGCAAAAAGCCGATGCGTTAATCGTTGAAGCCGATATTTCGGGCAACGACTCACCCTTCGCCGATCTGGCGATCCCCCCTCCTCTGGCGGAACGCCTCAGCCCTGAACAGCTCACCGAGCTGGAACGGCTGGCCAGCGAGCTGAGCTTACCGCTGTCGATGCTCGAAACTCAGCCGTTGTGGCAAATTGCCATGGTATTGCAGGCCACACAGGCGCAGCGTCTGGGGCTTCGGGGCGATTACGGCATTGATTATCAGTTGCTGCATCTGGCGCGTGAACGCGCCATTCCGGTGATAGAGCTGGAAGGGGCTGACAGCCAGATAGCGTTGCTGCGTCAGTTGCCGAATGACGGAATACTGTTGCTGGAAGATACGCTGACCCACTGGCACACCAACGCCCGGCTGCTACAGACGATGATTAGCTGGTGGCTGGATGCGCCGCCCGCCGCCAGCCTGCAGGCGCTGCCAGCCACCTTTAGTGAATCGCTCTACGACGTATTAATGCACGCCCGAAACCAGGCCTGGTGTGAGAAGCTCCACGCCCTACCGCCGGGACGTTATGTCGTGGCCGTGGGAGCGCTGCATTTGTATGGCGAGGGAAATTTGCCCGCATTGCTGCGTTAAAAAAATGGCCAATATCGCTATTGGCCCGTCAAAGAGGAATTTCATTATTTTAGTTATGCCGGAGGAAGCCTCCGGATCTCTCGATTGTCGCTCAAAGTGCCCATCACTGCCAACACTATTGCGCAAGATGGTGCTATTTTTTAAGCAACATCCGGACGTATGCTGAGCACATACACTGTCTTTGGTAAGAAGGATTGTTATGACACCCGCCGTTAAATTACTCGAAAAAAACAAGGTTTGTTTCCGCATCCACGCCTACGATCATGACCCTAACGAAACGAACTTCGGCGATGAAGTCGTGCAAAAACTTGGGCTCAATGCCGATCAGGTTTATAAGACGCTATTAGTGGCGATTAATGGCGATATGAAGCACCTGGCGGTGGCGGTTACCCCGGTGGCCGGGCAGTTAGATTTAAAAAAGGTGGCAAAGGCGCTGGGGGCGAAGAAAGTGGATATGGCTGACCCGATGGTTGCGCAACGTATCACGGGTTACCTGGTGGGGGGGATAAGCCCGCTGGGGCAGAAAAAACGCCTGCCAACGGTCATTGATGCCCCGGCACAGACGTTTGACACTATCTATATTTCTGGTGGCAAACGCGGCCTGGATATTGAGCTGGCCGCGGCAGATCTGGCGAAAATGCTGGATGCGCAGTTTGCAGATATCGCTCGCCGGGATTAAACGCCGTACCGGCCTGCTGCCAGGCCGGTACTGTGAATCGTTACTGCCAGCTCACTTCACCTTTCGGTTCATAGCTATTCACATCCAGGGGTGAATTCTGCTGGATATATTGCTTCAGCACTTCAGCATCAATAAAGCCAGTATTCACATACCCCGGTTTCTCATCCAGACGCGGATAACCATCGCCGCCGGTGGCGTTAAAACTCAGGGTTGCCATGCGATAGGTTTTTGCCGGATCGACGGGCTCGCCTTTGATCTTCAGATCGTTGAGCACACCCTCTTTTGCCACAAAGCTGACATTGGCAAATTGAGGATAGGCACCGGAATCGGGTTTCATCTTCGCTACGGCGGTAAGATATTCGGTCACCTCTTTACCGGTCATGTCGGCATAGACCACCAGGTTGCCAAATGGCTGTACCTTCAGCACATCTTTGTAGGTGATGTCGCCCCCTTCGATAGAGTCACGTACCCCACCACCGCTCATCACCGCAAAATCGGCATTGGTGCGCGCCATCTGCGCCGCCAGGATCAGATGCCCCATATTGGTCTGCACAAAGCGTACCTTGCTGCGATCGCCCTCAAGACGGCCATTGAGCGTACCAATTTTTACCTCCAGCTGCGCTTTGCCTTTATTCTGGAAAGGGGTGAGCATGGAGAGCATCTGCTGGTTTTCGGCAATTTCGGGGGTGAAGAGCACACGCTCACTCTCACCGTTGTCATAGGTCACTTTCTTCTTCAGATTGACCGGAATCAATTGATAACGGACCATCTTCATTTCGCCATTGCGGAATTCAAAATCGGCGCGGCCGACATATTTGCCCCACTCATGCGCCTGTACAATCCAGATCCCGTTCTGCTGATCGGGAGCGCACGGCGTCCCTGGCACGTAATCAACCTGTTTTTTGTTTTCAGAGGCCATGCACACCGGATCTTGAGAGTGACCACCCACAATCATTGCCAGCGAGCCGGCAGGCAGGCTGCGCGCCATCTCCACATCGCCCGGCGCATTAGAACCGTGTTCACCATTATCGTAATGGCCCATATGGGTGGTAGCGATCAGGACATCCGGTTTTTCGTTCTGTTGTAACTCCTGGATGACCAGTTTCGCCTCTTCAGCAGGTTTGCGAAATTCGATGTCGGTAAAGAATTCCGGATTACCGATTTTCGCCGTATCGTCTGTCGTCAGACCAATCACCGCGATTTTAATATCCTGACGTTTAAAGATGGCCCACGGCTTAAATAAACGTTCGCCGGTGCTTTTCTGATAAATATTGGCAGAGAGGAACGGGAATTTGGCCCATTTTTCCTGCTGACGTAATACCGTAAGCGGATTATCGAATTCATGGTTACCCACGGCCATCGCGTCATAGCCGATTAAATTCATGCCACGGAAATCAGGCTCCGCATCCTGCAAATCTGACTCCGGTACCCCGGTATTGATATCGCCGCCGGAAAGCAGTAATACGCTGCCGCCCTCGGCTGCCACCTCTTTACGAATGCCGTCGACCAGCGTTTTTTGCGCGGACAGACCGTATTCGCCGTATTCGCTGCGCCAGAAGTGACCGTGGTGATCGTTGGTGTGTAGGATGGTGATTTTGTAAGTTTTATCTTTTTCATATGCCTGGGCAGGCAGGCTTGCCACGCTCCCGGCCACCAGCAACGCCAACGCGACGCCTCGCTTCACAAACTTCATATTCTCTCTCCCTGACCTTTAGACAAACGCAAAAATTACAATGAGTAATCAGAATAGACAAATAAGTTTTCAGAATTGCGACTTCCTTCAAATGTCGCTGAAAGGTATGTTAGTTGAATAATAATTACACCCTGCATTTCTAATAACATCCGACGTGGTATTTATGGCAATCAGTGAAACAACCCAGCCGGCCTCCGGCGCTCCGCCATCGTCATCGAAGGCGCGCACTTCTTTTGGCATTCTCGGTGCCATCAGCCTCTCGCATCTGCTTAACGATATGATTCAGTCGCTGATTCTGGCGATCTATCCGCTGCTGCAGAGCGAATTCTCACTCACTTTCGTGCAGATAGGCATGATTACCCTCACCTTCCAGCTGGCCTCATCGCTGTTGCAGCCGGTGGTGGGTTACTGGACAGATAAGTATCCGATGCCCTGGTCGCTACCGATTGGCATGTGCTTTACCCTAAGCGGGCTGGTTCTGCTGGCGATGGCGGGCAGCTTTGAAGCCGTGCTGGTCGCGGCGGCGCTAGTGGGTACGGGCTCTTCCGTATTTCATCCTGAGTCATCGCGCGTGGCGCGGATGGCCTCCGGTGGCCGTCACGGTCTGGCGCAATCCTTATTCCAGGTGGGCGGTAACTTTGGGAGCTCACTGGGGCCACTGCTGGCAGCAGTAATTATCGCCCCTTACGGTAAAGGGAATGTCGCGTGGTTTGTGTTGGCAGCGCTGCTGGCCATCGTGGTCCTGGCGCAAATCAGCCGCTGGTATGCTGCTCAACATCGTGTCAACAAGGGCAAACCTAAGGCACCTGTAGTTAATCCGCTGCCCCGGGATAAGGTGATCCTGGCCATCAGCATTCTGTTAATGCTGATTTTCTCGAAATACTTCTATATGGCCAGCATTAGCAGCTATTACACCTTTTATTTGATGGAAAAATTTGGCTTATCGGTGCAGAACGCCCAGTTCCACCTGTTTGCGTTCTTGTTTGCAGTTGCTGCCGGGACCTTTATTGGCGGGCCACTGGGCGACAAGATTGGGCGTAAATATGTGATTTGGGGCTCTATCCTTGGCGTTGCCCCTTTCACCCTTGTTTTACCCTATGCCAGCCTCTGGTGGACGGGCGTTTTAACGGTGATAATTGGTTTTATCCTCGCTTCGGCATTTTCCGCCATTCTGGTTTACGCTCAGGAGCTACTTCCGGGCCGTATCGGTATGGTTTCAGGGCTCTTTTTCGGCTTTGCCTTCGGCATGGGAGGCCTTGGGGCAGCGGTTCTGGGGCTGATTGCCGACCATACCAGTATCTTTTTGGTCTACAAAATATGCGCTTTCCTGCCTCTTCTGGGGATGTTGACCATATTCCTGCCTGATAACCGGCAAAAAGACTGATTTACCCGCGGCCAAACTCAAACTTTGGCCGCCTCCTCCCCTTATGGCACAAGCCTCTCCTCTCTCTCCTCGGGTTAATTTGTCCGAATCTGCTTTTTTTCACGCTTATTGCTCTTTTATTCAAATTTCAACAATTATTCATAAACATAATCATTAATTTTGTCATAAACTATTACCAGGTTTTTTGGTTAACCACCAAAAATGGATCAACACAGCTACGAAAGGAGACGGAATGCACCACGCCACACCGCTTATCACCACCATTGTTGGTGGTCTTGTGCTCGCTTTTATTCTTGGCATGATTGCCAACAAACTTCGTATATCTCCTCTGGTCGGTTATTTATTAGCGGGTGTGCTGGCAGGGCCATTTACTCCGGGTTTCGTTGCTGATACTAAACTTGCGCCTGAACTGGCAGAACTGGGCGTGATCCTGCTGATGTTTGGTGTGGGTCTGCATTTTTCTCTAAAGGACTTAATGGCGGTAAAGTCGATCGCCATACCCGGCGCAATCGCCCAGATAGGGGTGGCGACGCTTTTGGGAATGGCGCTTTCAGCACTGCTGGGCTGGTCGCTGATGACCGGTATCGTCTTTGGGCTCTGCCTCTCTACCGCCAGTACCGTAGTGCTGCTGCGTGCGCTTGAAGAGAGACAGTTAATAGACAGCCAGCGCGGGCAGATCGCTATCGGCTGGCTCATTGTGGAAGATTTAGTGATGGTGTTGACGCTGGTCTTGTTGCCAGCCGTCGCAGGGATGATCGAGAAAGATAACGTCGGCCTGGCCACGCTGGCGCTGGATATGAGTATCACCATCGGTAAGGTAGTGGCGTTTATCGCTATCATGATGCTGGTGGGCCGCCGTCTGGTCCCCTGGATTATGGCCCGCAGCGCTGCTACCGGTTCACGCGAACTGTTTACCCTCTCCGTACTGGCCCTGGCGCTGGGCATTGCCTTCGGTGCCGTTGAACTCTTCGACGTCTCCTTCGCGCTGGGAGCGTTCTTCGCCGGTATGGTGCTGAATGAATCCGAGCTGAGCCATCGTGCCGCCCACGACACGCTGCCGCTGCGTGATGCTTTTGCGGTGCTGTTCTTTGTCTCGGTGGGGATGTTGTTCGATCCGCTCATTCTGATCGATCAGCCGCTGGCAGTGCTGGGTACGCTGGCCATCATTATCTTCGGCAAGTCGCTTATCGCCTTCTTCCTGGTGCGTATGTTCGGCCACTCGCCGCGCACCGCCCTGACCATCGCCGCCAGTCTGGCGCAGATTGGTGAGTTTGCCTTCATTCTTGCGGGTCTGGGGATGGCGCTGAATCTGCTGCCGCAGGCCGGACAGAACCTGGTGCTGGCGGGGGCGATCCTCTCCATTATGCTGAATCCGGTGCTGTTTGCCCTGCTGGAGAAGTATCTCGACAAGACCGAGACCCTGGATGAGCAGACGCTGGAAGAGGCCATTGAAGATGAGAAACAGATCCCGGTCGATATCTGCAACCACGCGCTGCTGGTGGGCTTCGGCCGCGTCGGCAGCCTGCTGGGTGAGAAATTAATGGCACAGGGCGTACCGCTGGTGGTAATTGAGACCTCACGCACCCGCGTGGATGAGCTGCGAGAGCGCGGAATACGTGCCGTGCTGGGCAATGCGGCCAACGAAGAGATCATGAATCTGGCCCATCTGGATTGCGCCCGCTGGCTGTTGCTGACTATTCCGAATGGCTATGAAGCGGGAGAGATTGTAGCGACCGCCCGCGAAAAGTGCCCGAATATCGAGATTATCGCCCGCGCCCATTATGACGATGAGGTGGATTACATTACTGAACGTGGTGCCAATCAGGTGGTGATGGGCGAACGCGAGATTGCCAATACGATGCTGACGCTGCTGACGAAACCGCCAGCAAATGAGACGGTAACGGCGGGCTGATGCCCTCACCCCGTCCCTCTCCCACAGGGAGAGGGAGCCAATATAAAAAGGCAACTGACGTTGCCTTTTTGCTTTTAGCGATCCCAGTACGCCTCTTCGAGGCTATCTTCCCGTTCCGGCAGGCCACGCGTTAAGCGCGGGGAGTGCTGATTCAGCACCTGATAACTCACGCGGTTCGCGTACTTACACACCTGCGCTAGTGACGAATAGGTCAGCCAGCTGAACTTGTGCTTACTGGAGTTCGGCACGTTGGTTTTATGGTAGGCATTGGCGGTAATGTCGTGGAGCAGCGCCGCCAGCGCACCGTCGCCCGCGCCGTTGGTGTTCATGATTTTCTCCGGTCCGCCCATATATGGTGCGATGTGGGAGAAAATCCGCAGCGGGTTAACACAGTCTTTGTGGCGCATTGCGCGGCTGAATTCGTACTGGTTAAACTCAGCAATCGCCCCCGGCAGCAGCGGATGCTGGGTTTTACGCTTGCTCTCTTCTTCCGTAAAGCCCGCCATATACAGCCCAACCGGCCCGGCGGTACAGAGCACCAGATCCACCCAGTCCAGCGCTTTATCCGACGCCAGCAGCGGATCGCTTTCGCCGGTCAGCGCTTCGGCCTCTTCTTCGTTCATCGCCAGAATCGAGACGTGCTCTTTCAGAAACGCCTGCCACCACTCTGGGTTATCGGCGATAACAAATTTGGTGCCCAGCGTCAGGACGACCGGCACGTTGTATTTTTTGGCGTACTCGATCGCCTTCATGGTCGCTTCCGGCATCGGTTCGCCGGGCTTGCAGCGCACCAGATAGGAGGTAAGCACCAGCGCGGACGCGCCCGCAATCACCGCCTCCGGGATGCTCTCCGCGCGCAGTTTGTTCATGTGCCCCGGGCTGATGGCGAATGTACGCTCGCCGGAGTCGCTAATCAGCGTGAAGCAGCGGCCAATCGGCCCATCTACACCCTGCAGATAGTTCAGGTCGGTACGGCTGGAGGTGTTGCACAGGTAGCGGTAGGCGTAGCCACCGATTTCGATGTTGCTGCACATCACGCCCAACAGCACCGAGCGGTCGTCGGCCAGCACGGAGTAGTTGTGCATGGTGTTGCCGATGGTGCCCCCGGCAAACTGGTGGGTGATGAGGTTTTCACGCACCAGCTCCTGGTACAGCGCTTCGGCGACGTCATCTTCAATGACCAGCGAGTGGCCGGCGCTCAGACCGTAACGCGCGACAAACGCATCATCCACTTTGGCTTCGATATCCACCAGCGTCTGATCGATACCGACCACCCAGGCTGCGCTGGTCTCGGTTTCCGGCTGAATTTGCTGCAAAAGCGGATCGCGGGCGTTGACGGGAAAGTAGTGTTTGGATTTACGTTTACCGGGAAATTTCATGGTCTGAACTGTGCAAGGATTATGGGCCGGGAATGGTAGCACAAACCCGGCCTTCAGCGCGATCAGCGGCTGTTCGTCACCAGCGAGGCCATCATCTCAATGTGCTCCGGCGAGTCGTTAAGTGCCGGAATGTACTCGTACTTTGTGCCCCCAGCTTCAAGGAAGAATTCGCGGTTTTGTACCGCAATTTCCTCAAGCGTTTCCAGACAGTCCGCCGCAAAGCCCGGCGACATCACCTGAATATGCTTCACGCCTTTCTCACCGAGCATTTTGAGGGTTTCGTCAGTGTACGGCGTCAGCCACGGCTCGCGGCCAAAGCGCGACTGGAAGGTCATCATCACCTTCTCGGGCGGCAGACCAAGCGCAGAGACCAGCTCGCGCGTGGTATCGCGGCAACGCTGCGGGTAGTCGTCTCCTTCGTTGGCAAAACGCTGGGGAATGCCGTGGTAGGAGAGCAGCAGCAGGTCCGGTTCGCCATGCTTTTCAAACGACGCGCGCGCGCTGCTGGCGAGCGCCTGGATGTAGAGTTCATTATCGGCGTAGTCGCGAATAAAGGTCACGGCCGGAATGCGGCGGCGGGTCGCCAGAATGCGCGCCAGCTCATCCCAGACGGCGGCTACCGTGGAACAGGAGTATTGCGGATAGAGCGCCAGTACCACAATGTGCTCAACCCCCTGGGCCAGCAGCGCTTCGACGGCGCTTTTCAGGGAGGGTTTGCCGTAGCTCATCCCCAGCTCAACGGGCATATCCGGTAACCGGGCGGCCAGGGCCTTCTCCTGACGACGGCTATAGACCATCAGCGGCGAGCCCTCCTCCATCCAGACGGATTGATAGAGCTTTGCGACGCGCGGGGAACGAATCGGCAGAATGACACCGCGCAGCAGCGGCCACCAGAGTAATCTCGGGGTATCCACGACGCGCGTATCGCTTAAAAACTGACGCAGGTAGCGTTTTACCGCCGCAGGGGTGGGGGCTTCTGGGGTACCCAGATTGGCAAGCAGGATGCCTGTTTTCGCCTGACTCATTCACGCCTCTTAACCATTTGAATAGGGGTCAATTGTAGCGGAAATGTGGGTAAACGAAACCCATTGCTGTAATAGGTGGGATGAGAATGTTTCTCACCCGGAGATCCGGGTGAGAAACGTGCACTTAGCCGAGGATCTTTTCCAGCTCTGCACGGACATCAGCAACGGCCTGGGTGCCGTCAACTTTCGCGTATTTGGTGTTACCCGCTTCCGCTTCTTTAGAGTAGTAGCCGATCAGCGGCGCGGTCATCTGATGATATTCCACCAGGCGTTTACGCACGGTCTCTTCCTGATCGTCTTTACGGGTGGTCAGCTCTTCGCCGGTCACATCGTCTTTACCTTCAACCTTCGGCGGGTTGAATTTGATGTGGTAAACGCGACCAGAGGCAGCGTGCACGCGACGACCAACAATACGGTCAACGATCAGCTCGTCCGGTACGTCGAACTCCAGAACGTAGTCCACGTTGATGCCCGCTTCTTTCATAGCATCAGCCTGCGGAATGGTGCGTGGGAAGCCGTCCAGCAGGAAACCGTTACGGCAGTCTTCCTGCGCAATGCGCTCTTTCACCAGGGCGATAACCAGCTCGTCGGTGACCAGCTTGCCTGCGTCCATGATGTCTTTCGCCTGTTTGCCCAGCTCGGAGCCAGATTTAACAGCGGCACGCAGCATGTCACCGGTAGAGATTTGCGGAATACCGTATTTCTCCATGATGAACTGAGCCTGAGTTCCTTTACCCGCGCCCGGAGCGCCAAGCAGAATAATACGCATTGCGAAAATCCCCTCAAAAGTTGGTTCAATTTTTCAAAAGCGCTAAACAATACCATCAGAACGGATGTGGCTCAAGGAAGGCGGGACGGCTGAAACGGTTAACGGGGGAGATTATTTGGCGGAGTGCAGTAGGTTTCCCCTCACCCTAACCCTCTCCCCAAAGGGGAGAGGGAAATTGAACACCCTCTCCCCTTTGGGGAGAGGGCTGGGTGAGGGGTAAGGGTCAATTACGCCAGCAGAAGCGCATTTACACGTTTAATGAACAGGTTAGGATCTTCCAGCGTGCCGCGTTCGGCCAGCAGGGACTGATCCAGCAGAAGCTCAACCCACTCGGCAAAGCGTGCTTCGTCCTGGGTATCCGCCGCGCGTTTCACCAGAGGGTGATCCGGATTCAACTCGAAGATATATTTCACTTCCGGCATCGCCTGGCCCGCCGCCGCGAACAGTTTCGCCATCTGAGTGCCCATTTCATCGGCATCGGTGGTCACAATCGCCGGGGTATCGGTCAGACGGTGGGTGAAGCGCACCTCTTTCACGCGATCGCCCAGGAAGGTTTTCACACGCTCAACGAACGGCTCCAGCGCTTTCTCGGCTTCTTTCGCGCTTTCATCCACTTCGTCTGCCAGCTTATCGATAGACTCGTCAGCTTTTGCAACGGACTGGAAGGATTTACCGTCGAACTCGGTCAAGTAGTTCATCATCCATTCGTCGATGCGGTCAGACAGCAGCAGCACTTCGATGCCTTTCTTACGCAGCAGTTCCAGGTGTGGGCTGCTCTTCGCCGCGGCGTAGCTGTCGGCGGTGATGTAGTAGATCTTCTCCTGCCCTTCCTTCATGCGGGAGACGTACTCTTCCAGCGACACGGTCTGCGCGGAGGAGTCGTTATGTGTGGAGGCAAAGCGCAGCAGTTTAGCGATCGCTTCAACGTTAGCGGTATCTTCCGCCGGGCCTTCTTTCAGCACCAGGCCGAACTGTTTCCAGAAGGTCTGATATTTTTCTGCGTCGTCTTTCGCCAGTTTTTCCAGCATCTGCAGCGTACGTTTGGTCAGCGCGTTACGCAGGTTGCGGGTCACGGTGCTGTCCTGCAGGATCTCACGGGAGACGTTCAGGGGCAGGTCGTTGGAGTCAATCAGACCACGGGTGAAGCGCAGGTAGTTCGGCATGAACTGCTCGGCGTCGTCCATAATGAACACGCGCTGCACGTACAGCTTCAGGCCGTGCTTGTGATCGCGGTTCCACATATCCCACGGTGCCTGCGCCGGGATGTACAGCAGGCTGGTGTACTCCTGCTTCCCTTCCACGCGGTTGTGGCTCCAGGTCAGCGGATCGGTAAAGTCGTGGGCGATGTGCTTGTAAAACTCGTTGTACTCGTCGTCTTTGATCTCAGACTTATTACGCGTCCACAGCGCCTGCGCCTTGTTGATTTTCTCCCAGGAGACGACGGTTTCACCGTCTTGCTCTTCCTGTTTTTCGATCTCAACCGGCAGCGCAATGTGGTCGGAATATTTACCGATGATTGAGCGCACGCGCCAGTCGTTCAGGAAGTCATCTTCGCCTTCACGCAGGTGCAGGGTGATTTCGGTCCCGCGATCCGCTTTGGTGATATCGGCAACGGTGTATTCGCCTTCGCCTTGAGATTCCCAGAACACGCCATTTTCAGCGCTTTCGCCTGCCGCACGGGTACGCACGGTAACTTTGTCCGCCACGATGAACGCCGAGTAGAAGCCCACGCCGAACTGGCCGATCAACTGGCTGTCTTTCGCCTGATCGGAGCCCATGGACTCGAGGAACGCTTTGGTACCGGATTTGGCGATGGTACCGAGATGGTCGATCACTTCATCGCGGGTCATACCGATGCCGTTATCGGCGATGGTCAGGGTGCGGTTTTCTTTATTAAACGAGACGCGTACGCGCAGATCGCCGTCACCTTCATACAGATCCGGGCTTGAGAGCGCACGGAAACGCAGCTTGTCCGCCGCATCCGAGGCGTTGGAAATCAGCTCGCGCAGGAAGATCTCTTTATTGGAATACAGGGAATGGATCATCAGGTGCAGAAGCTGTTTTACTTCTGACTGGAAACCGCGGGTTTCTTGTCCTTTCATCTAAGTCGACCTCAACAATGCCATTTAATGGGGTGGTAAAAACGTTGAGTGAGAGATGGGGATAAGGGGGGGAGTTTTCAAGCGGAGGCGGTGAACGCCGCCTCCGTTTGGTCAGAAAATAATCTTGTGTCGTCCGGCCAGGGAGTGTGACAGCGTGGTGCCGTCCACCATTTCCAGCTCGCCGCCCACCGGCACGCCGTGGGCGATGCGGCTGGCATCAACGCCATATTGCCCACACAGCTCGGCAATATAGTTGGCGGTGGCTTCCCCCTCCACCGTTGGGTTGGTGGCGAGGATCACCTCTTTAATGGTCTCAGACTCAAGTCGCTGCTCAAGCCGATCAAGGCCAATATCGCCCGGACCGATACCGTCAAGCGGCGACAGATGCCCCATCAGCACGAAATAGCGACCAGAGAATTGCCCGGTTTGCTCAATGGCGTAGATGTCCGCAGGACTCTCCACCACGCAAATCTGGCCGTTTTCCTGGCGACGCGAGTTCGTACAGATATTGCACACCTCCTGCTCGGTAAAGGTACGGCAGTCTGCACAGTGACCAATTTCTGACATGGCGCGGGTCAGTGCCTGCGCCAGACGCATCCCGCCGCTACGATCGCGCTGCAAGAGCGTAAACGCCATGCGCTGCGCTGACTTCGGGCCTACACCCGGCAGGCAGCGCAAGGCTTCCATTAACTGCGTGAGCAGCGGACTGGTTTGCATCAGAACGGCATCTTAAAGCCTGGCGGCAACTGCATTCCGGAGGAGACAGAGGCCATTTTCTCTTTCTGGGTTTCGTCGATACGACGAGCAGCATCGTTGAAAGCTGCCGCAACCAGATCTTCCAGCATATCTTTGTCATCTTCGAGCAGGCTTGGGTCGATTTCAACGCGACGGCAGTTATGCGCACCGTTGATGGTCACTTTCACCAGACCGGCACCTGATTCGCCCGTGACTTCCATCTGCGCGATCTCTTCCTGCATCTTCTGCATTTTTTCCTGCATCTGCTGGGCTTGCTTCATCAGACCACCCAGACCGCCTTTACCACCAAACATAGGCTTCTCTCTTCTTTCACGTTAAACAGGACAACCGTAAGCCAAACTCACGATCAAATGGGGCGAATACTCTCTTCATCCAGCTCAGCATCAAAGAAGCGCTGCAGAGTCTGAATGTTATTATCCGCGATAATTGACTCACGCGCCTGCGCGAGTTTCTCTTCATAAATCGCCTGACGCCACTCAAGCGGCGTGCGCACCGCCGGATTATCATCTTCAACGATGGTCAATTCAACCGGCGCACCCCGTAATGTGCTGAGCGCCTCAGTCAATACCTGCTGCGCGCTGGCAGAATTGAGGTGTCGCTGACCCGGGCGCAGATGCAGACAGATGCGATTCTCTTCCTGTTCACGCCAGGCGTTGAGGGCCACCTGCTCCACCAGCTTGGGCAGCTTCAGTTTGTTGACCTCTGCGGCCCATTCATCGCGTGCCAGCGACTCCTCGGCCAGCTTCGCCGAAAGCTCCGGTGTCTTTTCATGCTCCAGCGCTTTTTTCAGCGCCTTCGGGGTCGCGACCATAACCTTCACCTCTTCGGTTATGGTCGTCGCTTTCCAGCGGTAAGCCTCTGGCTTCGCCGGCGCTTTTTGCTCAGCATTGGCCGCAGATGGCTGCTTTTGCACGCGCTCGGTAACCGATGCCAGGCGTTCCAGCGTGGCGTTATTCACCGGCCGCGCTCTGCCTGGCGCTGCCGGTTCACTCTTTTTTGGTTTAGATGCTCCCTGAGCACGTTGCAACTGGCTACGGGCAGCCAGCACCGAACTGGTGGCATCCGACAGCGGCACCTCCTGGCGTGGCGCAGGCGGAGCCGAGGGTTGCGGTGCGGTCTGCGTCGGCGTTAGTACCGCCGTGGGCGCGACCGGGGCGAACGACTGCTGGGGCACTTCGGGTTCAGGCAGCGGCATGCGCGGGTGGAATGCCAGCGCACGCAGTAACGTCATTTCAATGCCCATCCGACGATCCGGCGCGAACGGCAGCTCTTTGCGGCCGATCAGCAGCGTCTGATAGTAGAGCTGTACATCCGCTGGCGGGACGGTACGGGCCAGTTCGCGCATGCGCTGCTCAATAGCAGCCATATCGCTGCCGAGCGCGGCGGGTGAAAGCTGAACCATCGCAATACGGTGCAGCAGCGCCAGCATCTCAACCAACAAGGCTTCCCATTCGACGCCGCGGGCCGCAGAGGCATTCACCAGCGACATCACGCGTTCGCCATCCGCCGCAACCACCGCTTCGATCAGCGACAGCGCTTGATCGTCGTCGAGAGCGCCCAGCATGGAGGTGACCGCCTCGGTGGAGAGTTTGCCATCACCGCTGGCAATGGCCTGATCGGTCAGACTCAGCGCATCGCGAAGGCTGCCGTCGGCGGCGCGAGCCAGCAGTTGCAGGGCACGTGGCTCATGCTCAACCTGTTCGGCAGTAAGAATGCGCTCCAGCTGATCGCGGATTTGCGTAACATCCAGCGCCTTCAGGTGGAACTGCAGGCAGCGGGAAAGGATCGTTACCGGCAGCTTTTGCGGATCGGTAGTCGCCAGCAGGAATTTCACGTGCGCAGGCGGCTCTTCCAGCGTCTTTAACAGCGCATTGAAGCTGTGGCGCGAAAGCATGTGCACTTCATCGATCAGATAGACCTTGAAGCGACCACGGGCCGGGGCGTACTGAACGTTATCCAGCAGATCGCGGGTATCTTCGACTTTGGTGCGCGAAGCGGCATCGATCTCGATCAGATCGACAAACCGCCCCTGCTCGATCTCGCGGCAGTTGTCACATACACCGCACGGCGTGGCGGTGATGCCGGTTTCGCAGTTGAGACCTTTCGCCAGCAAGCGGGCGATGGACGTTTTCCCCACGCCGCGCGTGCCGGAGAAGAGCCAGGCGTGATGAATGCGTCCTAGCGATAAACCATTCGCAAGGGCGGTGAGCACATGTTCCTGGCCGACAACGTCAGCAAAGGTTTGGGGTCGCCATTTTCGGGCTAACACCTGATAACTCATGGGCAGGCTCTGCAACGCTGGAAGGTGGATAAACAGGGAGGTAATGCTAACACAACCTCACCCAATGGGCGAGGTTGTGGGAGAGGGATTAGTGACCCGGGAATGGCACCAGGCTGTAGCTGGTGATGCCCTGTTTTTCGAGGCGCTGCTCACCACCCAAATCGAACAGGTTGATGATGAACGCAGCATCGGTCACTTCGCCACCCAAGCGACGAATCAGCTTCACGGTCGCTTCAATGGTACCGCCGGTTGCCAGCAGATCGTCCACAACCAGGACTTTGTCACCCGGTTTAATGGCATCCACGTGGATTTCCAGCTGATCGGTGCCATATTCCAGCTCGTAGCTTTCGGCAATGGTTTCGCGCGGCAGTTTGCGCGGTTTACGTACCGGCACAAAACCGACGCCCAGCGCCAGCGCAACCGGAGCGCCAAACAGGAAACCGCGTGCTTCGGTGCCAACCACTTTCGTGATCCCGGCGTCTTTAAAACGCTCTACCAGCAGTTCAATGCTGAGGGCGTAAGCTTTCGGGTCTTCCAGCATGCTGGTGACGTCGCGGAAAAGAATGCCAGGCTTTGGATAGTCCTGGATACTTTTGATACTGTTTTTGAGAAATTCAAGCTGCTGCGCAGTTGCGGTCATAAGTTTATGCCTGATAAAAAACGGTGTTACTCACGGCGCGCGTCGAAACGGCTAAAGGAGAGTTTGTTTATCCTTTAACCAGGCGTGCCTGTGCTCGAAAACGGTCGAATTTACTGGCTGCGCGCGAGAATTGCAACTGCCATCGCAGACCATTATTGCTTTTGTTGCTTTTCGTCAATCACCGGGATCCGCCACATAAATATCAGCAGGCAGCTCAATATCACCAGCAACAGGATCCGCACCCACATCATTTTCACCAACCACAATGAAATGGCGAACGTAATAAGTATCACGGCGATGGCCCGGGGTTTGGCGCCCGGCGGCATAGCATGGTATTGCTGCCAGTGGCGCAAATAGCCACCAAACCACGAGCGCCAGAGCAGCCAGTGGTGAAAACGCGGCGACGAGCGGGCGAAACACCAGGCCGCCAGCAGGATAAAGGGGGTCGTCGGCAATAAAGGTAATACGACACCCAGGGTGCCGAGCACTACCGCAAGCCAGCCAATGATGATTAAAATAGTACGCTGCATAATGCGAATCGTTATCAAACTGAATGGCTACTGTACCACTGGAGAGCGGATTGAAAACAGCCTTGCTTTTACAGACGCTGCAAAAGCAGATGACGGCCCTGCACGAGCAGGCCAGGCCGCTGATGCAGCACGCCACACTCAAGCCGCGTTTTGACAGGCAACTGTTTCGTAGCCGCAGCACGCTGATGAAGGATTATCTGGCCGAGGCGCAGCACAATCTGGATGAACTCCGTCATGCGGTAGAAAAAGAGCAGACCGCCCAGGTGGCCTGGCTGGCTGAACACCTGGCAGAACAGATAGCCGCCCTGCATCGTGAAATTGCCGCCTGGCCGCTAAGGGCATGGGATAGTCCCGGCCACGGCCGCGAGAAATGGCAACGTAAGCGGCTGGAACATCAGGAGTTTGAACGCCGTCTGCATGACATGAAACGCGATCGCGAAGCGCGCCTGAACGCGGCGCAAACTCTGGAAGAGCAGCAGCGTTTGCTGCGCGAAATCACCGCACTGGATGGACGCCTGCTGCGCTGTCGCCAGGCGCTGGACGAAATTGAGCGCGTCATCGCGCAATTAACCCGATAACAGGAGAGATCTATGTCGCTCGACAGTGCACCGGATGAAGTCAAACTGGCTGTGGATTTAATTATGCTGCTGGAAAACCATGCCATCCCGGCCGAGACAGTATTGAAAGCGCTGGATATTGTCAGACGGGATTTTGAGGGGAAATTACCCTCCCCCGGAGCGGGAGAGGGTTAAGTTTTATGCTTGCGCGGGGGTAGGATCGTCTCCCTTAACGTCGCGCTTAACTTCCGTATGCTCCTCACCCTTCTCATTTCGCAGGTGAACTTCAAGCTGGTTAAAGGCGATATTGATGTCGTTTTCACGGCACAGACGGTCGATCGTGCGGTTCAGCTCATCCACGGTGTAGCTTCGGTCACGCAGCTCACGGACATATAAACGCAGCTCATGATCGAGCGTACTTGGCCCGAAGGTGGTGAAGAAGACCGATGGCTCGGGATCGTGCATCACTTTCGGATGATCCATCGCCGCTTTCAGCAGCACTTTTTTCACCTTATCGAGATCCGAACCGTAAGCGACACCGAGGCGAATCACAACGCGCGTAATGGTGTCAGAGAGCGACCAGTTGATCAGACGCTCAGTCACGAAGGCCTTGTTCGGGATGATCACCTCTTTGCGATCGAAATCGGTAATGGTCGTAGCACGAATACGGATCTTACTGACGGTGCCAGAGAAGGTGCCGATGGTCACGGTATCGCCAATGCGCACCGGGCGTTCGAACAGAATAATCAGGCCGGAGACGAAGTTACCGAAGATCTCCTGCAGACCAAAACCCAGGCCTACCGACAAGGCCGCTGCCAGCCACTGGAGTTTATCCCAGGAGACCCCCAGCGAGCCGAAGACGGTCATCGCCCCCGCCACCAGAATCACATAATTGAGAATGGTGGTGATAGCGTACGACGCCCCCTGGCGCATATTCAGGCGCGAGAGCACCAGCACCTCGAGCAGGCCCGGAAGGTTGCGAATTAGCGCCCAGGCCACCATCGACGAGACCAGCGCAAAGAGCAGGCTACCCAGGGTGACATTTTTCACCACCGCCGCGCCCGCTTCGGTACCGTTGTAGTGCCACAGGGTTATGCTATCGAGGTAAGCAAATACGGTGATTAAGTCAGACCAGATTGCCCAGAACAGGACGGCAAACAGGGCGATCATCACCAGCATAGTAATACGCAATGTCTGCTGGTTAACCTGCTCCAGCGCGATGGTCGGCTCTTCCTGCGGCTCGGCCCCTTCCGCCCCCTCTTTCACCATGTTCTGGCGGCGCGCCAGTGCGCGGCGATACGCAATACGACGCGCAGCAACGCTCAGGCCGCGGAGCACGGTCTGGTAGAGCAGATTCCAGAGGATGACCAGATAGACGGTTTCAATCCAGCGCCCGGAAAGGCGCAGCGTGGTATAGAAATAGCCCGTCGCGGTCAGCACCATTAACGCCAGCGGGATGATCGACAGTATGGTCACCGTGACCAGGCGAATCGTGTGCGACTCTTTATCGCGCCAACTGTCGCGGCACATCGGCCACATGAGTACGGCGATCAACAGCAGGTTGAACAGAATCACAAACTGGCCTAAGACATCATCCATCAGGTGTAATGGCGAAAGCTCCGCCACTACTGACCAGAAGTGCAGCGGCAGCAGCGCCAGGCTGATGCGAACAATCTGACGACGCCAGTGGCTGGTCAGTTTCTCCGGCATATTGAAGTGGCACACCGCCACGCCGTCTTTTTCCAGTACCTTCCAGCACAGGCCAAAGACCAGCCAGAACAGCGCCAGTTTCTTGCTAAAGGCCCACAGCAGATCGCTAATATTCAACTGCATAGTGAGCAGAATCAGCCCTACCGCCAGAATCACCAGGCAGATGGGCAAGGCACGTAGCAAATCAATCAGAATCGCTTTCGGCGTGTGCATCTGGCTATCGTTACGCAACTGCCCGACTTCATGCGCCAGCTTCGACTGGTAATTTTTCAGCCAGTTCAGACGCCAGCGAATCAGGCCCGCAATCAGCAACAGCGGCAGTCCGGCCAGGAAAGCAATCGCGGCGGCAGGCCATGCTTTTTCCCAGTTCACGGTGATTTTCATCGCCTTGATCTGGTCTTTCAGGGTGGCGGGGAAGGATTTGATCCACTCCCAGTCCATGGGTTTATTGCTATTCACCCAGAAGATTTGCTGGGTCAGGATCTCCTGCAGGCTCTTCGATACGCTCACCAGCTGTTGCTGATTGATCTGCAGGTTGATCGCCATCATCAGTTGGTTCCCCAGCTGTTTGTTCAGCTGGTCAAGCAACTCGCGGCGCATATCCACTACCTGCAGCAGCGCATCGTGCACTTCATCGTTCACTTCGCTGGTATGCCCCTCTTCCACTTTGGCGACAAAACTGTCGCTCTGGAAGAGCGCATCGCGCTGCTGATTCACCTCAAACTGTTCAAGACGCAGGTCGGCGATGCGGTTGGTCATATCCTCCAGTTCATCGGCTGAAGGCAATGTTTGCTGTTGCTGGTAGAGAATACGGGAGAGCAGCAGACTGCCCTTCAGAACCGCAATCTGCTCTTTAATATTGCGTTCCGACTGCAGGGCGCGATCCAGCCAGTTTTTAACTTTGATGTTCTGCTGAACCAGGGCGTTGCCGTTTTCGGTAGCGTTGATCAAACGCTGGCTGAGCTGGTGGTTCACCTCCAGCTCCTGCTTGACCAACGGGTTTTCCTGTATACGGGCGGTCTCGTCCGGTGTGACGGCTTCTTGTGCTGTCTTCTCGGTCAGGGTCAGGCGTTTACTGTTAACCGCCTCCTGCAGCAGTTGCAGTTGGTGTTCCAGACGGTTGATGTTGGCATTGACGTAATCACGTTGTTTTTGCAACGTATCCTGCAGGATGGTATTCCCTTCCAGGCTCTTACGTTGCTGGTCGATTTGCGCGTTCAATAGCGTTTGCTGTGCCAGCAGCAAAGTCTGCTGGGTCGGTCGTAACGCGGTTTCGCCCACCGCCGTGCCGTTCAGACGATTGCGGATCTCCTGCAGTTGCTGGGAGGCGGTATACATGGCGTTTTGCACGCGCTCTGGCTGTGTCTGCAGTGAAACCAGTTGGCTATTGTACGTCGAGAGATCACTCTGGGCGGTTTGCAGATCATCCAGCAGTTGGGCCACGCGTGATTCAAGCTGGCGCAGAGAGAGCGTCGCCAGGGTTTTGCGTGTTTCAGCGTCGTTATCTACATCACTCAGGGCGTTTAACCCTTCGGTCGCCTTACGCATGTTTTCAGGTGCCTGAAGCACTTTCTGACGCAACTGGGTGGTTTCGGCTTTAATACGTTCGATTTTATCGAGCGTCTCCAGCGTCTCGTTCAGGTCTTGCTGAACAAGTTTATCTTGCGGCGAAAGGTCTTTCTGCTTACTTAACACATCCAGTTGGCTTTGCAGATCTGCCCGGGTTGGCGTGTCGGTGCCATTAGCGGCTCGGGCAAACGCCGTATGTGAAGTTATAAAGAAGAACAGTATGAACAAAACCAAAGCAAAAAACGGATTTTGCCTGCGAGTGAAGTGCGACATAGTGGTTGGTATGCTGTGCAATGGATGGCCAAATTGGTTAGGCGTGAAGAATATCACGGCAACCGGAAGCGGAATAGCGCCAACGCTTTCGACCAGGAAAATTCCTGGCTACTCAGGCGGATAAGATGTCGGGGCTGGATCGCAGCGTGGGGCAGAGCTGGTACATCTCCAGCAGAATCTCTACATAGTCCCTCGCCTCGCGTTTTAAATCGAACGACTGGGGGGCAAAGAGCCAGTTCTCCATTATCCCGGAGATATAACTGCGCATCAGAATTGCGGCACGGCGGGTAAGTAAATTGGCGGGGAGCATTTTCGCATTAATACAGTGTACAAGTGACTGTTCTATACGATCGTAGCTCTCAAGGCAAAGGCGTCGCTGCGCTTGTTGCACAACGGCCATTTCGCCGACAAATTCACATTTATGAAAGATAATTTCCATCATTAATCGGCGACGCTCTTCATTAACTGTCGCCTCAAGAACATAGACCAGAATTTCTCTGAGAACGGACAGTGGATCGTCAGGGAATTTTGCCCGATACTCAGTCTCAAGATCGCCAATACTGGATTCTGAAAGCTCCCAAATTTCACCAAATAAATCTGACTTATTTTTGAAATGCCAGTAAATCGCGCCCCGTGTCACGCCCGCCGCTTGCGCAATCTGCGCCAGCGAGGTGGAAGAGACACCCTGTTGCGAGAACAAGCGCATAGCAACATCAAGAATGTGTTGTCGCGTCTCAAGTGCTTGTTGTTTGGTTTTTCGTGCCATACCTTGGTGAATTAACAGGAGTCAGATTTACATACATTTATGAATGTATGTACCATAGCACGACGATAATATAAACGCAGCAATGGGTTTGTGGACGTTTGATCCATTGATCAATTTGAAATCGGACACTCGAGGTTTACATATGAACAAAAACAGAGGGTTAACGCCTCTGGCGGTCGTTCTGATGCTCTCAGGCAGCTTAGCGCTTACAGGATGTGACGACAAACAGGCTCAACAAGGAGCGCAACAGATGCCAGAAGTTGGCGTTGTGACGCTCAAAACTGAACCTCTTCAGATAACCACTGAATTGCCCGGTCGTACCAGCGCTTACCGTATTGCGGAAGTTCGTCCTCAGGTGAATGGCATTATCCTGAAACGTAATTTCACCGAAGGTGGCGATGTTAAAGCGGGTGACTCTCTGTATCAGATTGATCCAGCAACCTATCAGGCCTCTTACGAAAGCGCGAAAGGCGATCTGGCCAAAGCACAGGCCGCGGCGAAGATCGCACAGCTGACGGTTAACCGTTATCAGAAACTGTTGGGTACCCAGTACATTAGCCAACAAGAATATGATAGCGCTCTGGCAGATGCCCAGCAGGCGAGTGCGGCGGTTGTCGCGGCAAAAGCCGCCGTTGAGACTGCACGTATTAACCTGGCCTATACTAAGGTCACCTCACCTATCAGCGGCCGTATCGGTAAATCGTCCGTCACCGAAGGGGCGTTGGTGCAGAACGGTCAAACCACCGCGCTGGCCACCGTGCAACAGCTCGACCCGATTTATGTGGACGTCACCCAATCCAGCAACGATTTCCTGCGCCTGAAGCAAGAGCTGGAAAACTGCACGCTGAAACAAGAGAACGGCAAAGCGAAAGTGGAACTGGTGACCAGCGATGGCATTAAATTCCCTGAAGCGGGAACGCTGGAATTCTCGGACGTCACCGTTGACCAGACCACAGGCTCTATTACCCTGCGTGCCATCTTCCCGAACCCGAACCATACGCTGCTGCCAGGTATGTTCGTGCGTGCGAACCTGGAAGAAGGGACAAACCCAACAGCACTGCTGGTACCTCAGCAGGGTGTCACTCGTACACCGCGCGGTGATGCGAGCGTACTGGTTGTTGGCGCAGAAGATAAAGTCGAAACCCGCAACATCACTGCCACTCAGGCAATTGGTGATAAATGGCTGGTAACGAAAGGTCTGAAAGATGGCGATCGCGTCATTGTGACCGGCTTGCAGAAAGTACGTCCAGGCGCACAAGTTAAAGCGCAGGAAGTTGCCTCTGACGATAAACAACAAGCTTCGGCCGCTGGCCAGTCAGATCAGTCCAAGTCTTAACTTAAACAGGAGCCGTTAAGACATGCCTAATTTCTTTATCGATCGCCCCATATTCGCATGGGTGATCGCCATAATTATCATGCTAGCTGGGGGACTTGCGATCCTGAAGCTGCCTGTCGCGCAATATCCAACGATTGCGCCGCCGGCGGTGACGGTCTCCGCAACCTACCCAGGGGCTGATGCGAAAACGGTGCAGGACACCGTAACGCAGGTTATCGAACAGAACATGAACGGTATCGATAACCTGATGTACATGTCCTCCAACTCTGACTCCACCGGTACGGTTCAGATCACCCTGACCTTCGAATCCGGTACCGATGCGGATATCGCGCAGGTACAGGTGCAGAACAAACTGCAGCTGGCGATGCCACTGCTGCCGCAGGAAGTACAACAGCAGGGCGTGAGCGTCGAGAAGTCGTCCAGTAGCTTCCTGATGGTTGTCGGCGTAATCAACACCAACGGCACCATGACCCAGGAGGATATCTCCGACTACGTGGGCGCCAACATGAAGGACGCCATCAGCCGTACTTCGGGTGTGGGTGACGTACAGCTGTTCGGTTCCCAGTACGCGATGCGCATCTGGATGGATCCGAACAAACTGAACAACTTCCAGTTGACGCCGGTTGACGTGATCAACGCGATTAAAGCGCAGAACGCCCAGGTTGCAGCCGGTCAGTTAGGCGGTACACCGCCGGTGAAAGGCCAGCAACTGAACGCCTCGATCATCGCGCAAACCCGTCTGACCTCTGCCGATGAGTTCAGCAAAATTCTGCTGAAAGTGAACCAGGACGGTTCTCAGGTTCGCCTGCGCGATGTGGCGAAGGTTGAGCTGGGCGGCGAGAACTACGACGTCATTGCTAAGTTTAACGGCCAGCCGGCTTCCGGTCTGGGTATTAAACTGGCGACCGGTGCGAACGCCCTTGATACTGCGACTGCCATCCGTGAAGAACTGAAGAAAATGGAACCGTTCTTCCCGTCTGGCCTGAAAATTGTTTATCCATACGACACCACCCCGTTCGTTAAGATCTCGATTCACGAAGTTGTGAAAACCCTGGTCGAGGCGATCATCCTGGTGTTCCTGGTAATGTATCTGTTCCTGCAGAACTTCCGTGCGACGCTGATTCCAACCATCGCCGTTCCGGTCGTACTGCTGGGTACCTTTGCGATACTGTCAGCCTTCGGCTTCTCGATAAACACGTTAACGATGTTCGGGATGGTACTTGCCATCGGCCTGTTGGTGGATGACGCCATCGTGGTGGTTGAGAACGTTGAGCGCGTGATGTCCGAAGAGGGCCTTCCGCCGAAAGAAGCCACGCGTAAATCAATGGGCCAGATCCAGGGCGCACTGGTCGGTATCGCGATGGTACTGTCCGCTGTATTTATCCCGATGGCCTTCTTTGGCGGTTCGACCGGTGCCATTTACCGTCAGTTCTCTATCACTATCGTATCAGCGATGGCGCTGTCGGTGCTGGTGGCATTAATCCTGACGCCAGCGCTTTGTGCCACCATGCTGAAACCGATTCAGAAAGGTGGACACGGCGAGCATAAAGGCTTCTTCGGTTGGTTTAACCGCATGTTCGATAAGAGCACGCACCACTACACCGACAGCGTAGGTAACATTCTGCGCAGCACCGGTCGTTATCTGCTGCTCTATATCATTATTGTGGTCGGTATGGCCTACCTGTTCGTTCGTCTACCAAGTTCGTTCCTGCCAGAAGAAGATCAGGGCGTGTTCCTGACCATGGCGCAGTTGCCTGCGGGTGCCACGCAAGAACGTACCCAGAAAGTGCTGGATGAGGTTACGGATTACTACCTCACCAAAGAGAAAGCCAACGTTGAATCCGTGTTTGCGGTAAACGGCTTCGGCTTTGCGGGTCGTGGTCAGAACACCGGTATCGCCTTCGTCTCTCTGAAAGACTGGGCTGACCGTCCGGGCGATGAGAACAAGGTCGAAGCCATTACTGGCCGTGCGATGGGCACCTTCTCGCAGATTAAAGATGCGATGGTCTTCGCCTTCAACCTGCCAGCGATTGTGGATCTGGGTACAGCAACCGGCTTCGACTTCCAGCTGATTGACCAGGGTAACCTGGGCCATGACAAACTGACTCAGGCGCGTAACCAGCTGTTTGGCGAAGTCGCGAAACATCCTGACCTTCTGGTAGGCGTGCGTCCTAACGGCCTGGAAGATACTCCGCAGTACAAGATCGATATTGACCAGGAAAAAGCACAAGCCCTGGGCGTGTCTATCAGCGACATCAATACAACTCTGGGCGCAGCCTGGGGCGGTAGCTACGTTAACGACTTCATCGACCGTGGTCGTGTGAAGAAAGTGTACGTGATGTCCGAAGCGGAATACCGTATGTTGCCGAACGACATCAACAACTGGTACGTGCGTGGTAGCAATGGCCAGATGGTACCGTTCTCTGCCTTCTCCACTTCCCACTGGGAATATGGTTCGCCACGTCTGGAGCGTTATAACGGTCTGCCGTCGATGGAAATCCTCGGTCAGGCAGCACCAGGCAGAAGTACCGGTGAAGCCATGGACATGATGGAAGAGCTGGCAAGTAAACTGCCTGCGGGTATCGGTTACGACTGGACGGGGATGTCCTATCAGGAACGCCTCTCCGGTAACCAGGCCCCTGCCCTGTATGCCATCTCGCTGATTGTGGTCTTCCTCTGTCTGGCTGCACTGTATGAGAGCTGGTCCATTCCGTTCTCGGTCATGCTCGTTGTCCCACTGGGGGTTATCGGTGCGCTACTTGCCGCAACCTTCCGCAGTTTGAACAACGACGTATACTTCCAGGTGGGCCTGCTGACAACCATTGGCTTGTCGGCGAAGAACGCGATACTTATCGTCGAATTCGCCAAAGATCTGATGGATAAAGAGGGCAAAGGGCTGATTGAAGCGACTCTGGAAGCGGTACGTATGCGTCTGCGTCCAATCCTGATGACCTCCCTCGCATTTATCCTCGGGGTTATGCCGCTGGTTATCAGTTCTGGCGCAGGCTCCGGTGCGCAGAACGCCGTAGGTACGGGCGTAATGGGTGGGATGGTTACTGCAACCATTCTGGCTATCTTCTTCGTTCCGGTGTTCTTCGTGGTGGTACGTCGCCGCTTCAGCCGTAAGAACGACGATATTGAGCATAACCACCCGGTTTAAGTGACCGATACCGGTTTCACTCGATAAAAAGGCCGCATTTGCGGCCTTTTTTATCTCTAATGAAAATCATAAAATACGCTTATTGCGAATTATTTATTTAATGCCATTCTCTGAGGGCATATCATATTTAAACGAAATCTTTTACATAAATTCTCAAATTTATGGAAAGGCCCCACTATAATAAGATTATTCCTGGCGACTGCCCTTAATGTTCTTAAGTTATGTCTGTTTCCATACTGGGTTCGCCAGTAACATCATGATTGCTATAGATGTAAGATAATTTTTCCTTTAACTCATCGGATTAGATGGCAACATCCTGCGTTCGTGCTGCGTAATTGTAATTTTTCGTAATAGCGCGGTGAAATCCGAATCAGAGTGTCTTATAGTTAAAGAGAAGAGGAAAAAGCGCCGGGTAATGACTCCAACTTATTGATAGTGTTTTATGTTCAGATAATGCCCGATGACTTTGTCATGCAGCTCCACCGATTTTGAGAACGACAGCGACTTCCGTCCCAGCCGTGCCAGGTGCTGCCTCAGATTCAGGTTATGCCGCTCAATTCGCTGCGTATATCGCTTGCTGATTACGTGCAGCTTTCCCTTCAGGCGGGATTCATACAGCGGCCAGCCATCCGTCATCCATATCACCACGTCAAAGGGTGACAGCAGGCTCATAAGACGCCCCAGCGTCGCCATAGTGCGTTCACCGAATACGTGCGCAACAACCGTCTTCCGGAGCCTGTCATACGCGTAAAACAGCCAGCGCTGGAGCGATTTAGCCCCGACATAGCCCCACTGTTCGTCCATTTCCGCGCAGACGATGACGTCACTGCCCGGCTGTATGCGCGAGGTTACCGACTGCGGCCTGAGTTTTTTAAGTGACGTAAAATCGTGTTGAGGCCAACGCCCATAATGCGGGCGGTTGCCCGGCATCCAACGCCATTCATGGCCATATCAATGATTTTCTGGTGCGTACCGGGTTGAGAAGCGGTGTAAGTGAACTGCAGTTGCCATGTTTTACGGCAGTGAGAGCAGAGATAGCGCTGATGTCCGGCGGTGCTTTTGCCGTTACGCACCACCCCGTCAGTAGCTGAACAGGAGGGACAGCTGATAGAAACAGAAGCCACTGGAGCACCTCAAAAACACCATCATACACTAAATCAGTAAGTTGGCAGCATCACCAAAGCGCCGTTTGAAAGGTTTTTAGTAAGTTGTATCCATCCCGAAATCGATGTTCGGTGAGTAAAAAATCACTCAGAAGGGGATGCGCTATGGACGAATACTCTCCAAAAAGGCATGATATTGCGCAGTTGAAATTTCTCTGTGAATCCTTGTACCATGATTGCCTCGCCAACCTTGATGACAGCAACCATGGCTGGGTTAATGACCCAACCTCTGCCATCAATTTGCAGTTAAACGAGCTCATTGAACATATAGCGACCTTCGCTCTTAATTATAAAATTAAGTACAACGAAGATAATAAGTTGATCGAGCAAATTGACGAGTACCTGGACGATACATTTATGCTGTTCAGTAGCTATGGCATTAACTCACAAGATTTGCAGAAATGGCGTAAATCTGGCAATCGCCTCTTTCGCTGTTTTGTGAATGCAAGCAGAGCAAATCCTTTAGGCTCGTATGTTAAAACTATTACAAACAATTAGGTGGATTTATGTCTGAAAAACCATTAACTAAAACAGATTATTTGATGCGTCTGCGACGTTGTCAGTCAATTGATACGCTGGAGCGCGTTATTGAAAAAAATAAATATGAGCTTTCGGATAATGAGCTGGCGGTATTTTATTCAGCAGCCGATCATCGCCTTGCAGAACTGACGATGAATAAGCTGTACGATAAAATCCCTACATCTGTGTGGAAATTTGTACGTTAATCATTTGCCTGATTTAATGAGACAGCGAAACCCCGTTTGTCGTTAACTTCTCGATTTATGTCACTATGGCGGTTCGCCGCTTCCGGCACGTGCGGGCGAAACTCATCGCCCCGGGATACCCTGCTTCGCCTTAAGCCGCCCTTTAATGTTGACCACCGTCCACGCCACTGCAACTGTTATGTTTTTTCGCGGTGAAACTGTTACTTTTTTCGAACAATAGGGTCACTTAAAATGTACAGGTTCCCCTGTGTGTACCGACTTTTAAAGGCAGAAGATGACCGAAATACAGCGCCTGCTCACCGAAACCATCGACGATCTCAACGCGCGTGAAAAGCGCGACAACAAGCCGCGTTTTAGCATCAGCTTTATTCGTAAACACCCTGGGTTATTCGTTGCCATGTACGCCGCCTGGCTGGCGACATTGGTGGTGATGTTGCAGTCGGAGACCCTGGTGGGATCCGTGTGGTTGTTGGTGATTCTGTTTATTGTCTTTAACGCATTCTTTTTCTTCGATGTGAATCCCCGCTACCGCTATGAAGATATCGATGTGCTTGATTTCCGCGTGTGCTACAACGGGGAGTGGTACAACACCCGCTATGTGCCGGGCCAGCTGATCGACGATATCCTGCACTCACCGCAGGTCGAAGAAGAACAAAAAGCTAAGCTGCAAAAAATGATCGCCACCAAAGGCGAGCTCTCTTTCTACGACGTGTTTACCCTCTCCCGCACGCCTGCCTGATGTTGCGCCTGACTTGCCGCCGACATCCCGTCGGCAGCAAGCAGCCCTTCTCCGATAAACAGACGCTACGCTTAACGTCTCTTTTTACGCCCCTGCACCGCCTTAAAGCGCGGATTTGATTTGCAGATGACATAAAGTCGCCCTTTACGCTTTACGATCTGACAATCAGGGTGGCGCTGTTTTGCACTGCGTAATGAGTTCAGAACCTGCATGTTTAACCTCTTTTAACATCGATAAAACGGCCAAAGCGCTGACGGAAACGCGCCGTACTGCCCTCGCTGGAGAACGCTTTCTGTTTGCCGGTATAAAATGGATGTGATTGCGACGACACGTCGATGGTCACATAGGGCCATGTCTGCCCGTCGAGCTCGATTTCACGATCGGTTTTGATGGTTGAGCCGACTTTGAAGAACGCATTGGCGCTGGTGTCGTGAAACACGACAGTACGGTAGTGGGGGTGAATATTCTGTTTCATCTTCATCTCGTCATGTTTTGTTATAACATAACAATTAGCTTATCTGAGGCTGATGATAAAAACAACCGCCTTAAACCCTCGCGCTCTTTTCGCAGCGTGATTGTGTTGAATGAAATCAACGTCAGCCGCGTGCTATAACACTATTATTAAGCCACTCTCTCTATTCCGTCATTCGCTTGCGCGCCACAGGTACTGGCGTGGCAAAAAGGAAACTGGAGCATGACAACCCGACACCTGGTCAAGCTGGTGACCTGCGTACTGATTCTTGCCGTGCTTGCACCGCTGGGCCTGAGCGTATGGCTCGCTCACCGCCATGCCGAAGAGAAGTTTTATACAGACCTGGATAATTACTCGTCCCGCATACTGCTTCGTACGAATCGGGTACTGGCACAGGGAAAATCCGCTCTGATGCACATGCAGCAGTTTAAGGGACCGATCTGTGGCCCAGAGCATGCGCTGGAAATGCGTCGGGTCTCTTTCTCTCATCGCTATCTGCAGGAAGTGATTTACGTCGATAACCTGAAACCGCTCTGCTCATCGCTGGAACGTACCAGCCACGGGCAGCCTTTTCCCCGGGCAATGCGGATAACCCCGGACGGCTATCGCGCCTGGCTTACCGCACAAAACGATATCGGCGTTGACCGTTATATGGCGGCGCTTGGCACGCACAATTATATCGTGATGATGGATCCGGCATCGCTCATCGATGTTCTCCCCTTCGGCTCCTGGCCCATTGAGGTTGCGCTGGTTGGATTACGCCGCAATATCGTCTTCGCGAGCAGTAGCCATCTCGAGATATCTCTTCTGAATCGGCTTCAGCAAGCCGAAGATAATCATCTGCAGTACGACGGTACCCTCTATAACATTCACAACGTACCCGACCTCGGTATCGCAATCGTGACATGGTCCTCCCTGCGCCCGTTACAAGAAAACTGGCTCAATCAGCTCTATTTTTGGCTCCCTTTTGGTATCTTGCTTAGCGTGTTAACGACCGGGTTCGTGTTGAGAATTTTAAAACGTCTGCAATCTCCCCGGCATCGCCTGCTGGATGCCATTAACGCCCGCGAGATCGTTGTGCACTATCAGCCCATCGTTGAACTCAGTAGCGGTCGCATCATCGGTGCAGAAGCTCTTGCCCGCTGGCCGCAGCAAGATAAAAGCTATCTTTCGCCGGACATTTTTGTCCCGCTGGCGGAACAGACCGGTCTTATCACAAATCTGACGGCGTTGATCATTGAGCAGGTCTTTGAGGATCTGGGTGAGTGGCTACACCAGCATCCGCACCTGCATGTCTCTATCAATCTGGCTCCCGCCGATCTGCTTTGCCGCTCGCTGCCTGCACTATTAAGCCGCTTACTGAACCAGTGGCAGATCCCGCCTGCGCAAATAGCGCTGGAGCTCACCGAGCGGGGATTTGCCGACCCTGCCGTCAGCGCCCCCGCCATTGCGGGTTTTCGGCGTGCCGGCCACGCGATCTATATTGATGATTTCGGAACAGGTTACTCCAGCCTCAGCTATTTGCAGGATCTGGACGTAGACACGCTCAAGATCGATAAATCTTTCGTTGATGCGCTGGAGTATAAAAACGTGACGCCCCATATCATTGAAATGGCGAAGTCATTGAAACTGGCCATGGTGGCAGAAGGGGTAGAAACCGAAGGCCAGCTGGAGTGGTTGCGTCGCCACGGTGTGCAATATGGTCAGGGTTGGCTGTACAGCAAGGCACTACCGAAGGAGGCCTTTATCACCTGGGCCGAACACAACCTGGATCCCGAGTAATTCGAACCTGACAGAAAGCCCGGCGGGTGCCGGGCGACAGGATTACTCGTCAAGCAGCGGAGAAAAACCTCCGTAGATCATCCGTTTGCCGTCAAAAGGCATGGAATCTCCCATCTCTTTCATGCGGGGATCGTTCATCATCTTCTGGTTCGCCGCATCACGCACCTCCTTCGAGGGATATTCGATCCAGCTAAAGACAACTTCTTCCCCCCTCTTCCGCTTTCACCGCCATGCGAAAATCGGTCAGTTTGCCATCCGGCACGTCGTCAGCCCAACACTCGACAATGCGAAGCGCGCCAAATTCTTTAAAGAGTGGCGCAGCCTTCGCCGCCAGCTCGCGATACGCCTCTTTACTGCCTGCAGGAACGGCGAGGACAAAACCATCGACATACTTCATCAGTAAAACCTCCGAAGTGACTGTACGGCTACGTGGTGTAGCCGTATCTGCCGATCAAGTTTAGTTCTGCTGCCAGCTAAACGCGTAGCGCACCCGTTTCTGTTGCAGGATAAACTCCGGGGATACGCTCGGACTCCAGGAGTCATCGCCGCCGACGCCCATATGGAATCCATCAAGATGCAGCCAGCAGCCCGCCTCTTCCTTCAGGAGATGATGATGCGACGTTTCGCGCAGCTGCGCCTGGCTGTAGCGGCTCACGGCAAAATGGAAGGCCCCACGTAGGTGATGAGCGCCTAACAGGAGTTCGCGGGTATCACAGCGCAGGCCGTTATCCGTAGGGAAAATATAGGGCGTATGCATTTCTGCCAGCGGCAAGGTCCAGCGGCCCTGGCGCGCGGCCAGTTTGCGGTCCGGATAGTTTTCATATGGCCCAAGCCCACTCCAGCTCACGGTATGCGGTACAGAGGCCAGTTGGCAGCTCAGCCCGATACGTGCCGGCTCAGGAATATCATTCGCCACCTGCACCTCGACATCCCCCATCAGCACGCCCTGATCGGTGATACGCCAGTTCTTGCGGCTGATAAACAGCAGTTTGCTTTCACTCTCCCAGGCGTGCACCGTGGTGATCGTCACGTCACGGGTATGCTGTTCACCTTCGCACTCCAGCAGGCGCGGGGTCAGATTATACATACCTGCCGCTTTCCAGCGCTCAACCCAGGCGTTGGGATCGATGCGGGTCACTTCGCTGACGCCGATATCATTATCGAGCGGCGCACGGGTAAAGCTATCGCAAAGGGGAGCCAGCAGCGTGGCGTCACCCGCCTTCCACCACTGGGTCAGATCCCCACTCTGCCGACTGAATTGCCAGCGCTGCTCGCCGTGGGTGACCACCAGCGCATCATCTTCAACGATTAAGCAGGGTTTTTCCCCTGCCGCCACGGCCGGGGCAATAAACAGCGGAGCAGGAAGCTGCCACTGCTCCCATGCGCAAAGGTGATTTTCTGGCGACCAGGCGGTCGCCGCAGGCTGAATAACCTCCACGTTCAACCAGACCTCACCCGGTGCTGCCTTCAGCTCTGGCAGTTCCAGCGCGATGCGCTGCGTTCCTTGCGGAGCAATATTCAACGTCACCTCGCCAGAGGCCAGCACTTCACCGTCGCGCGCCACTGACCAGCGCAGCAGCTCGTTATCTGTCGTGCGGAACAGATAATCGCTCTGCACCTCAATCTCCAGCGGGGAGCAACTGATGCGGGTAAAGGTGAAGAACTGCTGCGCGCGCTGGGCTTCGTAAAGCGCGGGATGCGGCGTGCGGTCCGGGAATACCAGCCCATTCAGGCAGAACTGACGGTCGTTAGGCTTATCGCCAAAATCGCCGCCATACGCCCAGTAAGCCCTGCCCTCATCGTCATGTCGGGTTAGCGCCTGGTCAACCCAGTCCCAGACGAATCCCCCCTGCAGGCGTGGATAGCTGCGAAACGCCTCCCAGTATTTGGCGAACCCGCCGAAGCTGTTGCCCATCGCATGGGCATATTCACAGAGGATGAGCGGACGCGTTTCATCCGGCATCCCTATCCACTTTTTGATTGACCATTTTGGCACGGCCGGGAAAGGCTGGTCCTGATCGACACGGGCGTACATAGGGCAGACAATATCGGTTGCTGCCGTGTTTGCTCCACCGCCCTCATACTGTACCGGACGGGTGGGATCGGTGGTTTTTATCCAGCGGTAGAGGGCGTCGTGATTAGCGCCATGTCCGGACTCATTGCCCAGGGACCAGATAATAATCGACGGATGGTTACGATCGCGCTGCACCATCCGGGTGACACGTTCGCTCATCGCGGGCAGCCAGCGTGGATCGTCGGCCAGTCGGCTCATCGGTACCATGCCATGGGTTTCGATATTGGCCTCATCGACCACGTACAGCCCGTAGCGATCGCACAGACGGTACCAGAGAGGATGATTAGGGTAGTGTGAGCAGCGTACAGCGTTAAAGTTGTGCTGTTTCATCAGCTCAATGTCGCGACGCATGGTCGCTTCATCCATAACCTGGCCGCGCTCAGGGTGATGCTCATGACGGTTCACCCCGCGAATCAGCAGCGGTTTGCCGTTGACTTTCAACAATCCGTTGCTGATTTCCACGTGGCGGAAGCCAACGTCACAGGCTTCCGTCTCCAGAACCTTGCCTTGCGCATCGTGGAGCGCAATGGTCAGACGGTAAAGCTCGGGTGACTCCGCACTCCAGAGGGCCGGTTCCGCCACGGGCAGGGTCGCCACCACTCGCTCTTGCCAGTTACCGCGCTCATCTATGACCGCGGTACCCGCTCTGCCGCTGACATTGCCCACCCGCACATCATCACGCCAAAGCGTGAACCGCACTTCGCAATCCGCATAATCTGGCCCTTCCAGCTTCACCTCCAGCTGTAACGTTGCCCGGTCAAATTCCGCGTTCAGGGCGGTGACCACCTGGTAGTCAGCAATGCGTGTGTCTGGTTTATGCAGCAGCGTGACATCACGGAAGATGCCACTCATGCGCCACATGTCCTGATCTTCCAGATAACTCCCGTCACACCAGCGCAGCACCATCACCGCCAGGCGATTACTCCCCACGCGCAGTACATTCGTCAGATCAAACTCAGCGGGTAGACGGCTATCCTGGGAATACCCCACCCACTCGCCATTACACCAGAGGTAAAAGGCCGAGTTCACTCCATCAAAGACGATGCGCGTCTGACCGCTTTGCAGAGACGCGCTATCCATCTCAAATGTGAGCGAGTAACAGCCGGTAGGATTTTCCGCGGGTACGAAAGGGGGATTAACCGCAATGGGATAGGTAACGTTAGTATAGATGGGGGTATCGAAACCCTGCATTTGCCAGTTTGAAGGCACCGGCATACCGGCAGCATCCGGGCAATCACTGTGTATCCAGCTCTCCGGAACCTGTTCTGGTGCGCTGAAAAAGCTGAATTGCCACTCACCGTTCAAAGAGCGCAATGCCGACGAGGGCTGCTCGTCACGCGCGCTGTTCTCCTCTGGCCAGCCGCTGAGGGGAGCATGGGCAGGAAATCGATTCCATTGAGTGACGCCGGGATTTTCCCAGTCACGGCGGGCAAGGATAGCGCTGAGAGTCAGCGGAGCAGGACAGGACATAATTACCTCTTTGCGAAGCGCTCACAATTTTAGCTAACATGCCCTGGCGAAAGGATGGGGTAAAGCAGGATCGCCTCGTGAAGCGAGGCAGATCACAAAAGTCTTATCGACGTGCCAGTTGGCCAGCCAGGATCGCCAGCGATTTCAACTGTTGAGCAAGTTCCTCGTTACCTTGCTGTTGCGCGCCCTGCCGCGCCGTTGAATGGCGCTCGACCAGGCTTACGGGCAATTGCGTTTGCCCGGCCTCTTTTTCTGTTGGTGGCGACAGGAGCCACTCGACGCTACGCTGCCCGGCCTCGCGGAAGGCCTGACGTATCGTGGTCAACGGCGGGGTAAACCAGGCGCTGTCTGCAGTATCGTCAAAGCCCACCACCGAGATCTGTCCGGGCACCGCCACGCCTTTTTCAGCGCAGGCACGCAGCACCCCCAGCGCCATCTGATCGTTGGCGACCAGAATCGCCTGCGGCAGGGCGGGTCCAGCCAACAGTTGATGCGCCTTTTCATAGCCCGATGCGGCGCTCCAGTCTCCCCAGGCCACCGCACAGGGTTCGATTCCAGCCTGCGCCAGCGCCTCTCGCCAGCCGCTCAGCCTTGCGCGGGAGGAGACCGAACTATCCGGCCCGCTCAGCAGAGCGATCTGCCGGTGTCCCAGCGCGAGAAGATGTTCGACGCCCAGTCGTGCCCCTTGTTCCGCATCGAAGACCAGACTCTGCACTGGCGCATCGGGCGAAACATCCAGGAAAAGCACCGGGACCGGCGCGGCCTGGGCCTGCAACTGCTCCGCCTGCGCGTTTTCCAGCGGAACGTTAACCAGCAGCCCTTCAACCCGCTGGGCAAGAAGATCCTGAAGCGCGGCCAGACACTGCTGTGGTTGCTCCACCATCGAAATCAAGACACTGGCGCCTCGTTCCCCGGCGCGGGATTTCACCGCCGAGGCGATCTGGGAAGGGGCATGTAGCGCCAGATCGGTAGTAATCAGCCCGAGCGTATGGGTGCGTTTTCCCGCCAGCTGCTGTGCGCCACGGTTCGGGACATAGTGCAGCTCGGCCATCGCCTGCTGCACCTTTTCCCGCGTACGGGTGGAAACGTGTTCCGCGTCGTTAATGACGCGGGAGACGGTTTGATAAGAGACGCCCGCGAGGCGAGCGACGTCATATAACGTGATCGATTTCATGCGTATTGCGTGGTGAGGAGAGAGGCGTCCATTCTGTCACAATGTACCAGACAAAGCTTGTGAGCGCTTCGCAAAATTAGACAGAGCGCTCAGCCTGCCCGGTAACAATGCGCGCCGGCGTATGACGAAACCAGGGCAGACAGAGCTGAATCAGCGGGCCGATGCAGAGGGCGTAAAGTACGGTCCCCACGCCAAGGTTGCCCCCCAGCGCCCAGCCGATAAGCAGAACGGAAACTTCAATCGCCGTACGCACGCTGCGCACCGACCAGCCGGTGCGGGCATGGATGCCGGTCATCAGCCCATCGCGCGGTCCGGCGCCAAAGCCCGCGCCAATATACATACCCGTTGCCAGCGCATTAACGATTACCGCACTCGCCAGTAAGGCACTGCGGACTACCAGCGAGTCGATAGGGGGGATCAGCGCCAGAGACGCATCCGCTGCAAGGCCAATCACAATCACGTTACTGATAGTCCCTAATCCGGGGCGCTGGCGCAGCGGGATCCAGAACAGCAGTACGGCCGCACCGGTCAGGATCATTACGGTGCCAATGTCCATCGCCAGTAATTTTGTCACCCCCAGGTGAAAGACGTTCCAGGGATCTGCGCCGAGGCTGGCGCGCACAAACATAGCGGTAGAGAGTCCGTATAAACTCAATCCCACATACAGCTGAAGTAAACGACGTAACATGATTTCTCTCCGAATATCCCGGCTTTCATCATTACCTGAAATGGCATTATGATTAATATCCAGTTTTGAAAAAGTGGACTGCATATGTCATCTCGTCGCTTTGGAACTCAGTCATTAATGCGGCTGCTGGGGCACTGGCAGCAAGAGCACGCACGCACCCCGATCTGGCGCCAGCTTGCCGACGCGCTGCGTCTGCTGATCCTGGATGGACGGCTGGCGCTCGATACGCGCCTGCCGGGGGAGCGTGAACTGGCGACCTCGCTGGGGGTGAGTCGCACCACGATCAGCAGTGCCCTCGCCCATCTGCGCGACGCGGGTTATCTCGAAAGCCGGCTTGGTAGCGGTTCCCGCATAATCCTTCCCGATAGTCGCGCCATTCCCACCCGCGCAGTTGCCAGCGAAGCGCTGGATCTCTCCACCGCCGCCCTCGGCGCCGGGCCGGAGATCTTTCAGGCCTACACGCATGCGCTTACGGCGCTTAGCCAGCATCTGACCCATACCGGTTATGACCAGGCTGGCCTCCAGCCGCTGCGGGCAGCCATCGCCTCACGTTACACCGCCCAGGGGTTACCGACCCGGCCAGAAGAGATCATGGTGGTGAACGGTGCCGTCAGCGGCCTGGCCCTGGTATTGCGGATGCTAACTGGCCCGGGCGATCGGGTGGTGGTGGATCACCCTACCTACCCGTTAGCCATTGCGGCCATTCAGGGAGCGGCTTGTCGCCCGGTCGGGGTTTCGCTTCCCCAGACAGGCTGGGACATCGACGGTTTTGCCGCCACGCTGGCCCAGACCGCGCCGCGGCTTGCGTACCTGATGCCAGATTTTCATAACCCGACCGGACGCTGCATGGACAGCAATACGCGAGAAGCCATCGCCGCCATCGCCGCCCGCACCCGCACGACGCTGGTGGTGGATGAGACCATGGTTGACCTCTGGTACGACGCCCCGCCCCCGCCGCCCCTCGCCGCGTTTGATAAGCAGGCCAACGTCATTACGCTTGGGTCCGCAGGAAAAAGTTTCTGGGGCGGCCTGCGGCTGGGGTGGATCCGCGCCTCTTCCCGTACCATCGCCTCCCTGACTCAAACGCGAGATACGCTTGACCTGGGTTCGCCGCTGCTGGAGCAACTGGCGACGCTATGGCTGATTGAACGGAGCAACGAACTTCTGCCTGCCCGGCGAGAGATGCTTAACGCACGGCGGCGACGCTGTAGCGAGCTGATGCAGGCGCACTTCCCCGACTGGCGTTTCCAGCAGCCGCAGGGAGGCTTATCGTTCTGGGTGGAGCTGCCAGATCTGCTGGCAACGCAACTGGCCGCGCGCGCCGAAACGGTCGGTATTCATCTGGGCACCGGCACAAGGTTCGGCCTGTCGGGTGCCTTCGATCGCTATCTGCGTATGCCTTTTTCGCTGGAACCGGCCGAGCTGGAGAGCGCACTTTTACGAATAAAACCGCTGTGGCAGCCCCTTAATAATGGTGGGTCGGCAATAAAACGAAATATTGTGTAGCCTGAATATAAGAAAAAGCAAACGGCACGCGCTTGCTTTATTCGGCAGAAAAGTGATGCCGTGCACAATTATGATTTTTCAGGTCTAATGTAAAAAGCGTCTGACTGTAACTGATACAGTCAGACGCTTTCTGGCGACGCCTGTTCAGTGCTGCGGAGGAATGGGGAAACCTTTTAGCGAAATAACAAAATCATCGCCCTCTTTCTTTATTTTTGCGCCGGTATCGCACCAGTCTGACGCAATTCGAAAGAATTCATCACTACCTACATTCCAGCCCAGGCGGACATGTTTGACATAGCCAGATCGCAGGAGTGAACAGGCTTCCTGATAGTCACTGGCAGTAGATTGTTGTGAATGTTTCATTTTTTCTTCTTCAGAATTTTACGCAATGCCTTGATTTCTTTAGGAGTAAATGGCGTAACGTTCTCTTCTTCCGTATGCTGATTGTCGATATCCTCTTCCGTTACTCCCGCCTCTTCTACTGCTTCGAACGCCAGCAGCAGCAGTTTTTCTGTCGTAACACTGAGATTCTCGTTATTAGCTTCTGCATACTCACGGAGTCTCTCTTTTAAGGTTCCGTCAATTTTCACATTCAGTACAGCTGTTGTCATGGTGCGGCGTCCTTTGTCATAATTTCTTAATTTAATACACGAAGTTATCATTATTATCCAGATATATATTCATAGCTTATATACCTACTGATAAATCATAATTAACCTGCCTGTCCTTTATGACAAAATAATGACAATTACATTTCAGTTGAATGACAGCTTAAGTATAGTCAGGTGAAACTTTTATTACCCATAAATTAATTAAGCCTTCGCGCTATCGTAAAAAAATTTGCCTGACGGGGGTCACATCAGCTAAAAAATCATGTTCATCAATAAGATAATCAGTTTCCATCCGGGAAGGCCACAAGGAGTGGTGCATGAGCACCTTTAGCGACAAGATTGATCAGCTGGCAGACGAACTTAACATCCCCCGCCACACCATTGCGTATCAGTTCATCATCAATAATACCCTGGCGTCCGATCGCGGTAGTAAAGCCCGACGCTCACTCGGCACGCTTTATGCGCTTTACGTGCTCTGTAATGCCTGGAATAACAATCAGCGTGAAGGCACCACCTTCACCGCGCTAATGGAGGAGATGCGTCGCCTGCCGTTTGGCTCCAAATTACAAAACCATGCGCTGGACAACCGCCTGAACGATAAAATTCGCCGCGGTTTTGGCGCCAGTGATGCGTTACTTCCGGTTAGCGCCGTGCCAGAAAAGAAGCGCAAAATCTCCGCAGAATTTCTGACCCAGCATGGTATGAACGCCGACTCGGCGGCGCTGTTTATCACCCGTGCTATCGATCTCTATGTCGCCGAAATTACGGAAAATCAGAACGCCTTTCTCAAAGAGATCGAAGGCGCCACCAGCGCACAGGAGATACTGGGCTTTGTTGAAAAATCATGGCACCCGAAAGCCGATGCCCGACTGTTTGAAGTGGTTTCCTATTCAGTGCTTAAGCTGCACTACGCCAGGATGACGGTCAAAATTAATGACGTGGTTAAGCCCTACGAGCTTTTCAAGACCGGGCGCACCAACGCCAACGATGGCGGAATTGATTTCGTGTTACGTCCTGAAGGCCGCTTCTTCCAGGTCACTGAGGTGCTGGATTTTAAGAAGTACTTTCTCGACTTTGATAAGACCAACAAATTCCCGATCAGCTTTGTTATCAAAACGCTGAAGACGCCCGACGAGGCCTTTACCGCCATTCGCAACAAGGCGCTAAAATCGATGGAACAGGCGGTGGCAGACGGTTATATGTCGCTGTTTGAAGAGATTATCACCGTGCCGACGCTGCAAGCTATCCTTGGCACGGTGGCGAAGTCGGAGGCGCAGATCCAGCAGCTAAAAGCGGTGATCTGCGAAAACTTCAAACTGGAATATGGTCTTCTGGATTAGTCGGCCCGTCGTGAGGGGTACTGGTGCCCCTTACGTTTTTAGAGAGGTTTTTGGTTTTGCGCTTTTTCACCTTTTCGAGCTCTTGCTCTGTGAAGTGCGAGGCCACCGCCAGGCGACGGATGCCCATCTTCACATACTCTTCGTTGATCTCAATTCCCACAAACTGACGCCCACACTCAATGGCGACCGCACCAGTGGTAAAGCTGCCCGCAAAGGGATCGAGCACCACATCGCCCGGATTAGAGGACGCCAGAATAATTCTTTTCAGCAGCGCCGTCGGCTTTTGCGTCGGATGGTTTTCATATTCATCCATCAAAAAACGCACGCGCGGAAACTCCCAGACGTTACCCGGAACTTTCTGGGTGTTATAGGGCTGCGGCGGATTTTTTCGATAATCGATGAGGGCGCGTTTCGCACCGGTAGGCGCTTCGACCAGGATAGCATCGCTATTAAAGGTGTACTTCTTCGCGTTTTTAACCATCATCAGGATCGGTTCATACATTGAGCCGAAGAAACGCTTTGCCTGCACGCCAGAGCTGTCGTAAGCCCAGACGATGCGGCTTTTAATCTCAAACAGCTCGCGACATTTGATGTCGATATAGGGCATGTTCTCAGTGCTGTTCATGATGTACATGGTGCCCGTCTCTTTCAGGACGCGGTGGCACTCATCAATGCACTCAAACAGCCAGGCGTGAAATTCCTTTTCGTCCCACAGTTCACGCAGGCCATCGAAATCCTTGCCAATATTGTAGGGAGGATCGGCAAAAACCAGATCGACACTGGCATCTGGCAGCTTTTTAAGCTCTGTCAGCGCATCGCCATGGACGATTTTAGTGCTGTTATCTCCGTAATATTTTGCGTTGATGTCAATTTTCATGCGCCATCTCACCAGGAACGTTTATCGTCAATATTAACTGTATAAATAACCATACTCAAGCTATCTGCCAGAGGGTTATTGTAGCCTGAATGGGGAAAATAAGAATTTACAGCGGGGGAATTGGGTGGGGGCCCTGCCAGCTACATCCCGGCACACACGTCGTCTGCCCTGGCTGCTTCCTTCCGGACCTGACCTGGTGAACAGAGTAGCGTTGCGGGAGAACCAACAGAGCCCCCATTGAGAGCGTTGATAACCAACGCGCTGGCGCATTATCCCTGCACAGGATCGCAATTGCAAGTTAACCGCGACCGGATGATGGTTTATTGCGCAGCATGGCCCGTGATTGCGCTATTATTCTCCGTTATTTCGCTCAGTCAGCAGGAGTATTCATGGAACAGCACGACGGATTCCCGCAGCGGGTATGGCAAATTGTCGCCTCCATCCCCGAGGGAACGGTTACCACCTATGGCGATGTAGCACGTCTGGCGGGTTCGCCACGTGCCGCACGACAGGTCGGCGGCGTGCTTAAACGGCTACCGGAAGGGAGCACCCTGCCCTGGCATCGGGTGGTCAACCGCCACGGGCAAATTTCCCTCACAGGCCCGGATTTACAACGCCAGCGTCAGGCACTACTGGCTGAAGGGGTGCAGGTGTCTGGAAAGGGTGAAATTGATTTGCAGCACTATCGGTGGATTTACTAAACCCCCTCCCGGACGGGAGGGGATAGGGTCTTAGTACTGCGTTGGTGCAGGCACTGCAGAAGATGGCGTAACCTGCGTCGGTGAGGTTGATGGCACCGTCGTCGTCGCGCCACCGCTCTGCTGGAGCGGTACTGCCATTTGCTGTACAGGCACCAGCACCAGATCGGCTTTGGTACCGCCCTGGTTGATTACTGGTTTCACCGTATCGGTGACAAACACCAGCTTATCGTCGACCGTGATTGCTGCACTTAACAGAATCCGGGCGTTGGGCTGCACATCAGACGGATTGAAAGGCAGAACGAAGCTAAATGGCGCCTGTTTGCCCTCGGTACGCACTGCTTTCTGTGCCAAAACTTTTGACGGGGAGTCGGCCAGCGAGGCATCAGACAGGGTGACGGTCAATACCGCGTCAGGCGGTAACGCCACTTTCTGACGGATCCAGACTGAACCGGTTACTGATGGCTGCTGAATGGTTGGCTGTGTCGCTACGCCGGAGGTATTTGGATTAGGCGCTGGCGTCTGAATGTCTGCATTTTTGTCTGCACAGGCGGTCAGAGCAACCGCTACCGCTAAACCACTTAACGCGTGCACGAGTTTCATTGAGTTCTCCTTATCTTCAATGCACCAGCGGGATCGATACCGCCAGAAGAGTGGTTAAACAAAGTTAACGTGAGTAAGTGTGGCACACATCACTTATTTATGCCTGGATTCGCCTCGTTATTCAGACTATTGCACCCATCGGACCACTTGCATTTCTGCGTTATACTCTGGCTATCTTTCGCCACGGCGTATTTATTGAGGACGATTATGAGTCAGGCACTAAACAATCTGCTGACATTACTTAACCTGGAAAAAATAGAGGAAGGACTCTTTCGGGGGCAAAGCGAAGATCTGGGTTTACGCCAGGTCTTTGGCGGTCAGGTTGTGGGGCAGGCTCTCTATGCGGCTAAAGAGACCGTACCCGCAGAACGCCTGGTCCACTCCTTCCACAGCTACTTTTTACGCCCGGGCGACAGTCAAAAACCTATCGTTTATGACGTCGAGGTGCTGCGCGACGGCAACAGCTTTAGTGCCCGTCGCGTTGCCGCGGTGCAAAATGGTAAACCCATCTTCTATATGACCGCCTCTTTCCAGGCACCAGAGCCGGGCTACGAGCATCAGAAAACCATGCCCCCTGCCCCGGCACCGGATGGTCTCCGTTCTGAAACCGAAATCGCCCGCGACCTTTCACATCTGTTGCCACCACAGGTCAAAGAGAAGTTTCTTTGCGATAAACCGCTGGAGATCCGCCCGGTGGAATTTCATAACCCGATGAAAGGTCACACCGCAGAGCCTGCGCGCCAGGTGTGGATCCGTGCCAACGGTACGGTGCCGGAAGATTTTCGCGTGCATCAGTACCTGCTGGGCTACGCCTCTGATTTCAACTTCCTGCCTGTTGCGCTGCAACCGCACGGAGTAGGCTTCCTGGAAAAAGGGATGCAGGTAGCCACCATCGATCACTCTATGTGGTTCCACCGTCCGTTTAATATGAACGAGTGGCTGCTGTATAGCGTGGAGAGCACCTCGGCATCCAGCGCGCGTGGGTTTGTGCGGGGTGAGTTTTATACGCAGGATGGCGTGCTGGTGGCATCGACGGTACAGGAAGGGGTCATGCGCAACCGCGGCTAACCCAGACAGGGGGATGCTCATAAAAGCAAAACGGCAACCCAGGGTTGCCGTTTCGTTATTGACTATGCGTTGTAAGCATTCTCGCCGTGGCTGTTGACGTCCAGCCCTTCGCGCTCCTGCTCTTCCGGTACGCGTAGACCCACGGTCATGTCAGCCAGCTTGTAACCGATAAAGGCCACCACGCCAGACCACACTACCGTAATCGCGATGCTCTCGAGCTGCACCAGCACCTGATGAGTCATGGTTACACCTTCTGCGTAACCGACGCCGCCGAGCGAGGTGGCTGCGAAGATACCGGTCATGATGCAGCCGACGATACCGCAAACGCCGTGCACGCCGAACACATCGCAAGGATCATCCACACGCAGAATACGTTTCAGTGCCGTTACGCCCCACAGACCCGCCAGACCCGCGACGATACCGATGATCAGCGCGCCGCCGACGCCAACGAAACCACAGGCGGGGGTAATACCGACCAGGCCCGCAATGGCACCGGAACAAGCACCCAGCAGAGAGGGTTTGCCTCGTACGGCCCACTCACCAAATACCCAGGAGAGGATCGCACCCGCGGTCGCGACCACGGTGTTGACGAAAGCCAGCGCCGCGATTTCGTTTGCTGAGCTTGCTGAACCGGCGTTAAAGCCAAACCAGCCGAAATAGAGGATCGCGGTGCCGGTGAAGACCATCGGCAGGTTGTGCGGTTTAAAGGCTTCTTTGCCAAAACCAACGCGTTTGCCAATCAGGTACGCCCCAACCAGACCCGCAACGGCGGCGTTGATGTGCACCACCGTCCCGCCGGCAAAGTCCAGCGCGCCGTGAGAAGCCAGCAGACCACCACCCCAAACCATATGCGCCACGGGCACATAAGAGAGCGTCAGCCAGACCACGACAAAAATGAGCACCGCAGAGAAACGAATACGTTCCGCCAGCGCCCCCACAATCAACCCGACGGTGATGCAGGCGAAAGAGCCCTGGAATGCTACGTGGATATACTGATAGAAGCTGCCCATTACCGCGGTCAGTTCGATATTTTTCAGCATCGCCCAGTTGAAGCTGCCAAAGAAGGCGTTACCCTCGCCAAACGCCAGCGAGTAGCCGTATACCACCCATAACACGCAGACCAGCGCAAAAGTTACCGCAACCTGAGTGAGCATAGAGAGGACGTTTTTACCGCGAATCAGGCCGCCGTAGAACAGCGCAATCCCGGGAATAGTCATGAACAGCACCAGTGCGGTGCAAATCATCATAAAAGCGTTATCCGCTTTGTCGGCGACCGCCGGCGCAGCCATTGCCAGGCCCGGCAACAACGCCAACGATCCCAGAGCCGCGTTAAGAGTTGTTTTCTTCATTATCTTGATCCCTATCACTGTGTGCCCGGTGTTTTACAGCGCTGCTTCGTCGGCTTCGCCCGTACGAATACGAATGACGCGTTGCAGTTCGGCAACGAAAATTTTGCCGTCGCCAATTTTGCCGGTGTAGGCCGCTTTGCTGATGATATCTATCACCTCTTCCAGCTGATCGTCGGCAATCGCAACGTCAATTTTTACCTTTGGCAGGAAGTTGACGCTGTATTCCGCCCCGCGGTAGAGCTCTGCATGGCCCTTCTGACGACCAAAGCCTTTCACTTCGGTGACAGTCAGCCCCTGAATACCAATGGAAGACAGCGCTTCGCGAACGTCTTCGAGTTTGAACGGTTTGATTACCACGGTAACCAGCTTCATAAATCCCCTCCAGTCAGAATTCGGTAGTGGCTTCAGCTAACACGTAAGAGATACTGCAAGCGCTGTGCCAGAATTCTTAAAAGAGGAAAATTAGCTGGCCGACGCCGCGTAATCAGGAGGGATTGGCTAAGGGTAAGGCGTAACGAGGCGGGAGAGTGAGTAGCGCGAAAAAAAACGCACCATGACAGTGCAGGGTGCGTTTCATTTTTGCACCAGCAGTTTTACCTGTTAGTGCATTGCCTGTTTTTGGTGCATCAGGCGCTGAGCGACTCCTCGCGAGTGCTGGCTTCCAGCTCCTCGCCCGCCAGCTGCAGCTGATACATCTGCCAGTAACGGCCTTTCGCCTCAAGCAGTTGCCGGTGTGTACCCCGCTCTACGGCCTGTCCGCGGTGCAGCACCAGAATGGTATCAGCTTCAACGATGGTGGAGAGTCGGTGAGCGATCACCACCAGCGTGGTCTGTTCACGAACCGCCGCCAGGGCCTGCTGGATGGCCTGCTCGGTGCCGGAGTCGATACTTGCGGTGGCTTCATCAAGGATCAGCACCTGCGGCGTCTCAATCAACACCCGCGCCAGCGCCAACAGCTGTTTTTGGCCCACCGACAAATTATTGCCCTGCTCTCCCAGCCGCGTATGGATGCCGTCATGTAACCCCCGCGCCAGTTCAGCCAGCTGCACCTGCTCCAGCACGGCCCACACCTGCTCTTCGCTGTAATCACGCCCCAGCGTAACGTTGGCGAAGAAGGTGTCTGCCAGCACCACCGGATCTTGTTGCACCATCGCCACCCCTTTGCGCAGCGTGCTGTGGCTCAGAGTCGCCAGCGGACGACCATCAAGACGGATCTCCCCCTGCGTCAGCGGATAGTAGCCCATCAGCAGGCTGGCTAAGGTACTTTTACCGCTCCCGGTATGGCCCACCAGCGCCACAAAGCTGCGGGACGGAACGTGAAGAGTGATGTCCTGCAATACCAGACGATCGTCGCGATACGCAAAAGAGAGATTATCAATGGCGATATCGCCGCTTTGCAGCTCCCGGGTGTCCTGGCCGTACATCTGACGCGGCCTGTCCATCAGTTCAAAGACCCGCTCGCCCGCGACAACCGCCTGTTGCAGCATTGATTGCTGCGTGGTGAGTTCGATTAGCGGTTCGTTTAAACGCCCAAGATAGCTAATGAAGGCGTAGAGAACCCCCACCTGAATAGTGCCGTTGGCCCCCAGACCAAATTGCAGGAGCAAGCCACAGAGGATCAGGGCCGAAAAGAGGCTTAGCAACGGGCGCAGCAGGAAGCCATCCAGCCGCAGGGTCTGCATGCGCGCCATATAATGTGAACGGCTCGCTTCCCCCATCCGCTCACCAAAGCGCGCCTGCTGGCGGAACTGCTGGATCACACTCATACCATTAATAACTTCATTAAAGCCGTCGTTAATGTCTGCCAGGTAGGCACGCACACGACGGACGATAGGCGTGCTGTAACGCTGGTAGATCATCATGACAATAAAGACGGCAGGGAAGATCGCGATCGCCACCAGCGCCATGCGCCATTCGAGGCTGAACATCGCCACCAGCATTGCCCCAATCAGCGCCGCGCTGCGCAGCACCGTGGAGACCACGGTGACGTAGAGATCGCGGATCACTTCCGTATCATTGGTTACGCGAGAGATAATCTGCCCCACCGGCTGGGTATCAAACTCGCTCAACGGCTGGCGCAGCGCAGCATCCATGACGTCGGTACGCAGTTGCTGGACCACGCCCACAGCGGCCTGGTTAAAGAGCAGCGATTGGGCATAGTGCAGACCGGCAGCCAACAGCTGCAGGCCGACGTAAGCCACCCCCAGCCCGGCCACCAGGCCCAGCGGCAGGTAACTTTTGGCCACCATGTTGTCGATAAAATAGCTGATAAGCAGTGGCCCGCTCACTTCAGCGATCGCGGCGATCCACAGCATCACCACCGCCAGCGACAGCGGTTTTCGCCACGGCGAGCCGTAGGCCAGCAGCCGCTTCAGGATAGGCCACAACTGTCCAAAACTACGCATCGCTGGCCTCCTCATTCACTTCCGGCGCATCATCCAGCGCGGCTTCTAGCTGTTGATAGCGATACATATCGCGATACCATCCAGGTTGTTCTGACAACAGCTCGTGCTGCCCGCGCTGGGCAATATGCCCATGCTGCATCACCAGGATCTCACTCGCTTCTGTCAGGGCTGACAGGCGATGGGCGCTGATGATCACCGTGCGGCCTTCGCCCCACTGACGCAGGTTATGCAGGATCTGATGCTCGGTACGCCCATCTACGGCCGATAGCGCATCATCCAGAATCAGGATTTCAGCATTTAACAACAGGGCACGGGCAATCGAAATGCGCTGTTTTTGGCCGCCAGAGAGCATCACGCCCCGCTCGCCCACCTCGGTTTCATAGCCCTGCGGCAAACGTAAAATATCCTCATGCACGCTCGCCAGACGGGCGACATGTTCAATCTCCTGCTGGGTGGCCTCAGGGCAGCCAAGCGCAATATTACTGGCAACCGTATCGGAGAAGAGGAACGGCGTCTGGCTCACCACGGCCAGCCGGCTGCGCCAGCTATCCAGCTGCAGGCGGGTCAGGGGAATGTCGTGAAAACGAATATCCCCCTGGTCGATATCAAAATGGCGCTGGATCAACGATAGCAGGGTACTTTTGCCTGCGCCGGTCGGGCCGCAAATGCCCAGCATCTGCCCGGGACGCAGGGCAAAATGAACATTCTCAAGGGAGACCCGTTCGGCGTGCGGATAGCTGAACGAACGGATGGCGACCTTCAGCTCGCCGCGCCCTTCCGGCACCGGCTCGCTCCCGTCATCTACCACCGGGGCCTCGGCGAGCATGTCGCGAATACGGCTATAGGCCGCGCTACCGCGCTCAACAATGTTGAACATCCATGCCAGCGCCAGCATCGGCCAGATCATCAGGCCAAGATACATGGCAAAGCTGGTGAGCTGGCCGAGCGTTAACGAGCCCTGAACCACCATCCAGCTCCCGCCACCAATCGCCAGCATGTTCGCCATACCGATAGCGATATAGATAGTGGGATCAAACCGGGCATCGATGCGGGCTACCCGCATATTTTTTGCGCCCGTATCGGCGGCATCGGCAGCGAAGAGCGACGATTGCCGGTCTTCCAGGCCAAAGGCTTTAATCATTCGAATACTGGTCAGGCTCTCCTGGGTGCGATCGTTCAACGAGGAGAAGGCTGCCTGCGCCAGCTTAAAGCGCTCATGTAGTTGATCGCCGTAGCGTTTGATCGCCAGCGCCATGACGGGCATCGGCAACAGGGCCAGCAGCGTTAACTGCCAGCTGATCTGGGTCGACATCACTATCAACACCGCGCACCCCATCACCAGCGAGTCAACCAGGGTTAAGACCCCTTCTCCGGCGGCAAATACCACGCGGTCTACATCGTTAGTGGCCCGGGCAATGAGATCCCCGGTGCGGTGACGCAGATAGAATTCCGGATGCTGACGGCTAAGCTGACGATAAAAATCTTCACGCAGTTCCACTGCTAATTGGTAGGACGCGCCGAATAACAGGACACGCCAGACATAGCGCAGCAGATAGACCACCACCGCCGTCAGCACCAGCGTGCCGATCCACATCAACACCCGTGCGGTGGTGTAATGCTGTTCCGTAACGCCATCCACCACGTACCCCACCACCTTAGGCGGAATAAGTTGCAGAATGGCAATGATAATAAGCAGGGCAACTGCGCCGAGGTAGCGTTGCCACTCTCGACGAAAATACCAGCTTAACTGAGCAAATAATCGCACGCGGTCTTTTCCTGAAGGTCTTGTTCCGGCCAGGCCGGGAGGTTATTCAATGGGTAACGCTGTGGTGTATTTAATCTGTTCCATGGCGAAGCTGGAGGTGACATCCGACAGGCCAGGCACGCTGTTGACCAGCCGTTTGTAAAAGTCATCATACCGTTTCATGTCCGCCACCTGAACGCGCATCAGGTAGTCGTACTCCCCCGCCATGCGCCAGAAACCGAGCACTTCCGGCATGCCGGTCACCTCGCTCACGAACCGGCAATACCAGTCGCTACTGTGGTGCTGCGTTTTTATCAGCACAAAGGCGGTTAAACCAAGCCCCAGTTTTTCGGGATCAAGCAGCGCTACGCGGCCCAGCAAAATGCCCTCATCTTCCAGGCGTTTAAGGCGCTTCCAGCAGGGCGTGGTGGTCAGATTAACGGCATCCGCCAGCGCCTGCAAAGAGAGGGTGCAGTCACTTTGCAGTAATGAGAGTAGCTTACGGTCAATTTTATCTAGCATAGCGCCCCCACAGAGAAAATTTTTCTCCTTACATTCTATTTTAAAGGCCAGATAGCAACAATTTTTTCTGTGCTTTTCGCTATGCTGGGCACAAAATGACAAACGGATAATTACGATGAATAGCACCTGGGTTAAACATGCCATCAGCGAAATCAACGCCGACTATCAGCGCTCGGCAGATACCCATCTCATTCGCCTTCCGCTGCCGGGGTTTGCCGGAATTCAGCTCTACCTGAAAGATGAAAGCACTCATCCGACCGGCAGCCTGAAGCATCGCCTCGCCCGCTCGCTGTTTTTATATGGCTTGTGTAACGGCTGGATAAAAGAGGGGACTCCCATTATTGAGTCCTCGTCGGGATCTACCGCCGTGTCAGAGGCGTATTTCGCCCGCCTGCTGGGCCTGCCGTTTATCGCCGTGATGCCCGCCTGTACCGCAAAGCGTAAAATTGAACAGATCGAATTTTATGGAGGCCGCTGCCACTTTGTTGAGAGCGCCTGTGAAATCTATGCGGCCTCAGAGATGCTGGCCCACGAGCTGCACGGCCATTATATGGATCAGTTCACGTATGCTGAACGTGCCACCGACTGGCGCGGTAATAACAACATTGCCGACAGTATATTCCGCCAGATGCAGTGCGAGCCGAACCCGGTACCGACCCACATCGTGATGAGCGCCGGTACCGGCGGTACCTCGGCAACGATTGGTCGCTATATTCGCTGCCAGGGCTATGACACCCGCCTGATGGTGGTGGACCCGCAAAACTCCGTGTTCCTTGATTACTGGCAGAGCCGGGATAGCAGCCTGCGCAGCCCGGTGGGCAGTAAAATCGAAGGGATTGGCCGCCCGCGCGTCGAGCCTTCCTTTATTCCCGATGTGGTAGACGAGATGCTGCGCGTGCCGGACGCCGCCAGCGTAGCCACTGCCCATTGGCTGGAATCCCAACTGGGGCGTAAGGTCGGTGCCTCAACCGGCACCAACATGTGGGGCGCGTTACGGCTGGCAGCCCGGATGCGCGACGCGGGCCAGACCGGTTCCATAGTGACTCTGCTGTGTGACAGCGGCGAGCGCTATCTCGACACCTATTATAATGCGGAGTGGGTTGCCGCGAACATTGGCGATATTTCAGCCTGGCAGCAAGAGATTGCCCGGCTCGTGAAATAAAAAAAGCCAGACGGACGTCTGGCTTGCTGGAAGGGTCTCACTATTCGGGGGAATAAGGAAGATTTGGTGTGTCCAGCCAATGGGTTAAATAGTGGGACACGGCTTCGTTGCGGCAGTGTCCAATAATCGGGAGGTGCGAAAGCTCAGCAATCAGCTGCGGCATCGCATTGCCCATAATCAATCCGCGACCAACGCTGCCCAGCATCTCGCGGTCATTCATGGCATCGCCAAACGCCATACACTCCTGCAGGGTAAGGCCCAGGTGATCGCTCAGCACCGCCAGGGCAGAGCCTTTGTTACACCCCACCGGCAGCACCTCGAGACAATATTCTGCCGAGAAGGTGAGATGCGCCCTCTCGCCCAACGCCTCGTTCAACTGAATGCGCAACCGACACAGATCCTCATGATCGCCACAGAAACAGATCTTCGTCACGGCATAGGCGGGAAGACGACGCAGGTCAGTTAGCTGATAATGAAAACCGCTGTAAGCATGAGCGTGCAGCAGTTCGGGGATTTCCCTGTTGGTAAACCAGCCATCATCATTAAATACGTGAATACTGGCCTGGGTATCCCAGGTGCTGTGCAGAACGATATCCGCCACCTGCGGATCAAGATCCTGACGGTGGAGTTCGTCCCCTTCCAGCGAGTGAATACGCGTCCCGTTGCCGGTGATCAGAAACGCATCCAGCGAAAGTTTACCCAACAGATGGCGCATCTCCAGCGCGTGGCGGCCTGTGGCAAACGTAAGAGTAATATCACGCTCACGCAGGCGCTTAAGTGCGCTCAGGGTTTTTTCACCTAAACGGTGATCCGGCATTAATAGCGTACCGTCCATATCGAATGCAGCCAGGCGAGCCATGCGTACTCCCGAAAGTGTGATGCGTTTAACTTGTGGATCAGTATCACCTGAGATATACGGAAGTAATACTGAATAGTTAAATAATATTGTTCCGGGTTTTCTATGCGCCTTCTTAACCGTCTTAATCAGTATCAACGGCTCTGGCAGCCTTCAGCCGGGGCGCCGCAGCAAGTAAGCGTGGCTGAGCTGGCCGGCCGCTGTTTTTGCAGTGAACGGCATGTGCGTACGCTATTGCGACAGGCGCAGGAGGCGGGCTGGTTGAGCTGGACGGCACGGCCAGGGCGCGGTAAACGCGGCGATCTGCTCTTCCATGTTACCCCCGACGCGTTACGCAACGCGATGATGGAAGAGGCGCTTCAACGTGGTCATCAACAGACGGCTCTGGAATTGGCGCAGCTGGCGCCGCAGGATCTACACACACTGCTGCAGCCCTTTATGGGCGGTCAGTGGCAGAACGATACCCCAACGCTGCGTATCCCTTACTACCGCCCACTGGAGCCGCTGCAGCCGGGCTTTTTACCGGGGCGTGCAGAGCAGCACCTGGTGGGACAGATCTTTTCCGGTATCACCCGGTTTGACGATACGAGCAGCGAGCCGGTTGGCGATCTGGCACACCACTGGGAGATCGCCCCCGATGGCCTGCGCTGGCATTTTTACATCCGCTCAACCCTGCACTGGCATAACGGCGATAAGGTCGAGACCGCGCACCTGCAAAACCGTCTGGCGCTGCTGCTTGCCCTGCCCGCGCTACGTAAGCTGTTTAACAGCGTATCGCGCATTGAGGTCACCCATCCTCAATGCCTGACCTTTATTCTGCATCAGCCCGATTACTGGCTGGCGCATCGGCTGGCGAGCTACTGCAGTCGGCTGGCCCACCCCAGCATGCCGCTCATCGGCTGCGGTCCGTTTCGACTGGCGATCTTCGGGCCTGAGCTGGTGCGAATCGAAAGCCATGAGCAGTACCATCTTAGCCACCCTCTGCTGAAAGCGATCGAGTACTGGATTACCCCGCAACTCTTTGAGCAGGATCTGGGCACCAGCTGTCGCCACCCCGTACAGATCGCGATTGGCGAACCCGATGAACTTGCCAGCCTGCGGCTGGTGAGCAACAGCATTAGCCTGGGATTTTGTTATCTGACCCTGCGCCAGAGTTCGCGGCTGAGCGAACTGCAGGCCCGTCGTCTTATTCAAATCATTCATCACACCGCGCTTCTGCATACGTTACCGCTGGAAGAAAATTTGATTACACCGGCAAACGAGCTCTTGCCGGGCTGGGCCATTCCCGAGTGGCCCGACGCGCAACAAACGGCATTACCAGAAACGCTGACCCTCGCCTACCACCTGCCCGTGGAGTTACACACTATGGCAGAGCAGCTCAGGCTCTATCTGGCACAGCAGGGTTGTCAGTTGCACATTATCTTTCACGATGCCAAAACCTGGGATGGCTGCGGCGTACTGCCCCAGGCCGACATCATGATGGGCGACAGGCTTATTGGCGAGGCACCAGAATACACGCTTGAGCAGTGGCTACGCTGCGATGTGCTGTGGCCGCAATTACTGAGTCCGGCCCAATATTCCCATCTTCTGGCTACGCTGGATGCAGTACAGACGCAGCCCGCCGCCAGCGCTCGCGACTCAGCGCTAAAAGCGGTCTTCGCGGGTTTGATGGAGAGCGCCGTGCTGACCCCTCTCTTCAATTATCACTATCAGGTAAGCGCGCCGCCGGGCGTAAACGGTATTCGACTCAACCCGCGCGGCTGGTTTGAATTTACCGAAGCCTGGCTGCCGGCACCGGGAACGTGAAGAAGCTGGTCGCCGCTGCCTGCCCGCGTTACCATTGCGTTTTACACCGTTAACGTTGGGAAGAGATATGAAACGTGCCGTCGTCGTCTTTAGCGGAGGACAAGATTCCACTACCTGCCTGGTTCAGGCGCTACAGCAATATGATGAGGTTCACTGCGTCACCTTCGATTATGGTCAACGCCACCGCGCTGAAATCGATGTCGCCCGTGAACTGGCCATCAAGCTTGGCGCACGTGCACACAAGGTGCTGGACGTCACCTTGCTGAACGAACTGGCGGTCAGTAGCCTCACGCGCGATAGCATCCCGGTGCCAGACTACGAACCCGATGCCAGTGGCATTCCCAATACCTTCGTCCCGGGGCGTAATATTCTCTTCCTGACCCTGACCGCAATTTATGCTTATCAGGTTCAGGCCGAAGCAGTGATTACCGGCGTGTGTGAAACCGATTTTTCTGGCTACCCCGACTGCCGCGATGAATTTGTTAAAGCCCTCAACCATGCGGTGAGCCTGGGCATGGCGAAAGAGATTCGCTTTGAAACGCCGCTTATGTGGCTCGACAAAGCCGAAACCTGGGCGCTGGCAGACCACTGGGGCAAGCTGGAGATGGTGCGCAACGAAACCCTCACCTGCTATAACGGCATTAAGGGCGATGGCTGTGGCCAGTGCGCGGCCTGTAACCTGCGGGCAAACGGCCTGAATCAGTACCTGACGAACAAAGCCGGCGTGATGGCTTCGCTGAAAGCGAAAACCGGGCTGCAGTAGTTCCGGCCTCGCCGGGTGAAATCCTTCACCCGGCAGGTTTCCACTTTATTTGATCAGCTTTTCCAGTTTTTCCCGCAACTCCCCTTCCAGCGGCAACGCTTTTTGTGTCTTCAAATCGATACAGACGAAAGTGATCAGCGCATCCGCTACGTTTTGCCCTTCGGGCTCCAGCGTCACGACCTGGCTCAGGACGCCGCTTTTGCCGTTGAGTTGCTGCACCTGACTGGTTACGGTAAGCAGATCGCCCAGTACGGCCGGGCGGCGATAATTGATGTTAATATTCACCACCACAAAGGCGATGTTGTGCGCCGTTAGCCACTGAAAGCTTTCGCTGTTTTCCAGCCCATCCCACCGCGCCTCTTCCAGAAATTCGAGATAGCGGGCGTTATTGACGTGCTGATAAACGTCCAGATGAAAACCACGTACTTTGATTTGAGTCTGCATAGCGCAATAGCCTTTATTGTCTATTTATAGGATCAGAGGTCATAACTGGTATGACCTCTTTATCCTGGCAAACTTTTGCCACCGTGCAAGAAAAAACTCAGAGTTTTAGGTCCGCCAGATTACGCTCAACCAGCGCACTTCCCATGCCGGGCACCTGCTTCAGGTCATCGACCGTTTTGAAGGGGCCGTACTCTTCCCGGTAGCTTACGATCGCCTGCGCCTTCTTCAGACCAACGCCATTGAGAATCCGGGCCAGCTCTTCAGCCGGGGCGCTATTGATACTGACTTGTCCATCTGCACTCTCCGTCGCTTTTGCCGGGGCCGCTGCGGCTGGCGCAATCTTACTCTGCGGTGAGGCGACGGGGGCCGCCTGCAGAGAGACGCTAGTGGATAGACCGGCGAAAGCCAGGGCAATACAGAGAGCTTTGATTCCACGTTTCATACTGTTTCTCCTTGTTTGTTAACAGCCAGGCCACGATAGCCGGACGCTAACAAACGAACAAACAGCAGATGGCAGAAATGGAAAAGGCCGCGAAAGCGGCCTTTGAGAGTTGCAATGCGTTGCGTAAATCTGCGAGCAACGCTGAAATTATTGCTGCTGAGTTATGACATCGCCCAGCTTAATTTTGGCTTCTTTGCGCAGATTGCTCATCAGCGCTTCGAAAGTGATCTGGGCATTGTTCTGGGTGATCCCCTGAACCATCGCCTTTTTCTGCGCTTCCGGCAGGGTGCCAGACTTCACTTCATCCAGAGCCAGAATAACCACGTTGCCCTGCATATCGCTTGCAATACCAAAGCTCGGTTTATCTTTCGCCGGCTGGCTCAGCGCAAAGGCTGCCTGGCTAACAGGATCCTGACCGGTACGGCTCAGGGTTTTGGCTTCACCGAAGCTCAGACCAGCCGCCTTCAGCGCCTCGTCGCCTTTCCCTGCTTTCAGCTCAACCAGCAGTTTCTCAGCATCCAGTTTGGCCTGCTGCTCTGCTTTGTTGTGCTGAACTATTGCCGTGATCTGGTCTTTCACTTCCGCCAGCGGTTTAATCGCTTCTGGTTTATGCTCAACCACGCGTAAAACGAAGGCACGATCGCCGTCAACGGTGATGATGTCGGAGTTGCTGCCCGGCGTGCCGTTCTCACCCACCAGGCCACCATTGAAGATAGCGTCTGATACAGGTTTGAAGTTCAGCTCTTCTGGCAGATTGTTACGACCAAACCAGCCCGTGGTCACCGCTTTGGCACCGGCAGCCTGCTCCGCGCCCGCCAGCGACTCGTTATCGTTGCTTGCGGCATCGCTCACTTTCTGCTGCAGCGCGTAGAAGGCATCCAGCGCTTTTTCTTGCTTCACTTTGGCGGCGATATCATCACGCACTTCGGTCAGCGGTTTCGTTTTAGCAGGCTCAACGTCGTCCAGGCGGGCAACCAGGAAGCCTACAGAAGATTTGATCACCCCTGAAAGTTGGCCTTTCTCTTTCAGACCGGCGTTTTTCAGCTCTTCTGGGGTGGTACCCTCTTCCAGCCAGCCCATATCGCCGCCGTTTTTCGCAGAGATGATGTCGGTGGATTTTTCTTTGGCAATGGCGGCAAAGTCTGCGCCTTTGTTCAGTTCGTCCAGCACGGCTTTCGCATCTGCTTCCGTTTTCGTCTGGATCACGCTGTAACGGTTACGCTGAGGCTGAGTGAACTGATCCTGATGCTGATCGTAGTAAGACTGAATATCGGCATCCGACGCATTTTCCTGCATCGCCGCGGCGTCCAGCTTAATGTAGCTGATGCGGAACTGCTCAGGTGCGGTGAAGTTATTTTTGTTCTGCTCGTAGTAAGCGTTAACTTCCTGCTCGCTCACCTTTTGCTTCGCGGCCAGAGCGTTAACGTCGAAAGTGGCTTCGCGAACAATTCGCTGTTGTGCAACAAGTGCCGCCAGCTCGTCGGTTTCGCCCTTCAGCATGAAATCGCTACCCACGATGGCGTTGATTAGCTGCTGCGTCGTCAGCTGATTGCGAAGCGCTTGTGCGTATTGGTCGGCTGACATGCCCATCTGGCCAATAATGGCGTTGTAGCGGGTGTTATCAAATTTGCCGTCGGTCTGGAAAGCAGGGGTTGTGAAAATCACTTTTTTCACTTGATCATCGCTGATACCCAGGCCGAGATTGTGGGCGTACTGGTCAAGCAGCGCTTCGTCGATAAGACGGTTCAGCGTCTGCTCACGCAGCGTTTTCATATAACCTTCGTTTGCTGCCAGTTCAGAGAACTGATCGCCCAGTTGCTGCTGCATACGGTTACGTTCATTGGCAAAAGCGTTCTCAAACTGCCCACGGCTAATTTCCTGGTCATTCACTTTTGCGGCATAGTTTGCGCTACCGCCAATCAGATATCCGCTTACGCCGGTCAAAATGAACGACAAAATAATGATACCGAAAATAATCTTGAGCACGAGACTGTTAGCAGCCGTGCGTAAGTTGTCCATCATGGTGTGACCACACTCCGCTGTAGGTGACTGGTGACCTGACGCTGGCGGAAATCCTGACCGCAGCGCGTAAAAATGTATTGTGACAAGAAAACAGGGCGATTGTCAGCCCACAACTCGCAGAAACTCGCAGAAAACAGTCCTGGACAAACAAAAAAGGCACATCAAATGATGCGCCCTTGGAGATGTCGACTTCCCTGAAGCAAAAAAGCAATCAGTTTACTGCGTCTTTCAGCGCTTTACCTGCACGGAAACCTGGAACTTTAGCGGCAGCGATGGTGATTTCTTTGCCGGTCTGAGGGTTGCGGCCAGTACGGGCAGCACGCTCTTTAACAGCAAAAGTACCAAAGCCTACCAGCGCTACGTCGTCTCCGGCCTGCAGAGATTCGGTAACAGAAGCAATCAGAGCATCTAACGCACGTCCAGCCGCAGCTTTAGAGATATCGGCACCCGCAGCAATTTTGTCAATCAGTTGAGATTTATTCACTCTTCTCTTCCTCTCTTTATAATTTATATCGCGCCTGAATCCTTCACAACGCGACCGCGCAGCAGTTATATCAGGCCTGCCATAACCTTACAACACCCGTTGTTGATGGCTGACCTAATCAGCAATCTAAATTAGCTATACAAAAAAAGGCTGGCAAGCCCGAAATGGCTCACCAGCCTTGTTTTTATTGACGCTCTTTGCGCGAGGTCACTATTTTGCCGTTACAACCTGCATTCCGGAGGGCTCATTCTGCAGTGCTAATGTCAGAACCTCTTCAATGCGTTTCACCGGATGGATATCCAGATCGGCAATAACGTTATCTGGAATTTCTTCCAGATCGCGCTTGTTCTCGTAAGGAATAAGCACAGTTTTAATACCACCGCGGTGGGCTGCCAGCAGTTTTTCTTTCAAACCACCAATCGGCAGAACCTGGCCACGCAAAGTGATCTCACCGGTCATGGCCACATCAGCACGTACCGGGTTACCGGTCAGGCAGGAGACCAGAGCGGTACACATCGCGATACCGGCGCTTGGACCGTCTTTCGGCGTTGCCCCTTCCGGTACGTGAACGTGGATATCGCGTTTTTCGTAGAAGTCCGGATTAATACCCAGTTTTTCCGCGCGCGCGCGCACCACGGTCAGCGCAGCCTGGATGGATTCCTGCATCACTTCACCCAGAGAACCGGTATAAGTGAGCTTACCTTTGCCAGGCACGCAGGCGGTTTCGATGGTCAGCAGATCGCCGCCCACTTCCGTCCACGCCAGACCGGTGACCTGGCCCACGCGGTTTTCGCTATCCGCGCGACCGTAGTCGTAGCGCTGAACGCCGAGAAACTCATGCAGGTTTTCACCGTTAATCTCAATCTGCTTCGCGGTTTTATCCAGCAGCAGTTGTTTAACCGCTTTACGGCACAGTTTTGAGATTTCACGCTCGAGGCTACGGACACCCGCTTCACGGGTATAGTAACGAATGATGCCAATAATGGCGCTATCGTCGACCGTCAGTTCGCCTTTTTTCAGGGCGTTGCGCTCAATCTGCTTCGGCAGCAGGTGGCGTTTGGCAATGTTCAGCTTCTCATCTTCGGTATAACCAGAGAGACGGATCACTTCCATACGATCCAGCAGCGGTGCCGGAATGTTCATGGAGTTGGAGGTCGCCACGAACATCACATCGCTCAGGTCGTAGTCCACTTCCAGGTAGTGATCGCTGAAGGCCACGTTCTGTTCTGGATCAAGCACTTCCAGCAGAGCGGACGCCGGATCGCCACGCATGTCCGAAGACATTTTGTCGATCTCATCAAGCAGGAACAGTGGGTTTTTCACCCCCACTTTTGCCATCTTCTGAATCAGTTTGCCTGGCATGGAGCCGATATAGGTACGACGGTGACCGCGGATTTCCGCTTCATCACGTACCCCACCCAGCGCCATTCGCACATACTTGCGCCCGGTTGCCTGGGCGATGGACTGGCCCAGAGAGGTTTTACCCACCCCCGGCGGCCCTACCAGACAGAGAATTGGCCCTTTGATTTTATTCACACGGCTCTGGACCGCGAGATATTCAAGGATGCGATCTTTGACACGTTCGAGGCCATAGTGGTCGGTATCAAGGATTTCTTGCGCCTGGCGCAGATCTTTCTTGACCTTGCTACGGGTATTCCATGGCACCTGAACCATCCACTCAATGTAGCCGCGCACCACAGTGGCCTCGGCGGACATTGGAGACATCATTTTCAGCTTCTGCAGCTCGGCTTCCGCTTTCTCTTTTGCCTCTTTCGGCATTTTCGCGGCGTCGATTTTACGCTTCAGGGCTTCGTTTTCGTCCGGCGCGTCGTCCATCTCGCCAAGCTCTTTCTGAATAGCCTTCATCTGCTCATTCAGGTAGTACTCACGCTGAGATTTCTCCATCTGCTTTTTCACGCGGTTGCGAATACGCTTTTCCACCTGCAGCAGATCGATCTCGGATTCCATCATCGCCATCAGATACTCCAGACGTTCATTAACGTCGGACATCTCCAGCACGGACTGTTTGTCAGCCAGCTTCAGCGGCATGTGCGCAGCGATGGTATCTGCCAGACGCGCAGGATCGTCGATGCTGTTCAGCGACGTCAGCACTTCTGGTGGGATTTTTTTGTTCAGCTTGATATAGCCTTCGAACTGGCTAATGGCGGTGCGTACCAGCACCTCCTGCTCACGCTCGTCAAGCTGCGGTGAGTCAAGATACTCTGCCTTAGCAGAGAAGTGTTCGCCATCATCAGACAAGGTGGTAATACGCGCACGCTGCAGGCCTTCGACCAGCACCTTGACGGTGCCGTCAGGCAGCTTCAGCATCTGCAAAATAGAGGCCACGGTCCCGACGGTGAAAAGATCATTTACACCCGGCTCATCCGTTGATGCTTCTTTCTGCGCAACCAGCATGATTTTTTTATCATGATCCATGGCGGCTTCAAGGCAACGGATAGATTTTTCCCGCCCTACAAATAAGGGTATGACCATGTGCGGATAAACCACCACATCGCGCAGCGGCAATACGGGGATTTCAATGCGTTCAGAACGCTCAGGATTCATAGAGCTCTCTCTTAGTTTAGTGTCCGCCAGGTAATCAGGCTGCGTGACTGTGCTTCACCCAACCATTAACATGTAATCCAGTATATGGGGATGTTTCCCACACATTCAACGTCATGAATACGGAAAAATAAAAGGGGGGATAAAATCCCCCCTTTTTGATTAACTGATTGTATGAGTTGGTGAATTATTCGCCAGAAGCCTGCTGCGCTTCTGGTTTGCCATAAATCAGCAGCGGCTTAGTTTGGCCTGCAATCACGGACTCATCGATAACCACTTTCTCGACCTCTTCCATAGAAGGAAGGTCGTACATGGTATCGAGCAGCGCGGCTTCAACGATTGAACGCAGACCACGGGCACCGGTTTTACGGGCCATGGCTTTCTTGGCAATCGCATCCAGCGCTTCGTCACGGAACTCCAGGTCAACACCTTCAAGGTTGAACAACGCCTGATACTGTTTCGTCAGGGCGTTTTTCGGCTCTTTCAGGATCTGAATCAGAGCGTCTTCGCTCAGCTCGCTCAGTGTCGCCACAACCGGCAGACGACCAATGAACTCAGGGATCAGACCAAATTTGATCAGATCTTCTGGCTCAACCTGCGCTAACAGCTCACCTTCGTTCGCTTTTTCAGATTTTCCTTTCACCGTGGCGCCAAAACCAATACCAGAGCCAGTTTCTACACGGTGGGAGATCACTTTGTCCAGACCGGCAAACGCACCACCACAGATGAACAGGATCTTGGAGGTATCAACCTGCAGGAACTCCTGCTGCGGATGTTTACGGCCACCCTGCGGCGGAACCGCAGCCACGGTGCCTTCAATCAGTTTCAACAGAGCCTGCTGAACCCCTTCACCGGACACATCGCGGGTGATGGACGGGTTATCGGATTTACGCGAGATTTTGTCGATCTCATCGATATAAACGATACCGCGCTGGGCTTTCTGCACGTCGTAATCGCACTTCTGCAGCAGCTTCTGAATAATATTTTCAACGTCTTCACCCACATAACCGGCTTCGGTCAATGTGGTAGCGTCCGCCATGGTGAACGGAACATCCAGCAGGCGCGCCAGCGTCTCTGCCAGCAACGTTTTACCGGAACCCGTTGGTCCAATCAGCAGAATGTTACTTTTGCCAAGCTCAACACCATTGCTGGTGTCGCCATTACGGAGACGTTTGTAGTGGTTATACACCGCCACAGCCAGGACTTTCTTAGCCTGTTCCTGACCGATGACATAGTCATCAAGGTGATGACGGATCTCATGCGGTGTCGGCAACGCGCTGCGTTCACGATGCGGAGCAACTTCTTTAATCTCTTCGCGAATGATGTCGTTACATAAATCGACACATTCATCGCAGATATACACGGACGGCCCGGCAATCAGTTTGCGCACTTCATGCTGGCTTTTGCCGCAAAAAGAGCAGTACAGCAGTTTGCCCGAACCATCTTTGCGTTTATCTGTCATGAGTCAAAACCTCTTTTTAAGTTCTTTGTGCCGCACATGACGACGCAAATGCCATTCTGAGGCGCATGCTTCTAATGAAGCAAAATGCCGCCCTACCTTAGTATAGCGGCACACGCGCGCCGTGGGCATCAATTACGATGGGTCAAAATGGAGTCGACTAAGCCGTACTCAACTGCCTCTGATGCGGAGAGGAAGCGATCGCGCTCGGTGTCACGCTCGATCTGCTCTAAAGATTGACCCGTGTGGTGCGCCATAAGTTCATTCATGCGCCCTTTTACTTTCAGGATTTCACGGGCGTGGATTTCAATATCCGTCGCCTGACCCTGGTAGCCGCCCAGCGGCTGGTGAATCATCACGCGGGAGTTCGGCAGGCAGAAGCGCTTGCCTTTAGCGCCAGCCGTCAGCAGGAAAGCACCCATTGATGCCGCCTGGCCCATACAGATGGTGCTAACGTCCGGTTTGATGAACTGCATGGTGTCATAGATGGACATGCCAGCAGTAATGACACCGCCTGGAGAATTAATATACAGGTAAATGTCTTTTTCCGGGTTTTCCGCTTCCAGAAACAGCATCTGCGCTACGATCAGGTTAGCCATATGGTCTTCCACCTGGCCGGTCAAGAAGATAACGCGTTCTTTCAGCAGACGGGAATAGATATCAAATGAACGTTCACCGCGCGATGTCTGTTCAATAACCATTGGCACCAACGCCATGTGGGGTGCAAAGTTATCTCGTTCGCCACTGTATGACATGTCCGTCTCCTGGATAAAAAATGAAAATACCTGCTGTACTGATTGTAACCTTGTGGACGGATTATCAGCCAGTCTCTTTAATACTACTTTCCCACAGATGGGGGTGGCATCGCCCTATTTCAAGCATAACAATCTTTTGCTGTTACGCTAACACTGAAAGGGCGTTTTAGCACTCTTCCTGGGCTATTAGTGTGATAAAAAAAACCCGCCGCCGGAAGGCAACGGGTTTTTGTACAAACTTTAAACAAACGCGGCGGAATTACGCCTGCTGGTTCATCAGTTCGTTGAAAGAAGTGGCTTTTTCAGTCACTTTAGCTTTTGCCAGAACGGCTTCTACAGCCTGCTCTTCCAGAGCAACATTACGCATATTGTCCATCAGCTCTTTGTTCTTGCCGTAGAACTCAACCACTTCTGCTGGATCTTCGTAAGCGGAAGCCATCTCTTCGATCAGGCCTTTTACGCGCTCTTCGTCAGCTTTCAGTTCGTGGGTACGAATCACTTCGCCCAGCAGCAGGCCAACAACAACGCGACGTTTCGCTTGCTCTTCGAACAGTTCACGTGGCAGTTCCAGCGCTTGTTTCTCGTTACCACCGAAACGCTGAGCAGCCTGGCGACGCAGAACGTCGATTTCGCTGTCGATCAGGGCTGCAGGGATATCGATTTCGTTCGCTTTAACCAGACCGTCGATCGCCTGAGACTTAACGCGGTTACGCACGGCGCCTTTCAGCTCGCGCTCCATGTTTTTACGCACTTCAGCACGCAGACCCGCTACGGAACCATCTTCAACGCCGAAACGTTTGATGAACTCTTCAGTCAGCTCTGGCAGTTCACGCTCTTCCACTTTCTTCAGGTTGATCGCGAATTTCGCTGCTTTACCTTTCAGGTTTTCAGCGTGGTACTCTTCCGGGAAGGTCACGTCGATGGTGAACTCTTCACCAGCTTTGTGGCCTTTGATACCGTCTTCAAAGCCTGGGATCATACGACCCTGGCCCATAGCCAGTACGAAGTCAGACGCTTTACCGCCTTCGAACTCTTCGCCGTCGACAGAACCGCTGAAGTCTACGGTGACGCGGTCTTCTGCATCAGCAGCGCCGTCTTTGTCTTTCCAGGTTGCCTGCTGCTTACGCAGGGTGTCCAGCATGCCGTCAACGTCGGTATCGGTCACTTCAACAACCGGTTTTTCAACTTCGATGGATTCCAGACCTTTCAGCTCAACTTCCGGGTAAACTTCGAACTCTACAGAGTAGGTGAAGTCTTCGCCCAGTTTGTATTCGCCCGGAACATAGTTCGGTGCGCCAGCTGGATTGATTTTTTCTTTGATGATGGCGTCGATAAAGTTACGGCTCATCAGCTCGCCCAGCACGTCCTGACGTACAGAAGCGCCATAACGCTGAGCAACAACATTCATTGGGACTTTGCCCTTACGGAAGCCGTCAATACGGACTTTTTTCGCGACGTTGACCAGCTCGCTCTTAACAGCGTTTTCGATGCTGTCAGCAGCGATAGTAATCGTTACACGGCGGCCAAGGCCTTGAGTGGTTTCAACTGAAACTTGCATCTTGTTACCTCAAAAAAATCACAGTGCTCGGTCAACTCTGAATCTGTCAGTTTGCCGGGATGCTCTCTTAGTGCAGATTCACATTCCCTGTCGCCAGAATCATCCCGAAGACATACATTAAGACGCGGCATTATAGCGGCATCACTTAGGTGAGTCGAGAACGGTTGCCGCATGTTGCTGCGGCTTTTTTCACAATTTCTGGCTATTTTTCGCCTAAAAATCGCGTTACCGGTTCAAAACCCGGACAAAACAAAACGGCCCGCAGGCCGTTTTGACGTAATCTTTATGCAACATACTGGAAAAGCTCCCGCTGTTGCAAACGGGATTTACTACGCGATAGTCCCGGCTCCGCGGCACGGTGGCGACGCGAAGATGGTATCCTGCAGGCCCTTCCACTCCTTAATAGTGTAAGTGTGCAGCGCCAGCGCATGTACGGTAGATGAAAGCTCCTCCGTCAACGTACCGTAGATCATACGATGGCGATTAAGGAATCGCTCACCGGCAAAACGATCGCTCACCAGCACCACTTTGAAATGGCTTTCGGAGCCTGCCGGTACGTTATGACGATAGCTCTCGTCGACGACTTCGAGGAACACGGGTTCGAACGCTGCCCTTAATTTATCTTCGATCTGTTCACGTATCATCATGAAATTACTCCTCCGACAACGCTGAGATGTCACCCATCCCTTTAAATGTTAGCCGCTTTTACCGCTTGCATAACAAGAAGACAACAAAAATTTAGCTTTCGTCTGATTTTCTCATTCAAAGGGATGAAGTCCTATAAGAGACTCATGCGTTTTGCCCAAGGGGCATAAGGAATTGTGTTCAGGTGGTCAGATTTCAGTCAAGACGATGAATTTACATGCGTTGACCACTTCCCCTCGCCGTTGGCGATGTTATGATGGCGGCAATTTTTGTCTATTTATGCTTACGATCCGTAGAGACCCCGAACATGTTAAAAAAACTCCTTTTCCCGCTTGTCGCACTTTTCATGCTGGCCGGCTGCGCCACACCGCCAACCACCATTGACGTTTCGCCAAAAATTTCCCTGCCGCAGCAGGATCCAAGCCTGATGGGCGTGACCGTAAGCATCAATGGCGCTGACCAGCGCCGCGACCAGGCTCTGGCGAAAGTGACCCGCGATAACCAGCTGGTTACCCTGACCGCATCCCGCGACCTGCGCTTCTTGCTGCAGGAAGTGCTTGAGAAGCAAATGACCTCCCGCGGCTACATGATTGGCCCAAGCGGTGCGGTTGATCTGCAGATTATCGTCAACAATCTGTATGCCGATGTCTCTCAGGGCAACGTACGCTACAACATCTCCACCAAAGCAGATATCGCCATCATCGCAACCGCGAAGAACGGCAATAAGATGAACAAAAACTACCGTGCAAGCTATTCCGTTGAAGGCGCCTTCCAGGCCACCAACAAAAATATTGCCAATGCGGTTAACAGCGTGCTGACTGATACCATCGCCGATATGGCGCAGGACACCAGCATTCATGAATTCATCAAACAGAACGCGCGTTAATTCTGTTCACTGACCCGGCACTTCGCCGGGTCAGTTCTCATTGCATACATGTCCAGCCAATACTTACGCATTTTCCAGCAACCTAAATCAGCGATTTTGCTGATCCTCGGCTTCGCCTCCGGTTTGCCCCTCGCTTTGACCTCCGGCACCCTGCAAGCCTGGATGACGGTTGAGAACATCGATCTTAAGACTATCGGCTTCTTCTCTCTGGTCGGCCAGGCTTACGTCTTTAAATTCCTCTGGTCGCCGGTGATGGACCGCTACACGCCACCGTTGCTCGGCCGTCGCCGGGGCTGGCTGTTGATAACGCAGGCGATGCTCTTACTGGCCATCGCCGGGATGGGTTTCCTTGATCCCTCTTCACAGCTACGCTGGATGGCAGCGCTGGCGGTGGTCATCGCCTTCTGCTCGGCGTCGCAAGATATTGTCTTTGATGCCTGGAAAACCGACGTGCTGCCTGCAGAAGAGCGCGGGGCAGGCGCGGCGATCAGCGTTCTGGGCTATCGGCTGGGAATGTTGGTATCTGGTGGACTGGCGCTCTGGCTGGCTGACCGTTATCTCGGCTGGCACGGCATGTATTGGCTTATGGCCGCGTTAATCATCCCCTGCATGATCGCCACCCTACTCGCGCCCGAACCAGACGATATTATTCCGGTGCCGCGCACGCTCGAGCAGGCCGTGGCCGAGCCGCTACGTGACTTCTTTGCCCGTAATAACGCCTGGCTGATCCTGCTGTTGATTGTGCTCTACAAACTGGGCGATGCGTTTGCCATGAGCCTCACCACCACCTTTCTTATTCGTGGCGTCGGTTTTGATGCCGGCGAAGTGGGCGTGGTGAATAAAACCCTGGGGCTGATCGCCACGATTGTGGGTGCGCTGTACGGCGGAGTTTTGATGCAGCGTTTAACGCTTTTCCGTGCACTGCTGATCTTTGGCATTCTGCAGGGCATCTCCAACGCGGGTTACTGGTTACTGTCAGTGACCGATAAGCAGATGATGAGCATGGCAGCCGCGGTCTTCTTTGAAAATCTGTGCGGGGGTATGGGCACAGCTGCCTTTGTGGCCCTGCTGATGACGCTGTGCAACAAATCCTTTTCAGCCACCCAGTTTGCGCTGCTCTCTGCCCTTTCGGCGGTTGGCCGGGTGTACGTCGGCCCGCTGGCAGGCTGGTTCGTTGAAGCGCACGGCTGGCCTCAGTTCTATCTGTTCTCGGTTATCGCCGCCGTTCCCGGGTTGATCCTTTTACTAATTTGCCGCCGCTCACTGGAATATACCCAGCAAACGGAGCAATTCATGCCGAGAAGTGACTTCCCTTCCGCGTACCGTTTTGCTCTGCGCATGCTGATGGCCGGCTGTGCGTTACTCGGCGTCTGGCTGCTGGTGTTGATCGTCAATGCACTCACCGCGCTCGCCTTGCCGATGGCCGATCTTCTGCTCGACGTAGGTGCCCTACTGGCGGTGACGGGTATCCTTATCGGTGCGGTGCTGGATTACCTGGCGCTGCGCAGACATCAGATGGCCTAATCCAGAAGAAAAGGTTATTTGCCGTTGTAATAACAGTGTGAAATTATAACGGCAAATAACCCTAGTGAATGAAAAAATATATTTGTTGTTTCGTGCGCAATAGAAATTTGGAAATTACTGGAAGCGATAATAAACTCTATTTTCATTAAACGATTCAGCTGATGAAAGTTTAATTTATCGTTTTTTAAATGTCCTTTTATTGATAATCATTTGTTAATTATTTGTGTATTTTTTGCAATGGTTATACCAATTCCCCGCCTGGCACCGGTTTCAGAAACTGTTTCGTTATAACGCCCATAACACGCGACTTTTGTCTTAAAATTAGACACGTTTTGCAACACATGTGACATGTGCGGCAGAACCCGGTAACACCTTCCTGACACAGGGCTAATGATGTTTACAGTAATGTAACCTTCCCGTAAAATGCCCCCACACTTTAAACGCCACCAGGTCCCCGTGGAATTGAGGTCGTTAAATGACACTTAGGAAATACAATAAAGGTTTGGGATGGTTGTCGTTAATTGCAGGCACTGTTTTACTCAGTGGCTGTGATTCTGCACTTCTAGACCCCAAAGGACAGATTGGACTGGAACAACGTTCCCTGATTCTGACGGCTTTCGGCCTGATGATGATCGTCGTTATTCCTGCCATTTTGATGGCAGTTGGTTTCGCCTGGAAGTACCGTGCGAGCAATAAAGATGCGAAGTATAGCCCTAACTGGTCACACTCCAACAAAGTTGAAGCTGTGGTCTGGACGGTTCCTATCCTGATCATCCTGTTCCTCGCTGTGCTGACATGGAAAACCACTCACGCACTCGAGCCAAGCAAACCGCTGGTTCACGATGAGAAACCTATTACCATTGAAGTGGTCTCCATGGACTGGAAATGGTTCTTCATCTACCCGGAACAGGGCATTGCTACCGTGAATGAAATCGCCTTCCCGGCGAACACTCCGGTGGAATTCAAAGTGACCTCGAACTCCGTGATGAACTCCTTCTTTATTCCGCGTCTGGGTAGCCAGATTTACGCGATGGCCGGTATGCAGACTAACCTGCATCTGATCGCGAATGAAGCAGGCACCTACGATGGTATCTCCGCCAGCTACAGTGGCCCAGGCTTCTCTGGTATGAAGTTCAAAGCCATTGCCACTCCTGACCGCGCCGCCTTCGACCAGTGGGTTGAAAAAGCGAAGCAGTCTACGAACACCATGTCTGACATGGCGGCATTCGAAAAAGTGGCAACACCTAGCGAATATAACAAGGTGGAGTACTTCTCTGACGTGAAACCGAATTTGTTCAAAGATGTGATTGGCAAATTTATGGATCATGGCAAGAGCATGGACGTGACCCAGCCTGAAGGTGAGCATAGCTCGCACGAAGGGATGGAAGGCATGGACATGAGCCACGCGGAAACCGCTCACTAAGGGGCCGAGGAAGAAAATGTTCGGAAAATTGACACTGGATGCAGTGCCGTACCATGAACCCATTATCATGGTTACGATTGCTGCAATTATCATTGGTGGTGCGGCTTTAGTTGGCCTGATCACTTACTTCGGTAAGTGGAGCTACCTGTGGAATGAGTGGCTGACTTCGGTTGACCACAAAAAACTCGGTATCATGTACTGCATCGTCGGTATCGTCATGTTAATTCGTGGCTTTGCGGATGCGATCATGATGCGTAGCCAGCAGGCGCTCGCCTCTGCTGGTGAAGCTGGCTTCCTGCCACCGCACCACTACGATCAGATCTTTACCGCTCACGGCGTTATCATGATCTTCTTCGTGGCGATGCCGCTGGTAATCGGTCTGATGAACGTTGTAGTACCGCTGCAAATCGGTGCGCGCGACGTTGCTTACCCGTTCCTGAACAACCTGAGCTTCTGGTTCACCGTTGTTGGCGTAATCCTGGTAAACCTGTCACTGGGTGTGGGCGAATTCGCGCAGACCGGCTGGCTGGCCTACCCGCCGCTTTCGGGAATTGAGTACAGTCCTGGTGTCGGTGTTGATTACTGGATTTGGGCGCTTCAGCTCTCCGGTGTCGGTACGACCCTGACCGGTATTAACTTCTTTGTGACGATTATCAAGATGCGTGCCCCTGGCATGACCATGTTCAAGATGCCGGTATTTACCTGGGCATCTCTGTGCGCCAACATCCTGATTATTGCCTCCTTCCCAATTCTGACTGTCACCGTCGCGCTGCTGACCCTGGATCGTTATCTGGGCACCCATTTCTTCACAAACGATATGGGTGGCAACATGATGATGTACATCAACCTGATTTGGGCCTGGGGTCACCCGGAAGTGTACATCCTGGTTCTGCCAGTGTTCGGTGTCTTCTCCGAAATCGCAGCAACCTTCTCGCGTAAACGCCTGTTTGGTTACACCTCGCTGGTGTGGGCAACCGTGTGTATTACCGTTCTGTCGTTCATCGTTTGGCTGCACCACTTCTTCACCATGGGTGCGGGCGCGAACGTAAACGCCTTCTTCGGTATTACCACAATGATTATCGCCATCCCGACCGGGGTGAAGATCTTCAACTGGCTGTTCACCATGTACCAGGGCCGTATCCAGTTCCACTCAGCGATGCTGTGGACTATCGGCTTCATCGTGACCTTCTCCGTTGGTGGGATGACCGGCGTACTGCTGGCAGTACCGGGTGCAGACTTCGTACTGCACAACAGTCTGTTCCTGATTGCCCACTTCCATAACGTTATCATCGGCGGTGTGGTCTTCGGTTGCTTCGCAGGTGTGACTTACTGGTGGCCAAAAGCGTTCGGTTTCACCCTGAACGAAAAATGGGGTAAACGCGCCTTCTGGTTCTGGATCATCGGCTTCTTCGTTGCATTTATGCCGCTGTACGTGCTGGGCTTCATGGGTATGACCCGTCGTCTTAGCCAGCAGATTGATCCACAGTTCCACCCAATGCTGATGATTGCAGCAGGCGGTGCGGTACTGATTGCCTGTGGTATTGCTTCTCAGCTGATTCAGTTCTACGTCTCTATTCGCGACCGCGACCAGAACCGTGACCTGACCGGTGACCCATGGGGTGGCCGTACGCTGGAGTGGGCAACCTCTTCTCCACCTCCGTTCTATAACTTCGCCATTGTGCCGCAGATTCATGAGCGCGACGCATTCTGGGAAATGAAAGAAAAAGGTGAAGCGTACAAGCAACCAGCACATTACGAAGAGATCCACATGCCGAAAAACAGCGGTGCGGGCATTGTGATTGCCGCCTTCGCTACGGTATTTGGTTTCGCAATGATCTGGCACATCTGGTGGCTGGCGATTGTTGGCTTTGCTGGCATCGTAATTAGCTGGATTGTGAAGAGCTTTGACGAGGACGTGGACTACTACGTACCAGTCCGTGAAGTTGAAAAACTGGAAAACCAGCATTTCGACGAGATTGCTAAAGCGGGGCTGAAAAATGGCAACTGATACTCTGGCGCACTCAACTGCCCATGCGCATGAACACGCGCACCACGATACAGGACCGATGAAAGTTTTCGGTTTCTGGATCTACCTGATGAGCGACTGCATTCTGTTCTGCTGTCTGTTCGCAACCTATGCCGTTCTGGTGAACGGCACAGCGGGCGGCCCGACCGGTAAGGACATCTTTGAACTGCCGTTCGTTCTGGTTGAAACCGCACTGCTGCTGTTCAGCTCCATCACCTACGGCATGGCCGCTATTGCCATGTATAAAAACAACAAGAGCCAGGTTGTCTCCTGGCTGGCGTTGACCTGGTTGTTTGGTGCGGGCTTCATCGGGATGGAAATCTATGAATTCCATCACCTGATTGCTGAAGGTTTCGGCCCGGATCGTAGTGGCTTCCTGTCCGCGTTCTTCGCGCTGGTGGGTACCCACGGTCTGCACGTAACCTCAGGCCTGATCTGGATGGCGGTACTGATGTTCCAGGTATCCCGTCGTGGCCTGACGAGCACCAACCGCACCCGTATTATGTGCCTGAGCCTGTTCTGGCACTTCCTGGATGTGGTTTGGATCTGTGTGTTCTCTGTTGTGTATCTGATGGGGGCGATGTAATGAGTCATTCTAACGATCATGGCGCTTCCCATGGCAGCGTAAAAACCTATATGACAGGTTTCATCCTGTCGATCATCCTGACGGTTATCCCCTTCTGGATGGTGATGAGCGGTTCTGCTTCTAAGCCGGTTATTCTGGGCGCAATCCTGGTGACCGCGGTGATTCAGATTCTGGTGCATCTGGTTTGCTTCCTGCACATGAACACCAAGTCTGATGAAGGCTGGAACATGACGGCCTTCGTCTTTACTGTGATTATCATCGCAATCCTGGTAGTCGGCTCCATCTGGATCATGTGGAACCTCAACTACAACATGATGGTTCACTAAGAGCGGCGAGTATGTTTAAGCAATACCTGCAAGTTACGAAACCAGGCATCATCTTTGGCAACCTGATCTCCGTGATCGGAGGGTTCCTGCTGGCCTCTAAGGGCAGCATTGATTACACCCTCTTTATCAATACGCTGGTTGGGGTGTCGCTGGTGGTTGCGTCCGGTTGTGTATTTAATAACTACATCGACATGGATATCGACAGGAAGATGGAAAGGACTAAGAACCGGGTGCTGGTAAAAGGCCTGATGTCCCCTTCCGTCTCGCTGGTGTACGCCACCTTGCTGGGTATTGCTGGCTTTATGCTGCTGTGGTTCGGTGCTAATCCTCTGGCCTGCTGGCTGGGGGTGATGGGTTTCGTGGTTTATGTAGGCATCTACAGCCTGTATATGAAACGTCACTCCGTTTACGGTACGCTGATTGGTTCACTCTCCGGCGCTGCGCCGCCGGTGATTGGCTACTGCGCGGTCACTAACGAGTTCGACAGCGGTGCGCTCATCCTGCTGGCTATCTTTAGCCTGTGGCAGATGCCGCACTCCTATGCCATTGCGATTTTCCGCTTTAAGGATTATCAGGCTGCGAACATCCCGGTTCTGCCGGTCGTGAAAGGCATTTCGGTCGCCAAAAACCATATCACGCTTTATATCATTGCCTTCGCTATCGCGACGCTGATGCTCTCTTTGGGCGGTTACGCTGGATATAAATATCTGGTTGTCGCTGCCGCCGTGAGCGTTTGGTGGCTGGGCATGGCACTGCGCGGTTATAAAGTGGAAGATGATAAGGTCTGGGCGCGTAAGCTGTTCGGCTTCTCTATCATTGCTATTACCGCATTGAGCGTGATGATGTCCGTCGATTTTATGGTACCGGATTCACACAGCCTGCTCACTTACGTCTGGTAAGTTCAGGATGCTGTTAAAAAAGCCTCGGGCCTGCGCCCGGGGCTTTTTTTATTGCGTAAGGTTCTGACAAGGATGTCACGGTCATATGCCAGGCTAAGAGTATGCAAGGTGACCCCTGTATATTTACTAATTCTTAGTTTTGAAGACGCTATAGCTTAACGCTATCGACAGTGTTAGCCTCCCGAAATGGATACATAACTGATGTATTCAGGATTATTTATTAAGGGAATAAACATGAAAGAATTATCTATAATTGAAATGGAATATGTCTCAGGGGGCTTCGATCTCTTTGGCGCCGTCACCGGGTTTTCCAGCTTTGTTTTTAATTCAGGCATCGGTTTTGCCTCGTTTGTCTGGACGTCTGGTACGGCATTTACGCATTTTGTCGCCGATAGCGCACTGGAGTTCGGTAAGTATGTGATTAGCCAGTCCAGCTGGACATCTGTCGTTTCGACTGGATCCAGTAACTGGAATAACTTTACCAGTACCGCTGGAGACAGTTGGTCTAACTTCGTCAGTAATGCCGGAAATGACTGGAATAAATTTATTGATGCTGCCTCTGCCTGACGCAGGGTGAAATTTCTGGCAGGTAAAGCTGCCTGCCAGAGAAAATTAGCGGTTTTATTCACTTTACTCTCTGAACTAACGCATCAGCAAGGATACCTCAGTCGTTATCTCAGGCAGACTACTCTGGCATTGCTGGCAAGCCCGGCATCATAACCTGCACCTACGAGACGCCGGGGAATGTAGCATACTGCCCCTCACCTGTTATAAGCAGCGTTTTATATCACTACATGTCCGCCGTGGATAAGAGCGGCCATGCAATAATGACGTTTGAATCGCCACGGGTTTAACAGACACCTCAGAGTCATTTAAGATGACTTAAAGAGAGGTGCCCATGAGCGGTAAGCGTTATCCCGAAGAGTTTAAAATTGAAGCGGTAAAACAGGTTGTTGATCGCGGCCATTCTGTTTCCAGCGTGGCAACACGTCTCGGTATCACCACCCACAGTCTTTATGCCTGGATAAAGGCATATGGCCCGGATTCCTCAACCAATAAAGTCCAGTCAGACGCTCAGGCTGAGATCCGACGCCTCCAGAAAGAGCTGAAGCGGGTTACCGACGAACGGGACATATTAAAAAAAGCCGCGGCGTACTTCGCAAAGCTGTCCGACTGAGGTACGCCTTTATCCGTGACAACACCTATTGCTGGCCTGTCCGACTGCTTTGTCGGGTGCTGGATGTGCATCCGAGTGGTTTTTACGCCTGGCTTCAGCAGCCGGATTCACGGCGGCATCATGCTGACCTGAGGCTGACGGGGCTGATAAAGCAGTTCTGGCTGGAGTCGGGTTGCGTTTATGGTTATCGCAAGATCCACCTCGACCTGCGGGATACCGGACAACAGTGCGGAGTTAACCGTGTCTGGCGACTGATGAAGCGTGCCGGGATAAGGGCTCAGGTCGGGTACCGTAGCCCACGGGCACGTAAGGGTGAAACCAGCATCGTGACGCCCAACAGGCTCCAGCGGCAGTTCAACCCGGAAGCACCGGATGAGCGTTGGGTAACGGACATCACCTACATCCGGACTCACGAAGGCTGGCTGTATCTGGCTGTGGTTGTTGACCTGTTCTCGCGCAAAGTTATTGGCTGGTCAATGCAGCCCCGGATGACAAAGGATATTGTCCTGAATGCACTTCTGATGGCCGTGTGGCGACGTAATCCTCAAAAGCAGGTGCTGGTTCATTCTGATCAAGGCAGTCAGTACACAAGCTATGAGTGGCAGTCGTTCCTGAAATCACACGGGCTGGAGGGCAGTATGAGCCGTCGCGGTAACTGTCATGACAACGCAGTCGCAGAAAGTTTTTTCCAGCTACTGAAACGTGAACGGATAAAGAAAAAGATCTACGGAACGCGAGAAGAAGCTCGCGGTGATATTTTTGATTACATCGAAATATTTTATAACAGTAAGCGTCGGCATGGTTCGAGTGATCATATGCCACCAACTGAATACGAAAAACAATATTATCAGCGGCTCGGAAGTGTCTAGATTATCTGTGGCGATTCATAGTTGTACCGTTAGCTGCTCTGGTTACATTGCCATCAACCATTGTAATATCGGCCGCCTGCGCCATTACTGGCATCAGCATTAACAGTGAAGCAGCAATAGGATTTAATCTGATTGCCTTACATTTGTTTTCGCTATTTTTCATATAAACCTATCAAGTAAAAATTATGTTGTTAATACCCAGACCAAAGGAAACCCAACACTGAACTTTAATTCAAAAGCGTCTCCCTTTTGGCCATTTCATGCCGCAGGTACATTCAATTATGTGTTAATAAACTATGCTACAAGGTCATGCCATGCCGACCTCATTAACTCAAAAAGATCAGGCAAAATAATGAATTTAAATCCGCCCTTAATGAAACTAATTTCATGGCGCAACAATTAACACCACCCAATAGCTTCACCACAAAGTAAATATGCCTGAGAACTCACGCCTCCCTGTTCAGGACACGTATAGTTACTGAGCAAAATTTCGATGCAGATCTTCTTTGTTAGATGTTCAAATCGAACATCTAAATAATGTATAATGTCACCCAACCTCTTTGACAGCAGAATTTTAATCGCAACGAGATTAATACAATAGTGAATAAGCACTGAATTCTGTGACGAAAACGTGAATCAACACTTTTCTTAATGAATTATATAAAAAAATGAGAATGAATTTAGCCGCAACTATTTATCAATTAAAAAACACAAAACAAAGTTATGTTTTTCAATTACATGCAGCCAAAATGAACCATTAATGAAGTAAATCACGTTTTATCTAAAACTTTCATCGCCGTATATTCATATCCATTTCACATACTGAAGAGATAAAAACAACATGCTTCATATTATGTTTATATTCAATTAGTCTGCTTTTCGCACCATTAATACATTTCGTTATTCTAAAAAGTTACTCAGTAAAATCGTCGCTTTAGCGTTAAAACCGTTTTCGGCACACCGCTCTTGTAAACCCAAAATGAATATCCTTTTCACAGCTATCGATAAATACAGTGCAAGAAACTATTATATACCTTCAATAATTCTGTCGTTTAAATATCCTATTTATATTGAATCCACTCTATCGAAGCAGGTCAAAAGAACACATTCGGAATAAAAATGTTAGTATCAGACTTATAAATTGGATAAATATATTTTATTCCAGTCAATGCGGATTATCAGTGCAATCACCTGCATGACAGCATCACTATGCCCATGACTTTGCGTTTGCAGCAGATAGCCGCCATAAATTTTTAAATAACTTATAACGGGTAAAGAGATCGTTAATCCCCTTCATCTACGACGCGGATAGCCAAACTTATTACTGTTATGAATTCTTTGGGCGAACAAGATAATGCCTGAACACTACCGCATTCGATTGGAAGAGATTTGATTCAAACACATCAAGAGAGATAAAGGTTAACAAGACGGAAGCCTTTCTTGACTCTGCTAACGTTACAATTTTGCATTTCGTGCCTCAATGCCCACATTTATCTGGCTGAAAAACGCTAACATTAACGTTTACTTAATATATTTTAACAAACATCTATTTACCGCACTTATCACCCCACCTAAACTATGGCCTGCTTTTAGGTTGAGGTGGTAATGAACGATTATAAAATGACGCCGGGCGAGTTGCGCGCCACCTGGGGTTTAGGGACTGTTTTCTCACTGCGTATGCTCGGCATGTTTATGGTCCTGCCCGTTCTGACTACGTATGGTATGGCGCTGCAGGGTGCCAGCGAAGCATTGATTGGTCTGGCGATTGGCATCTATGGCCTGGCCCAGGCCATCTTCCAGATCCCCTTCGGTCTGCTCTCTGACCGCGTAGGTCGCAAGCCGTTAATTGTGGGCGGATTGCTGGTCTTCGTGCTGGGTAGCGTTATCGCCGCCCTCTCCCACTCTATCTGGGGTATTATTCTTGGCCGCGCGCTGCAAGGTTCCGGCGCGATAGCCGCCGCCGTGATGGCACTGTTGTCAGACTTAACGCGCGAACAAAACCGCACCAAAGCAATGGCCTTTATTGGCGTGAGTTTCGGGGTTACCTTTGCCATAGCGATGGTGCTCGGCCCGGTTATTACGCACAAGCTGGGTCTGCATGCCCTGTTCTGGATGATTGCCATACTGGCGACTATCGGTATTGCCTTAACGCTGTGGGTAGTGCCGGACAGTAAAAATCACGTCCTTAACCGTGAGTCGGGGATGGTGAAAGGCTGCTTCAGCAAAGTGCTCATGGAGCCGCGCCTGCTCAAGCTTAACTTCGGCATTATGTGCCTGCATATTCTGCTGATGTCGACCTTTGTCGCCCTGCCAGGACAGCTTGCCGCGGCAGGTTTTCCGGCGGCAGAGCACTGGAAGATTTACCTCGTGACGATGCTGATTTCGTTCGTCTCGGTGGTGCCATTTATTATCTATGCCGAAGTGAAGCGTAAGATGAAGCGCGTCTTTATCGGTTGCGTGGCGATATTGCTCATTGCCGAGATCGTACTTTGGGGCTCCGGCCCGCACTTTTGGGAGCTGGTAGCCGGCGTACAACTCTTCTTCCTCGCTTTTAACCTGATGGAAGCGCTGCTGCCGTCGCTGATCAGTAAAGAGTCTCCGGCCGGTTATAAAGGGACGGCGATGGGCATTTATTCCACCAGCCAGTTTCTTGGGGTGGCCATTGGCGGCTCGCTTGGGGGCTGGGTAGATGGTCTGTTTGACTCACAAACGGTCTTCCTCGCGGGCGCACTGCTGGCCATGGTCTGGCTGTTTGTTGCCACCACCATGAAAGAGCCCCGTTACGTAAGCAGCCTGCGGATCGAAATTCCTGATGGCGTTGAGATAAGTGAAGCGCTGAAACAGCGTCTTGAATCCACTGAAGGCGTAAGTGAAGTTCTTATTGCCGCGGAAGAGCGCAGTGCCTACGTCAAAATTGACAGCAAGGTGACTAACCGTTTCGAAGTGGAGCAGGCAGTGAAAGCCTAAAAAAAAGCCCGGTCCGACCGGGCTTTTTTATTAATCACGGAAGTTTTTAAACTGGAACGGCTGCCCCAGATCGCCGCCTCGCACCAGAGCCATCACGGACTGCAGATCGTCACGGGATTTACCGGTTACGCGAATCTCTTCACCCTTGATTTGCGCCTGCACTTTCAGCTTGCTGTCTTTGATGAGCTTAACGATTTTCTTCTGCACCGCGCTCTCAATGCCCTGCTTCAGTTTGGCTTCAACAAACCAGGTTTTACCACTGTGGACGAACTCTTCCGGAACATCCAGTGAGGTACCTTCAATGCCGCGTTTCAGCAGCTTGGCACGCAAAATATCCAGCAACTGGTTTACCTGGAAATCGGACTCGCTGAGCACCTTAATGCTCTTATTTGCGTCATTCAGCTCGAAAGTGGCCTCAACGCCCCGAAAATCGAAACGTGACTCGACTTCACGGCTAGCGTTATCCACGCCGTTACGCACTTCCTGAATGTCCACTTCAGAAACAATATCGAAAGATGGCATCTTTTCTTCTCCCTTCATATTTGTTGCGTTGCATAATACCCGCTACGAGGCATAACTCAACAGAAGCTTAGCTGGCGGCGCTATACTTAGGCCGTAACACCTGGCGCAGTTGCAGGTGAGGAGGAACAATGAAAATTACTGTGCTTGGATGCGGAGCCCTGGGCCAGCTTTGGCTTACTGCGCTGCGTAAGCATGGTCACGATGTTCAGGGTTGGTTGCGCGTGCCCCAGCCTTATTGCAGTGTGAACCTGATTGAAGAGGACGGGACGATTTTTAATGAATCGCTTACCGCCAACGATCCCGATTTTCTCGCCCAGAGCGATATGCTGCTGGTGACCCTGAAGGCCTGGCAAGTTTCCGATGCCGTTAAAGCGCTGGCCGCCACGCTACCCGCCTCATCCCCTGTGTTGTTGCTGCATAACGGTATGGGCACCATTGATGAGCTAAAAAGTATCCACCAGCCGCTTTTGATGGCCACCACCACGCACGCGGCGCGGCGCGATGGCAATATCATTGTTCACGTCGCGGGCGGCGTCACCCATATTGGCCCGGCCCGGGCGCAGGATGGGGATTACAGCTACCTGGCCGATACGCTGCAGGACGTTTTACCCGATGTGGCCTGGCATAATCATATTCGTCCACAGCTCTGGCGTAAGCTGGCGGTAAACTGCGTGATCAATCCCCTGACGGCGCTCTGGAATTGTCCAAACGGCGAATTAAAAAATCATCCGCAGCTGGTGGCCACGCTCTGCGCGGAGGTCGCGTCGGTGGTGGAGCGAGAAGGCTTACACACCTCCGCTGACGATCTCCGTTATTACGTCGATCAGGTTATTGAAAGTACAGCAGAAAATATCTCTTCAATGCTGCAGGATGTGCGTGCCCAGCGTCACACTGAGATCGATTATATTACCGGGTATTTACTTAAACGAGCGCGAGCCCACGGCATTAGCGTGCCGGAAAACGCCCGTCTGTATGACATGGTTAAACGTAAGGAGAGTGAGTATGAGCGCGTCGGCACTGGTATGCCTCGCCCCTGGTAGCGAAGAGACCGAAGCAGTCACGACCATTGATTTACTGGTGCGCGGCGGCATTAACGTTACCACCGCCAGCGTAGCCAGCGATGGTAACCTGGCAATTGTCTGTTCACGCGGCGTGAAGCTCCTGGCCGATGCCCCGCTGGTAGAGGTGGCGGATGGTGATTACGACATCATCGTGTTACCGGGTGGCCTGAAGGGGGCAGAGTGTTTTCGGGACAGCCCCCTGCTGGTAGAGACCGTGCGTCAGTTCCATCTTTCCGGGCGTATCGTCGCGGCCATTTGCGCCGCAGCGGGCACGGTGCTTGTGCCTCATAACCTGTTTCCTGTCGGCAACATGACGGGTTTCCCGACGCTTAAAGATCGTATCCCCGAAGAGCAATGGGTGGATAAACGCGTGGTCTGGGATCCGCGCGTCAATCTGTTAACCAGCCAGGGGCCGGGTACATCGATTGATTTTGCGCTGAAGATTATTCAGCTACTGGCTGGACGCGAGAAAGCCCATGAAGTGGCATCTCAACTGGTTATGGCGGCGGGCATTTATAATTACTACGAATAAAAAACGGCAACCCTGAGGTTGCCGTTATCGTATTGCGGGCGATACACCTTACGGGCGATACACCTTCACGTTGGCAAAGCCCTGTTCGCGGAGATAGAGCGCCTGCAGGCGGCTCATCACCCCACGCTCACACCACAGCAAATACGTTTTGTTCTGGTCGAGGTCACCAAACTTCGTGCTCAGTTTGTAGAATGGCAGTGAAACCACCTCCACACCCTCAACCTGCAGTGGTTTGTCATCCTGTTCATCAATAGAGCGGATATCCAGAATCGCATCGTTAGCGCTAAAACCTTTCACGGTTTCCACTTCCACAACGTCCTGCTCGGTCTGCTGAGCAATTTCGCGAATATCGATATTGGACGCTTCGGCGACCACTTTATCCAGGATACTGAAGTCGAAGTTTTCTTCTTCCGCTTCGATTTTTCCCTTCACCGCTTTCACCGTTGGACTTTTTGAAATCACGCCACAATATTCCGGCATGGTGCGGGCGAAGTCAGCGGTACCGATTTCACGCGCCAGGTCGATGATATGCTCTTTATCGTGAGAGATCAGCGGGCGGAGAATCAGAGTATCAGAGACGTTGTCGATCAGGCGCAGGTTGGTCAGCGTCTGGCTGGAAACCTGTCCCAGCGCTTCGCCGGTGACCAGCGCCTGCACGCCGTAGCGCTCAGCAACCTGGGAGGCCGCACGCACCATCATGCGCTTCAGTATCACCCCCATCTGGCCATCTTCCACTTTCTCGAGGATCTCGCCGACCACGGGTTCGAAGTTTATCGCCACAAAACGCACGCGGTGGGAGCTACCAAAGCGGTTCCACAGATAGTGTGCAACCTGACGAACGCCGATTTCATGCGCGGCGCCACCCAGATTAAAGAAACAGTAGTGCACACGACAACCGCGACGCATAAGCATATAGCTGGATACGCCGGAGTCGAACCCACCGGAGATAAGCGACAGCACATCTTCCTGGGTACCGATGGGGAAACCGCCAATCCCTTCGTAGCGCCCTTTCACCAGCAACAGGCGATCGTTTTCGATCTCAAGGTGAACGGTCACATCCGGGTCGGTCAGCTTCACGCGCGCCGATTCAACGTGCTGATTCAGCCCGCCGCCCACATAGCGTTCAGCTTCAATTGAGCTAAATTCATGTTTACCGCGGCGCTTTACGCGAACGCAGAAGGTTTTGCCTTCGATCTGGTCGCGGTACTGCGCCAGCGCCTTCTCGAAGATGTCATGAAGAGACGTGAACGGCACGTCCTCAACTTCCAGAATATGGTGGATGCCCGGAATACGGGTGAGCGCATCGCGAATATCAATACGCTTATTTTCATCTTTGGCGCGCACTTCAACGTGGTCCCAGTGGCGAACCACAGCGAGGGTTTCGTCATAGTGCTTTAATACGTTACGAATGTTCCCGGTCAGAATTTTAATAAAGCGCAAACGCACAGATTGGCTTTTGATGGTGATTTCAGGGAACAATTTAATGATAAACTTCATGGCGGCAATGGTTCTTTGGCAAGCCCTGAGAGGCTTGTGATGGAAAAGTACAGCAGCCCCTATACCGAAGACTGCATCCAGGCGCGCAAGTATACCACCATCGCGCGGCTCCTGTGCATATTGCGCGTTATTTGCTTATCAGCCTGAGTCCGTTACCATGAACAGGCAAAAACAGTAGAGTCAATTCACTATGCCAAAGAAAAATGACGCACCCGCCAGTTTCGAAACTACGCTGGGTGAACTAGAGCAAATCGTTACCCGTCTGGAAAATGGCGATCTGCCGCTGGAAGAGGCGCTGAATGAGTTCGAGCGCGGCGTGCAGCTGGCGCGTCAGGGCCAAGTTAAGCTGCAGCAAGCTGAACAGCGCGTGCAGATCCTGCTTACTAATAGCGAAGATGCTGCCCCCACCCCTTTTACACCGGACGCTGAGTAAATGGATTTTGCGAATCAGCTTCAGACGTGCGTCGAGCGTGCTAACGACGCGCTTCGCCGTTTCATTGAGCCACAGCCTTTTCAGAACACTCCGCTGGTCGGCGCCATGCACTATGGCGCACTGTTGGGCGGCAAACGTCTGCGCCCGTTCCTGGTCTATGCCACCGGCAACATGTTTGGTATCAGCACCGGAACGCTGGACGCCCCCGCGGCCGCCGTTGAGTGTATTCATGCTTACTCATTAATGCACGACGATTTACCGGCGATGGATGATGACGATCTGCGCCGCGGCCAGCCAACCTGCCACATTAAGTTTGGCGAAGCGAATGCCATTCTGGCGGGCGATGCGCTACAAACCCTGGCGTTTGCTATCCTGAGTGATGCGCCGATGGCAGAGGTGGCCGATCGTGACCGTCTGGCCATGATCTCCGAACTGGCGCAGGCCAGCGGCGTGGCGGGTATGTGCGGCGGTCAGGCACTGGATCTGGAAGCCGAAGGGCGCCAGGTGACGCTGGAACAGCTGGAACGCATTCATCGCCACAAGACCGGGGCACTGATTCGCGCCGCCGTTCGTCTGGGAGCATTGAGCGCGGGCGAACAAGGGCGTAACGCCCTGCCGATCCTGGATCGCTACGCAGAAAGTATCGGTCTGGCTTTCCAGGTTCAGGATGACATTCTGGATGTCGTGGGCGATACTGCAATATTGGGTAAACGTCAGGGTGCCGATCAGCAGCTTGGCAAAAGTACCTACCCCGCCCTGTTGGGTCTTGAGCAAGCCCAACGTAAAGCCCGGGATCTGATTGATGATGCCCGCCAGTCGCTAAATGAACTGGCCGCGCAGTCACTGGACACCTCGGCACTGGAAGCGCTAGCGGACTACATAATCCAGCGTGATAAATAAACTATATATCTCGATGAGCCTTTGATGAGTTTTGATATTGCCAAATACCCGACACTGGCGTTGGTTGACTCCACCCAGGAGTTGCGTCTGTTGCCGAAAGAGAGCCTGCCGAAGCTGTGCGATGAGTTACGTCGCTATCTGCTCGACAGCGTAAGTCGTTCCAGCGGCCACTTCGCCTCCGGGCTTGGCACGGTGGAGCTCACCGTAGCGCTGCACTACGTCTACAATACCCCCTTCGATCAGCTGATTTGGGATGTTGGCCATCAGGCTTATCCGCATAAAATTCTTACTGGCCGTCGCGATAAAATTGGCACCATTCGCCAGAAAGGGGGGCTGCATCCGTTCCCCTGGCGCGGTGAGAGCGAATACGACGTCTTAAGCGTCGGTCACTCCTCCACCTCAATTTCCGCCGGTATCGGCATTGCCGTCGCGGCAGAGAAAGAGAACAAGCAGCGCCGTACCGTCTGCGTAATTGGTGACGGGGCGATCACCGCGGGTATGGCCTTCGAGGCAATGAACCATGCGGGCGATATCAAACCGGATATGCTGGTGGTGCTGAACGACAACGAAATGTCGATCTCCGAGAATGTCGGCGCGCTCAATAATCATCTGGCGCAACTGCTCTCCGGTAAGCTCTATTCCACCCTGCGTGAAGGCGGTAAAAAAGTCTTCTCCGGTGTACCGCCGATCAAAGAGCTGCTCAAGCGTACGGAAGAACATATCAAAGGCATGGTCGTGCCAGGCACGCTGTTTGAAGAGCTGGGCTTTAACTATATCGGTCCGGTCGATGGCCACGATGTGCTGGGGCTGGTCACTACGCTCAAGAACATGCGAGACCTCAAAGGCCCGCAGTTCCTGCATATCATGACCAAAAAAGGTCGCGGATACGAACCGGCGGAAAAAGATCCGATCACTTTCCACGCGGTACCGAAGTTCGACCCTACCAGCGGCTGTCTGCCGAAAAGCAGCGGCGGCATGCCGAGCTACTCCAAAATCTTTGGTGACTGGCTGTGTGAAACCGCAGCGAAAGATAACAAGCTGATGGCCGTTACGCCCGCCATGCGCGAAGGCTCCGGCATGGTTGAGTTCTCTAAAAAATATCCGGATCAATATTTTGACGTGGCGATCGCCGAGCAACACGCGGTGACCTTCGCGGCTGGTCTGGCGATTGGCGGCTATAAGCCGATCGTGGCGATCTACTCCACCTTCCTGCAGCGCGCCTACGATCAGGTGATCCACGACGTGGCTATCCAGAAGCTGCCGGTGCTGTTTGCTATCGACCGCGCAGGCATTGTCGGTGCCGACGGCCAGACCCATCAGGGCGCATTCGATCTGTCGTTCCTGCGCTGTATTCCTGACATGGTGATCATGACCCCGTCTGATGAAAACGAATGTCGTCAGATGCTGTTTACCGGCTATCACTATCAGGACGGTCCAAGTGCGGTTCGCTACCCGCGCGGTAACGCCCTGGGCGTTGAGCTTGAACCTCTGCAAAAAATGGCGATTGGCAAAGGCGTCATCAGGCGTCGCGGTGAAAAGGTCGCGATCCTGAACTTCGGCACGCTGATGCCGGAAGCCGCTCAGGCCGCCGACGCGCTAAACGCGACTCTGGTTGATATGCGCTTTGTGAAGCCGCTCGACGAAGCGCTTATCCTTGAAATGGCCGCCAGTCACGAGATGCTGGTCACGCTGGAAGAGAACGCGATTATGGGCGGCGCGGGCAGCGGCGTGAACGAAGTGCTGATGGCGAACCGCAAGCCAGTACCGGTGTTGAACCTTGGTCTGCCGGATCACTTCATTGCCCAGGGCACCCAGGATGAAGCCCGCGCAGAAATTGGTCTTGATGCCGCCGGTATCGAAGCCAGAATTCGCAGCTGGCTGGCCTGACCCCATCTCTCCCCTTTCCGCTCCTGCTATGCTTAAACCTCATGTTTAAAACAGCAGGAGTGGAACCGTGCAATATACAACATTAGGAAAAACAGACCTTAAGGTTTCCCGTCTTTGTCTGGGTTGTATGACATTTGGCGAGCCGGATCGGGGTAAACACGCCTGGACGCTGCCGGAAGAGAGCAGTCGCCTGCTCATCAAGCACGCCCTTGATGGCGGCATTACCTTTTTTGATACCGCAAACAGCTATTCCGACGGCAGCAGCGAAGAGATTGTCGGTCGCGCCCTGCGCGACTTTGCACGTCGGGACGAGGTGGTTGTCGCCACTAAGGTTTACCATCAGGTAGGCGACCTGCCGGAAGGGCTCTCCCGCGCACAGATTCTGCGATCGATTGACGACAGCCTGCGTCGGCTGAATATGGATTATGTGGATCTGCTGCAAATCCATCGCTGGGATTACAACACCCCTATCGAAGAGACGCTCGAAGCGCTGAACGACGTGGTTAAAGCCGGGAAAGCACGTTTTATCGGCGCATCCTCCATGCACGCTTCGCAGTTTGCCCAGGCGCTGGATTTACAGGCACAACATGGCTGGGCGCGCTTCGTGACAATGCAGAATCACTATAACCTCATCTATCGGGAAGAGGAGCGCGAGATGCTGCCGCTCTGCTATCAGGAAGGCGTTGCGGTGATCCCCTGGAGCCCGCTGGCGCGCGGCAGGTTAACTCGTCCCTGGGGCGAGACTACGGCCCGCTCGGTTTCGGATGAGTTTGGCAAAACCCTCTATTCAGAAAGTGACGCCAACGATGCGCAGATCGCCGAACGTCTGGCCGCCATTGCAGAAGAGACCCATGCAACCCGCGCGCAGGTGGCGCTGGCATGGTTGCTGAGTAAACGTGGGGTAGCGGCACCGATTATTGGTGCTTCACGCGAGGATCAGCTGGATGAGTTGCTGCGTGCGGTTGAGCTAACACTTACGCCGGAGCAGATCGCCGAACTCGAGACGCCCTATCAGCATCATCCGGTCGTGGGGTTTAAATAACCCCGAACCCCCTCTCCCGCAAGGAGAGGGGACACACTATTTACTGCGCGAAGTGATCGTAGCCTTTCCAGTCCAGCGTGACAGGTTCTCCGTCACGCAAAAACTGCATCCCTTCGCTTTCCGGCAGGATCTGGCCGATACAGGTAAATGGAACGCCCAGATGGCCAAGCGCTACGTCCAGCGTACCGCGATTCAGTTCAGGCACGGTGAAACACAGCTCGTAGTCTTCACCCCCCGAGAGCGCCCAGCGTAGAGCCTGTTCAGGCTCAGCATGGCGGCGCAGCGGCGCCGAAAGCGGGAAGGTATCGAGATCGACACGCGCTCCTACGCCGCTGGCCTTAAGTATGTGGCCAAGATCGGAAATCAAGCCATCAGAGAGATCGATTGCCGCGCTGGCACGATCCCGTAGCGCCTGCCCATGAAGAATACGTGGCGTCGGACGCAGATGACGCTTTATCAGGTAGTCGGCATCAGCAGCCTCTTCGACCACCAGTCGATCTTGTAAAATCGCCAGCCCGGCCGCACTGTCGCCAGGGGTTCCGGTCACATAGATCCAGTCTCCCGGCTTCGCGCCTGAGCGCTTCAGAGCCCGTCCAGCCGGGACATAGCCGTGGATCGCCAGCGTCATCGACAGCGGGCCCGCTGTGGTATCGCCGCCAATCAGCTGCATATCGTAGTAGTTAAGCTGCTCGAAAAGGGCATCGCTGAACGTTTCCAGCCACGCTTCATCTACCTTCGGCAGGGTGAGCGCCAGCGTTAACCACGCCGGGTCGGCCCCCATCGCCGCCAGATCGCTGACGTTCACCGCCAGCGCTTTGTACGCCAGATCGGCAGGATCGATGTCCGCCAGAAAATGGTTGCCACACACCAGCGTATCGGTGCTGATGGCCAGCGTCTGTTTTCCCGGAATATTGAGCAGTGCGCAGTCGTCACCGATGCCGGTTTCAACATCACGACGAGAAGATCTGACGCGGTCAAAATAACGGGCAATCAGGGAGAATTCGCCGCATGCCATACGTTATGCCTCGCTAAGAAAAGAAAAAACCGGAGACTACACCGCACGAAGGCAGCACAGTACTCCGGTTTGCGGATCACTTTTTGTGGGGACGGATCGCAGGAGCGGCTTTATCCAGCACGCCATTGACGAATTTATGGCTGTCTTCAGCACCGAAGGTTTTCGCCAGTTCGATCGCTTCGTTGATGGCCACTTTGTACGGCACATCGTCACGTTTAGACAGTTCGAACAGGGCGATACGCAGTACGGCTTTTTCAACCTGGCCCAGCTCTTCGAGCAGACGGGACAGGTATGGCTTCATCAGTCCGTCGAGATACGCGCTATTAGTCGCCACTCCCGACAGCAGTTCACGGAAGTACAGGACATCAACGCCTTTGACGTCTTGTTCCGCCAGGAACTGGTATTCAACATCAGCGATGTCGTTCTGGGACAACTGCCAGGAGTAAAGTGCCTGGACGGCACATTCACGGGCGCGGCGACGAGCAGCAGGTTTCACGGAATTCCCCTTACAAAAATCAGGCCTTGATGGCTTTCAATACATTAATCATTTCAAGCGCGGTCAGTGCAGCTTCTGCACCTTTGTTACCGGCTTTGGTGCCAGCGCGTTCGATAGCTTGTTCAATACTTTCAGTGGTGAGCACGCCAAACGCGACAGGAATTTCAGCATCCTGCGCAACGTGCAGCAGACCATTGCTGGCACCGCCTGCTACATATTCAAAGTGCGCGGTACCGCCACGAATAACCGTACCCAGCGCAATTACCGCATCATACTTGCCGGTTTTCGCCAGCGCGCCTGCTGCCAGCGGCAGTTCATAAGCGCCTGGAACCCAGACAACGGTAATATTTTCGTCTTTCACCTGACCGATACGTTTCAGTGCGTCTACCGCACCTTCCAACAGGCTGTCGTTGATGAAGTTGTTAAAACGCGCAATGGTGATGGCGACGCGAGCGTCCGGGGTAGCAACAGCGGCTTCAATAATGTTCATACTCTTCCTTAACGGGTTCATTTGGCCCCGCAGGGGGGCGGATTTTATCATAATAATTTGCGTACTGCTTCCCTATTTCAGTAAGCCTTACGCGGGAATTAAATGCAGGCAAATATCGGGTCCAACCGGGCGTATCTCGCTGAACTTAAGCTGCGGTGCATCGGCCAGTTTTTCAAGGCCCGGCAGGACAAACAGACCACGCGCGTCGTTGCCTAACAGTTTAGGGGCAACGTAAACAATGAGTTCATCCACCAGCCCCGCCTGCAGTAGCGCCCCAGCAAGGGTCGGCCCTGCTTCAACCCAGATGCTGTTCACCTGCTGTCTGCCAAGCTGCATCATAAGTACCACCAGATCGAGGTGGCCATTATGCTCGGGTACAATCAGCGTTCGAACGCCCTCCGGCCATGTGCGGCTATCTTCCCCGGTGCGGACAAAAAGCGTTTCACCTGGTTGCTGGACAATACGATGCTCTGGCGTGACGCGGTTTTGGCGGTCCAGCACGATGCGAAGCGGCTGACGCAGGTCATCCTGGGAATAGCAGGACTGCGTATCGGCAGAAAGTTCGTCCCAGCGCACGGTCATTGACGGGTTATCCGCCAGCACGGTGTCACTGGTGGTGAGAATAGCATGGCTTTGCGCGCGCAGACGTTGCACATCGCGCCTTGATTGCGCAGAAGTGATCCACTGGCTCTCGCCGTTGGCCATCGCCGTACGGCCATCAAGGGAGGCGCCGAGCTTTAACTGAATAAAGGGAAAGCCCGTCCGCATGCGCTTCAGGAAACCTTTATTAATGGCTTCGGCTTCCTGCATCATCAGGCCATGACTCACCTCAATCCCTTCCTGCTGCAGGCGGAACAATCCACGGCCGGCTACCTGCGGATTAGGATCCTGCATCGCTGCCACCACGCGCGTCACCCCTGCGTTAATCAGCGCTTCACAGCAGGGTGGCGTGCGCCCATGATGGCTGCAAGGCTCAAGCGTCACGTAAGCCGTCGCCCCACGCGCCTTCTCGCCGGCCATCCGCAGGGCGTGTACTTCGGCATGCGGCTCGCCGGCGCGAAAGTGAAAACCTTCTCCGACGATTTCGCCCTCTTTCACAATTACACAGCCAACGTTGGGATTGGGATGGGTAGTAAAACGTCCGCGCTGCGCCAGCTTTAAGGCTCGCGCCATGTACATTTCATCCTGCATGGGCTTAATCCTGTAGGCGGGCGATCTCTTCGCCAAATTCTTTAATATCTTCGAAGCTGCGGTAGACAGAAGCGAAGCGGATATAGGCCACTTTATCGAGCTTTTTCAGCTGCTCCATCACCAGGTTGCCGATCATCTTGCTCGGCACTTCGCGCTCGCCGGTACCGCGCAGATGGGATTTGATGTGGTTAAGTGCCGTTTCGACGTCATCTGCGCTGACGGGGCGTTTTTCCAGCGCTTTCAGCATTCCACTTCGCAGCTTCTCTTCATTGAAGGGTTCGCGAATATCGTTGCTTTTCACTACCCGCGGCATAACCAGCTCTGCCACTTCAAAGGTAGTAAAACGTTCGTTGCATACCAGGCATTGCCGGCGGCGGCGTACGGAGGAGCCTTCCCCCACCAGACGGGAGTCGATTACTTTGGTATCCACGGCGAGACAGAATGGGCAATGCATACGGTGTCCTGACTTTCGGGTTAACTGAGTTCCATTTTACCCTGAACTGGGCTGACAACAAAGGAAGAGCGTTTTTGAGATAATGGATCTATACCCTGCCTTGCTTCGTTGGCTACGCTTATCACCATCCGTTATTTCAAGGAATTAAACGCAATGACAAGACGTTACCTGAAAATTCTCCTGGTGGGGAGCCTCTTTAGCCTTAGCGCCTGTGCACAGCAAAGCGAAGTTCGCCAGATGAACCAGAGCGTGAGCGCGCTAAACCAAACCATGAGCGAGCTCAACCAAGAAACCGTAAAGATCACCCAGCAGAACGCGCTGAATGTGAAATCGACCAGCGGTGTTTATCTGCTACCGGGCGCTAACACTCCGGCGCGGCTGAAAAGCCAGATCGGCACGCTGCGAATGTCGTTGGTCGACGTGGCGCCCAATGCTGACGGTACCCGTGCGACGCTGCGCATTCAGGGCGAGTCTAACGATCCCTTACCCGCTTTCAGCGGCACCGTGGAGTGGGGCCAGATCCAGGGCACCACAGATAATTTCCAGGAGGTGAATGTGCAAAGCCAGCTGATTAATGCGCCGGCCAGCGTACTCGCCCCGAGCGATGTGGATATCCCACTGCAGTTGAATGGCGTTACCCCAGAACAGCTCGGTTTTGTCCGCATCCACGATATCCAGCCCGTCGCGCAGTAATCTCTTCAGCGGAACGTAACCACGTTCCGCTTTCATTTAAATTCCGCAAAGATTGGCAACATAAATGTTTGCCAGTACAATCCGCTCCGTTTAAAGTACGCAAACGTGAACGCAATCGATTACGTATGTGAGAGATATGTGAAACAACACATATTTTTGTGAGCACGGATTCCTATAATAGGCTCGCAGAAACACGAAATATTTAGAAACGCTATTCGCGCATTTTTCACTCCCGTAAGGGATTTCAAATCAGTGGCATCATTATGAAAAAAACATTACTGGCAGCTGGCGCAGTTCTGGCGCTCTCAACCACTTTCTCTGTTAACGCAGCGGAAAACGATAAACCTGAATATGTCTCCGACTGGTGGCACCAGAGCGTAAACGTGGTCGGTAGCTACCACACCCGCTTCGGACCTCAGATCCGTAACGATACCTACCTTGAATACGAAGCGTTTGCCAAAAAAGACTGGTTTGATTTCTATGGTTACCTGGATGCGCCGGTATTCTTCGGTGGTAACACTAATGCGAAAGGTATCTGGAACCACGGCTCTCCGCTGTTCATGGAGATCGAGCCGCGTTTCTCTATCGATAAGCTGACCGGCACCGATCTGAGCTTTGGTCCATTCAAAGAGTGGTACATCGCGAACAACTACATCTACGACATGGGTCGCAATAAAGATGGCCGCCAGAGCACCTGGTATATGGGTCTGGGTACCGACATCGATACCGGTCTGCCGATGAGCCTCTCCCTGAACGTGTACGCGAAATACCAATGGCAGAACTACGGTGCTGCGAACGAAAACGAGTGGGATGGCTACCGTTTCAAAGTGAAATACTTCGTGCCGATTACCCAGCTGTGGGGCGGTAACCTGAGCTATATCGGCTTCACCAACTTTGACTGGGGTTCCGATTTAGGCGATGACAGCGCCAACGATCTGAACGGCAATAAATCCCGTACCAACGACTCTATCGCCTCCAGCCACATTCTGGCGCTGAACTACGATCACTGGCATTACTCTGTTGTTGCGCGTTACTGGCACAACGGTGGTCAGTGGAACGACGATGCTGAGCTGAACTTTGGCAATGGCAACTTCAACACACGTACTACCGGCTGGGGTGGTTATCTGGTTGTCGGTTACAACTTCTAAGCATCGCTTCAATGTATGAAAGCCAGCCTCCGGGCTGGCTTTTTTATTGCTTCACTTTACGCAAAAAGTCGGCCAGAGAACGTTCTACACTTTCGCTGAAGCGTCGCCCGGTCAGGGTAATGGTCAGGCAACGGTCGAGGCGAAAACAGCGGTAGTCATTGCGTCGCTCACACCAGGCTGCGAGTAGCCAGTGCTCTCCCCAGAAGAACAGCCCTAACGGCTGCACCTCCCGCCAGGAGAGCTGCCCGGCCTCATCCCGATAATGTAACGCGAGCACCTGCTGGGACGATATCGCCTGATGAATGACATCAAAGCCGCTTCTCGAATGGGGTTGCAGGGCAATATCCGGCGCGTAAATGCGGGTCTGCTCGGCCTTGCGACGGCTCTCTTCGGGCAAAATAGCGAGCACTTTCTCCTGCGCCGACTCCAGTTCTTTTGAGAGCGACTCACCTCCCCAGGTTTTGAGCAGGCGAATGGCAACGATCAGCGCTTCGGACTCGCGGTTAGTCAACATCAACGGCGGCAAATCAAAGCCCGACAGCAGTCGATAACCACTTCCGGCTTCGCCCTCTATCGGCACGCCCGACAGCGACAGATCGCGGATATCGCGATACACCGTGCGCGCCGACACGCCCAGTCGTTCAGCAAGCAGCGCGGCGGTGGTCAGCCGTCTGCCCCGCAGAATCTGTACGATCTGAAACAGGCGGTCAGCGCGTCGGGTCATCGATTTTCACCTTCACTCGTTATCAGGCGGGCTGATGGAGCCCTACCCGGTTGCCTTCGCTGTCCGTAAACAGCGCGATAGTGCCAATGCCGCGCGGCAGGACCAGCGGGCCGAAAACACATTCTCCCCCGGCTGAGGCCACGCGATCGAGCGTTGCCGCAAGGTTTGAGGTATGAAGATAGATAATCGCCCCCTGCTGCGACGGCGCAATGCCGTCAAATTTTGCCAGCGCACCGCCGACGGCCGGATCATCGTGCGGGAACACGGCCAGTTCCGCGCAGTCCATTGCTTCACGTTTTAGCGAGACCTGCATCACCGGCTCATAAAAGGCAATGGCCCGCTCCATATCCGTAACCGCAATCTCAAACCAGTTAATGACGTTATTCATACATCCTCCTGCCTGTTGAGTAAGTTCAGAAGGAGTGTACGCCTGGCCTCCTGACAGCATACTGTCAGCAGAGTGGCTCACTCAGTAAAAATAAGGGCAAGTGATTGATTTAGCAGCCACGGGCGCAGATAACCGACGGTATTAGAGAGCGGTAAAACCTGCTCGGGCAGCCTGATGCCCAGCTGCGTCTGAATATAGGCCCGGCGCGTACAAATACGCTGCCAGAGCGCAGGCCAGGCGGTCTGAATCTCGTGGCGAAGCGCCTCGTCCGCCAGCGCCACGGTATCTTCAATGCTGGCGCCAGCATATCCCGCGCGGGAGGGAATGATATCGATTTGCAGGAGCATGCCGCTTTGTAATGTTGCCGCCGAATTCGGTCCAATGGGCGAGCAGAGCCACTCCTCATCCGCCACCAGATGTCCCGGATTAAGGTGCCAGTGGTAGTCTGCTTTCGGCAACACCCGTTCGACCAGGTCATACATCTCACCGCCACGCAGGCCGATACGCAGGTGCTGCAGCCAACTGACCACCGCATTAAAATAGGGTTTGGCGACCACCTCGAGGTAGTCTGCTACCGCCGGTGTTAGCTCATTTTCATCTGCCACCACATAAGCCGCACGGCTGCTTAAGCCGCCTTTATAACCGGTCGTCAGCGAGAATTTATCGCCGCGCTGAATAATTTTGTCCCCTGGATAGAGCCTGGCATCAGCAAAGCGCTCGCCAGTGGCGGCAATCATCACCACGTTATTGGCCTGCCCCTCTGCCGCCAGCAGCGCGCCGATCTGCTTCTCGGTTTTGCCGGGCGCGATGGCATTCAGCGCCGTGAGCATTGCCGTAGAGGCGAGATTGGCACCGTATTCGTAGTGCGCCAGTTCGTTTGCATTATTGGTGATGCGGGCGCCGCTCTCGGGCGAGATAAAGATCCCCGTTGCGTTGCGTAACTGCGCCTGAGGTGCCGCCAGACGCAGGGCATCGACAATAAACGCGGGGAGATCGAACATCTGCAAATTGTCGTCGCGCGCGCCAGTAAATAGCTTCCAGCCCGCCAGCCCAACGGTGTTCGCGCCTGAGAGCCCCGCCTCACGAAGCAACTCCGGGAAGGAGTGCTGATTATCCATCGGCTGGTTTGGCAGTGAAAACCACGGCGCATGGATAACGCGGTTCGCCAGTCGGGCATGCGCCGCCAGCTTCAGGTTTTCATTACCCAGCACCAGGGCCGCCTCCCCCGTCTGTTGCAGTATCAGGAGCGCCTCTTCAAAGCGCGGGATAAACCCGGTGAGATATTCAAAATTGCCGCCGTGCTCTTTGTCGGCATAGATAACCAGCGTATCCAGCCCCTGCTGTACCATGCGGCTAAGGACTTTCGCCTTGCGCTGCTGCAGAGTTTCATCGCTTAGCGTTACAGATGGCACATCGTGCCAGAGGGTCGGTTGGGGAACAGATGAGAGGGTGATGACGGCCATCGGTATTGCTCCATGTCATTTCGCATTCACACTGGAGAGTACCCAAATCCGTGCGCGATGTACCAAAAAAAATCCCGGCCTTGCGACCGGGATTCTGTTTTAACGCGCTGTTGCCTTTACGGCAGAATGGACGGCTGATCCGCCCCTTCTTTTTCGACCTTCTGCTGGATCAGGTGCTCACGCTTCATGCCGAGTTTCAGTGCCAGTGCGGACGCCACGTAAATGGACGACGCCGTACCGATAGAGACACCAATCAGCATGGTCAGCGAGAAGCCTTCCAGTACCGGGCCACCGAAGAGATACAGCATCAGGATCACCATCAAGGTGGTCCCGGAGGTGATCAAGGTACGGTGCAGCGTCTGGGTCAACGACACGTTAAAGATTTCGTACGGCGTACCGCGACGGATCTTACGGAAGTTTTCACGGATACGGTCAGATACCACGATACTGTCGTTCAGTGAGTAACCGATAACGGACATCAGGGATGCCACAATCGTCAGGTCAATCTCAATGTGGAACAGCGACAATACGCCCATGGTGATCACCACGTCGTGCGCCAGAGCAATAACCACCCCGGCCGCCAGGCGCCACTCGAAGCGGAAGCCAACATAAACGAGGATGGAGATCAGCGCCACCAGCAGCGCCATGGCACCGGTCTGGGCCAGGTCTGCACCCACGCTCGGGCCAACAAACTCAATACGCTTAACCGTTGCATTCTGGCTGGTCGATTCATTGATAACCTGAACGACCTTGCTGCCCAGCTCCTGGCTGCCGTTGGCATCGTGTACCGGTGGCATACGCACCATGATGTCGCGGCTGCTGCCGAAGTTCTGCAGCAGCGGCTCTTCAAAGCCCGCTTTCTGCAGTGATTCGCGCATCTGGTCCATATCGACCGGTTTTTCCAGGGTGATTTCAATCACCGTACCACCGGTGAAGTCCAGACCCCAGTTGAAGCCTTTCACGCCCATAATGACGATGGACAGAATCAGCAGAAAACCTGATATGCCGAAGGCCCAGTAGTCCCAGCGCATAAAGTCCCAGACTTTACGGCCGTGGTTTAATTGTTCAACAGTATATTCCTGTGCCACAACGCACTCCTCAGATAGACAGCTTTTTAACGCGCTTGCCGCCGTACAGCAGGTTCACGATGGCACGGGTGCCGACAATAGCGGTAAACATTGACGTTGCTACACCGATACCGGTGGTAATCGCAAAGCCTTTGATAGCGCCAGTACCCACTGCATACAGGATAAGAACCTTAATCAGTGTTGTTACGTTCGCATCGAAGATGGAGCTGAACGCCCCTTTGTAGCCCTCTTCAATCGCCTGCTGCACAGAACGACCGTTGCTTAGCTCTTCTTTGATACGTTCGTTTATCAGTACGTTGGCGTCGACCGCCACCGCAAGGGTAAGAACGATACCCGCAATACCCGGCATGGTCAGCGTCGCCCCCGGAAGCAGAGACATGATGCCGATAATCAGGACCAGGTTCGCCACCAGCGCGCTTGTCGCGATCAGACCAAACTTCTTATAGAAGAAGATCATGAAGATGATGGAGACCACCAGACCGGCCAGACAGGCTTCCAGACCCTGTTTGATGTTCTGCATACCCAGGGTTGGACCAATGGTACGCTCTTCAACAATCTGGATTGGCGCAATCAACGCACCGGCACGCAGCAGCAGCGACAGCTGACGTGCTTCGTTCGGGTTGTTGATACCGGTGATACGGAAGCTGTTACCCAGTCGGGACTGGATATTGGCGATGTTAATCACCTCTTCCTCTTTCACCAGCACCGAGCGACCGTTCGCATCTTTCTTACCGCTGTCTTTATACTCCACGAACAGGGTTGCCATCGGTTTACCGATGTTGTCCTTAGTGAAGTTAGACATGATGTTGCCACCTGCGCTATCAAGCGAGATGTTCACCTGCGGCTGGTTGTATTCATCCTGGCTGGAAGTGGAGTCGGTAATGTGGTCACCGGTCAGGATCACACGTTTGTACATCACCACCGGCTGACCTTCACGGGTCTGCTTCACTTCAGAGTCGCCCGGTACGCGGCCAGAGGCGGCTGCGGACTGGTCAACGTTGGTATTTACCAGACGGAACTCCAGGGTCGCGGTCGCGCCCAGAATCTCCTTCGCACGCGCGGTATCCTGAATACCTGGCAGTTCAACCACGATACGGTCAGCACCCTGACGCTGTACCAGCGGCTCGGCTACCCCCAGCTGGTTTACACGGTTACGCAGAATGTTGATGTTCTGCTGAACGGCGTATTCACGCGCTTCGCTCAGACGGGCATCCGTCATCACGGCGCGCAGCTGGTTGCTGCCCTGCGAGGTGATCACCAGATCGCGGTGACGCGACGTCAGGTAAGTGACTGCCTGGTCGCGTGCAGAGCCGTCGCGGAACGCGATGCTCATGCCGTAGTTCTCTTCCTTACGCACGGTGGTGTAAGGGATGCCTTTATCACGCAGATCGCTGCGCAGGCTGTCGATGTTCTGTTCCTGCAGCTTGCCCAGCGCGGTATCCATATCCACTTCCATCAGGAAGTGCACACCGCCACGCAGGTCGAGACCGAGTTTCATTGGCTCTGCGTTCAGCGCAGCCAGCCAACGCGGAGTTGCAGGAGCAAGGTTCAGCGCCACGACATATTTATCACCCATCACGCCCATCAGCGCTTCACGAGCGCGGAGCTGCGTATCGGTGGAGTCGAAGCGAGCAAGAATAGCGCCCTCTTCCAGTGCCACAGACTTAGCGGTAATTTTTTCTTCTTGTAACGTTTTCTGGACCTGGATCAGCGTTTGCTCACTGGCGGCGACACCGCGCGCGCCAGTGATTTGAACAGCCGGATCCTCACCATACAGGTTGGGAAGCGCGTACAGCAGGCCGACGATAATCACGACGACCAGCATGATGTACTTCCACAAAGGATAACGGTTTAACACGGCAGTTCCCTTTGGGAAATGGTTGGATTACAGCGCCTTCATGGTGCCTTTCGGCAGAACGGCAGCTACGAAGTCACGTTTGATAACCACTTCAGTGGTGTCGTTCAGGGCGATAGCAATGTAGCCGTTTTCCGCTACTTTGGTCACGCGACCCACCAGGCCACCGTTGGTCAGCACTTCATCGCCTTTCGCAATGGAGTTCATCAGGTTTTTGTGCTCTTTGGTGCGTTTCTGCTGTGGACGCAGGATCATGAAGTAGAAGATCAGACCGAACACAACCAGCATCAGGATCAGAGACATTGGGCTGCCCTGCGCCGGAGCGCCAGTTGCTGCTACCGCATCAGAAATAAAAAAGCTCATTTAAATTCCCTCATTATTAAAATTAATCAACGTTCAAAGGTGGTACAGCACGGCCCTGACGTTGGTAGAAATCGGTCACGAAGCTCTCTAATTTACCCTCTTCAATGGCCTTACGTAAACCAGCCATTAAGCGCTGATAATAACGAAGATTGTGAATGGTATTGAGACGCGCGCCCAGAATCTCGTTGCAACGATCAAGATGATGCAGGTACGCGCGAGAATAATTGCGACAGGTATAGCAATCGCACTCGGCGTCGAGTGGGCTGGTGTCGCTTTTATGCTTCGCATTACGAATTTTTACCACGCCATCGGTCACGAACAGGTGACCATTACGGGCATTGCGGGTTGGCATCACGCAGTCAAACATATCAATACCGCGACGAACGCCTTCAACCAGATCTTCTGGTTTACCCACACCCATCAGGTATCGCGGTTTATCAGCCGGGATTTGCGGGCAGACGTGCTCCAGGATACGGTGCATGTCTTCCTTCGGCTCACCCACAGCCAAACCGCCGACAGCGTAGCCATCAAAACCTATCTCTACCAGACCTTTAACCGAGATATCACGTAAATCTTCGTAAACACTGCCCTGGATAATGCCGAACAGCGCATTTTTGTTGCCGAGCGAGTCAAAACGGTCGCGGCTACGCTGCGCCCAGCGCAGTGACATCTCCATGGAACGCTTCGCGTAATCCCAGTCTGCCGGGTATGGCGTACATTCATCGAAGATCATCACGATATCGGAGCCGAGATCGTACTGAATTTCCATCGATTTTTCAGGATCAAGGAAGATCGGATCGCCGTTGATGGGGTTACGGAAGTGCACACCCTTTTCGGTAATTTTGCGGATATCGCCGAGGCTGAAGACCTGGAAACCGCCGGAATCGGTAAGAATGGGGCCTTTCCACTGCATGAAGTCGTGCAGATCGCCGTGCAGCTTCATGATCTCCTGGCCAGGACGCAGCCAGAGGTGGAAGGTGTTACCGAGGATGATTTGTGCGCCAGTGGCTTCAACTTCTTCCGGCGTCATCCCTTTTACGGTGCCGTAGGTGCCCACAGGCATAAACGCGGGGGTTTCTACCACGCCGCGATCAAACACCAGGCGACCGCGGCGTGCGCGACCGTCGGTGGTATCGAGTTCAAATTTCATTTTTTTTCCTCTGTGTCAGAAAAACAGTCCAACACATTATTCCGGTGCCGCGGACTTATTCCCCGACACGCTCATTCAAAGCCTGCGGATTGTACGTGATAAACATCGCGTCCCCGTAGCTAAAAAAGCGATAATTTTGTTCTACCGCAGCCTTATAGGCATTCATCGTATGCTGATAACCCGCAAAGGCGGAAACCAACATAATCAGCGTTGATTCAGGCAGGTGGAAATTGGTCACCAGCGCATCAATCACTTTGTACTGATAGCCCGGGTAGATAAAGATTTGCGTGTCGCCAAAGAAGGGTTCAATCAGTTCACTTTTCGCCGCCTGCGCCGCGCTCTCAAGCGAGCGGACAGAGGTGGTCCCCACCGCGATAACGCGGTTGCCACGCGCTTTGGTCGCCATTACCGCCTCCACAACCTCTTGCGGGACCTCTGCGTATTCCGAGTGCATAATGTGGTCTTCGATAGAGTCCACGCGCACGGGCTGGAAGGTGCCCGCGCCGACGTGCAGCGTTACAAAGGCCATCTCAACACCTTTGTCGCGCAGTTTTGCCAGCAGAGGTTCGTCAAAGTGCAGGCCCGCCGTCGGCGCAGCAACTGCGCCTGGCTTCTGGCTATAGACGGTCTGGTACAGCTCGCGGTCGGCCTCTTCGTCCGGGCGCTCAATATAGGGCGGCAGTGGCATATGGCCAATGGCATTCAGAATATCCAGCACCGGACGTTCATCGTTGAACTGCACTTCAAACAGGGCATCATGGCGCGCAACCATGGTTGCGTTGATGCTCTCGTCATCGCCCAGCAGCAGTTCCGCGCCCGGCTTTGGCGCTTTGGATGCGCGAATATGTGCCAGAATACGTTTATCATCCAGCATGCGCTCAACCAGCACTTCAATCTTTCCGCCGCTGGCTTTACGACCAAACAGGCGGGCCGGGATCACACGGGTATTGTTAAAGACCAGCAGATCGCCCGCGTTGAGCTTATCGAGCAGATCGGTGAAAGTACCGTGCGTCAGCGCGCCCGTTGGCCCGTCCAGAGAGAGTAAGCGACAGCTACTGCGCTCAGGCATTGGATAGTGGGCGATCAGGGAATCAGGTAATTCAAAGGAGAAATCGGCGACGCGCATGACTTATACTCGTGACTTAAAAACAGGCGGCTTAGTCTAGTGCTCACACCACTTTGCTGCAACAACTAGCCGACTCCGGATACCGAATCGCATGAATTTTCTCGCTCACCTGCACCTGGCTCACCTGGCCGATAGCTCGCTTTCTGGTAATTTGCTGGCCGATTTCGTCCGCGGCAACCCGGCAGAAGAGTACCCTCCCGAGGTTGTAGAGGGTATTTTTATGCACCGGCGTATCGACGTGTTGACCGATAACCTGCCCGAAGTGACCGAAGCGAAAGGCTGGTTCCGTCCTCACACCCGCCGCGTCGCGCCGATTACCCTGGACGTCATGTGGGATCACTTTCTCTCTCGGCACTGGGCACAGCTCTCACCCGAGATGCCGCTGTCAGAATTTGTACGCTATGCCCAGACGCAGATAGCAACCATCCTGCCCGACTCTCCCCCACGCTTTGTGAATCTGAATCATTACTTATGGTCAGAGCGCTGGATGGAACGTTATCGCGATATGGATTTTATTCAGAACGTGCTTAATGGCATGGCCAGCCGCCGCCCGCGTCTGGATGCTCTGCGCGACTCCTGGCAAGATCTGGACGACCATTATGACGCACTTGAAACCCGTTTCTGGCAGTTCTATCCACGCATGATGGCGCAGGCAAAAAGCAGACAGCTGTAACCGGTGCGTCATTGATAGGCAAAAGCTCATCGAACGATTGTTAGGGCCTCTTTGAGTTAAAGCGCCACACTCTCTATACTGGCCGGCGTTGCGTTCCAAATAACCTTAGTAAATACAGGAGAATCATATGGTTCTGGTAACTCGTCCGGCTCCGGATTTTACAGCAGCAGCTGTACTGGGTAACGGTGAAATCGTTGATAACTTCAACTTCAAACAGCACACCAACGGTAAAGCGACCGTTCTGTTCTTCTGGCCGATGGATTTCACCTTCGTTTGCCCGTCTGAGCTGATCGCGTTCGACAAACGTTATGAAGAATTCCAGAAGCGTGGCGTGGAAGTGGTTGGCGTCTCCTTCGACTCTGAGTTTGTACACAACGCATGGCGTAATACCCCTGTCGACAACGGCGGCATCGGTCCGGTGAAATACGCGATGGTTGCGGACATCAAACGTGAAATTCAGCAGGCTTACGGTATCGAACATCCGGACGCGGGCGTTGCGCTGCGTGGTTCTTTCCTGATCGACGCAAACGGCATCGTTCGTCACCAGGTTGTGAACGATCTGCCGCTGGGTCGTAACATCGACGAAATGCTGCGCATGGTTGACGCGCTGCAGTTCCACGAAGAGCACGGTGAAGTGTGCCCGGCTCAGTGGGAAAAAGGTAAAGAAGGTATGAACGCCTCTCCAGACGGCGTTGCAAAATACCTGTCCGAGAACGTATCCAGCCTGTAACTGGCAAGGTTTACGCAAAAGGCCCGCGCATGCGGGCCTTTTTGTTATTAATGGTTGCCTGCCCAGACGGTGGCCGATATCGCCGGCAGAGAGAGCACGCCATCCTGCACGCTGCCTTTCCCCTCTTTCAGAAGCCACGTCTTCACGCTTAATAACGGCGTGTCGTCCAGTACTACTTCGCAGGCCTCACCGCGATTTATCGCCACCAGCACCCGCTGCTGGTTATAGACGCGTATAAACACCACCACGTTATCGTGCGCATAGATCACCTGACAACCGCCGTAGCGCAGGGCCTGGCTCTGTTTGCGCAGCTTCGCCATCCGCTGATAGAGCGCCAGCAGGTGTTTATCCTGCTTCTCTGGCTCCCACGGGAAGGTTTTGCGGCAGAAGGGGTCATTATTGCCATCCAGCCCGACTTCATCGCCATAATAGATGCACGGCACGCCCGGCCAGCTAAAGAGCCAGATGACCGCCAGCGGCAACCGCGCCACATCTTTGCCCAGCAGCGTTTTAAAGCGTGCGGTATCGTGGCTATCCAGCTGGTTGAACATCCGGAGCTGCTGCTGATGCGACAGACTGGCGCGGTAGTTATCCATCCACGCCATGCAGGTTTCAGCGTCGATACGCTGCGGATCGTAAGAGATATCCGTATTCGCCAAAAAGCCCCAGAGCGGGAAAGTAAAACCGCGATAGTTCATCGCCGAATCTTCCGCATCGGCCTGCAGCCACTGACGGGCATCACCGAAATGCTCGCCAAAGACAAAGGCATCTGGCCGGGCGGCTTTCGCCGAACGGGTGATACCGGCGACGTGCTGCAAATTATTCCGCGCGCCGCCCGCTTCGCCAAGCATATGCACGACATCCAGCCGCCAGCCGTCCATGTTCCAGGGGGCTATCAGCCAGTGGCGGACAATACTCTCCTCGCCGCCATAAATCTCCTGCACCAGCGCATTCGAGGCATAGTCCAGCTTCGGCAGGCTGGGGTAACCCAGCCAGTCAAGCGCGTAGCCCTCGTCGTTGAAGCTATACCAGTCACGCTGGGCCGATTCCGGATTATGACAGGCGCCGCCCATTGTCTGGTTGTGGCGATCAAACCAGGCATGAGAGTCGCCGCTGTGGTTAAAGACGCCATCCAGAATCAGACGCATCCCCTCACGGTGAGTATTTTCACGCAGGCGCAGCAATGCTCCATCGCCACCGAACTGCTCATCTACCCGACGATAATCCTCGGTATCGTATTTGTGCACGCTGGGCGCGGCAAAGACCGGATTCAGGTAGAGCGCCGTGACGCCGAGTTTTTTCAGATAGGGTAACTTTTCGCTGATACCGTCCAGATCCCCGCCATAGAAGGTGGAGCCGCCCGCCTGCGCGGTGACGGGTTCATCCCACTGGCGGAAGATAACCTCCTGCCCGGCGGCGTGGTGATAGTAGCGTTGGTCCTGCAATGCCGTGCGCTGCTGGCTGCGGGCGAAGCGATCCGGGAAGATTTGGTAGAAGACCTGCTCCACCACCCACTGAGGGCCATTATCGGGATAATCGACGGCAAATTGCTCCAGACGAGCCGGTGGAAAACGGCTGAAGCCCTGGGGGGTAAACCACAGCTGGCGGTCGTGCCAGAGCAGTTTAAAACTGTAGCGTCGACGCGGCTGGCCGCTGTTCAGATCGATCGTGGCCCGCCATGCCGTGATCTCCGGCTGCGGCTGGCTACGCTGTTTGTGCATTTTCAGCGTCGTCTCTTCATTGTCCACTTCGGCGCGAAGCGTCACCCGCTCAGGCTGATTGTCGCCTGCCAGCCAGAGCGTAATCACGAGCTTGTCTTTGTTTTGCTTAACAAATGGGGCAACCGCGAGGTGCCATGCCTTCAACATTTCGTATCCCCTTTCCCAGAATTGAGGCCACCTTGCCATAGGGTAGAGGATGTTCACTCATCGCGGAGACAATTATTAGGGGAGGAGATCGGGGGAGGAGAAAAAATGCCCGGCAGGTGCCGGGCATTCTGATTACTGTACCTTGGCGATCCGACGTTCGTGGCGGCGTTTGAAGACCCAGCCCACCAGCAGCAGAGCGATCCACGCGAAGCCTACGTACAACGAAATGCGGGTATCCGGGTGGTAACCGATCAGCGCGATAATAAAGACCAGGAAGATCAGCCCAACGACCGTCGTCGCTACCCCGCCCGGCACTTTAAACTTCAGCGCTTTCGAGGCCTCTGGCCCCAGACGGCGGCGGAAGGCGATCTGCGACAACAGGATCATAATCCACACCCATACGGTGGCGAAGGTGGCCAGCGAAGCAATCACCAGGAAGACGCGCTCCGGCATGATGTAGTTCAGGTAGACCGACAGCAGCAGCGCGACCGTCATCACCATCACCGTCACCCATGGCGTACCACGACGGGAGGTTTTGGCGAAGATCTTCGGCGCACTGCCCTGCTCGGCCATGCCGTGCAGCATACGACCCACGCCAAATACGTCGGCGTTAATGGCCGAGAGCGAAGCGGTCAGCACCACAAAGTTAAGAATGCTGGCGGCAAAGGCAATCCCCAAATGCTGGAAGGTAAGGACAAACGGGCTGCCGTTTGTGCCGACCTGATTCCACGGGTAGATGGACATAATGACGAACAGCGTGCCCACATAGAAGACCAGGATACGCATTGGCACTGAGTTAATCGCACGAGGAATAGATTTTTCAGGATCTTTCGCTTCGCCCGCGGTAATACCGATGATTTCGATCCCGCCGTAGGCAAACATCACCATCTGCAGCGACATCACCATTCCAATCCAGCCGTTGCTGAAGAAGCCGCCGTTGCTCCAGAGATTATGAATTCCGGTCGCTTCGCCGCCGTTGCCAATGCCCCAGATAATGATGCCAAAGCCGGCAGCAATCATCACAATGATGGTGGCGACTTTAAAGAACGAGAACCAGAACTCCAGTTCACCGAACACTTTTACGCTCATCAGGTTAACGGTGCAGATGATCATCACGACGCTTAAGACCCAGATCCAGTGCGGCACCGTGGGGAACCAGACGCCCATATAAATTCCGAACGCGGTCACATCGGCGATGGCCACAATCAGAATTTCAAAGCAGTAGGTCCAGCCGGTGATATACCCGGCCAGTGGCCCGAGGTTTTCCTGGGCATAGCGTGAGAAGGAGCTGGCTGAGGGGTTATGAACCGACATCTCCCCAAGGGCACGCATGATGATATAGGCCGCAGCGCCGCCAATAACATAGGCCAGCAATACGCTGGGACCGGCCATTTTTATGGCATCTGCCGAGCCATAAAAAAGGCCCGTGCCTATTGCAGAACCCAGTGCCATAAAGCGAATGTGACGGGCGGTGAGACCCCGCTTGAGTTTGTTAGAGCTTTCCATTTATGTCTTGCCATTCAACACAAAAAAACAAAAAACCACGGGGCCATAAGCCCCGTGGTTGTACATTCTGCCGTTGATTAATGCGCGTTCGATGTAACCTGGCGTCCTGCAGCACGATCCCAGATAACAGCCAATACCAGTGCAACAACGGTAGGCATCAGCCAGGCCAGCCCCTGCTCAGACAGCGGCAGACGCTGTGTCCAGGCAGGCAGTACGTCGCCAATAGCGGATGCTTTTATCCCGTCAAGGATACCAAAAATCAGGCTGATAAACATGGCCGGGGCAATAATTCGTGAGGAGTTATGCCACCACGGGCGGGTAAAGCTCAGCACAACCAGTACAATACACGGCGGGTAAATGGCCGTCAGTACCGGAATGGACACCTGAATCAGGTGGCTCAGTCCCAGATTCGAGACCGCCATTGAGAAGATGCCGAGGATAAACACCAGCGTGCGGTAAGAGAGCGGCAGATACTGCGCAAAGAACTCTGCACAGGCGCAGGTCAGCCCTACCGCCGTCACCAG